>CAMBEO010000042.1 GCA_945865725.1 Thermoflexus hugenholtzii JAD2 | reverse complement strand
CCGGCAAACCGGTCGGACAGGACCCCGGGCCCGGCCATCCTTCGCCCCACGTTGTGCCGCGTCCGGGACCCCTCGCGCCGCCCCGATCTGGACACGAAACTGACGGCGCCCATGCCCGCGCCGGGAAGGGGGCCGGGGGGTTAGGCCGGTTCGGGGTGGAGGGGGGCCGTCCTTCCCTCTCTCGCCGCAGCGGGGGAGGGATTGAGGGTGGGGGCCGTCCCTTTGGTCCGCGGGCATCCCTGCCGCCGTCCAAGGCCTCCCGCCTACTGCAACTTGCCCCGGCCGTCGATCCGCCAGGTGGCTTCCACGACGCCTGAACGCACGCCGTGGATCTCGTCGTGCATGAAGACGGTCGCATCCGAGTAGCCGACGATCCATTCGAGCCGGTCACCCGGGCGAAGCGTCGTCTCGGGCGCGACCAATCGAAGGTTTCCGTGTTCCGCCGAGAGCGTGAACCTCGCGACCTGAGATGCCGGGATCCCTACGGGTTCCGCCATCGAATTGATTGACCCGAGCGTCTTGAAACCGCCGTCAGTTACGACGTACGTGTCGGACGGTCGGCTCACGACGGTGGTCATCACTCGCAGGGCGCACTCGTGGTCGACACCGAAATGGTCGCGGTAGTGGACGTCCCCCCAGACACCCCCGCCCGCCTGGATTTCCGTGATGCCTTGCATCCCCACGGCGAGCGCGTACGTGCCGGTGCCGCTGCATGACACGATGTCGACCGTGAGGCCGGCGGCCCGGCACGTCTCGGCGGTCGAGGTCAACCTCCCGATTGCCTCGGAGACGGCAGCCCGCTTGGCGTCCGGATCCACGATCCCCGCCGCGTGTCCCTCCCACGCCATCAGACCGGCGAATCGGAGGTGCGGGGCATCGGCGACGCGCCGGGCCATCTCCAACGTGGGCAGCCCAGGTGCGGAACCGCATCGCCCCATGCCGGTATCGACCTCGACGACGACTCGCGGGGATACCCCTGCTTCTGATGCCGCGCGGTCGAGTTGGGCGATCCCCTCCAGCGAGTCGACCGCAACGATCGCGTCGGCGCGATGGCAAAGCGCCGCGAAGCGCCGGACCTTTGCTTCGCCGACGACCTGGTTCGCGACCAGGATGTCCCGGATGCCCGCATCGGCCATGACCTCGGCCTCGGAGACCTTGGCGCACGTGACCCCGAACGCACCGGCCGCGATGAGCCGATGGGCTAGCGCCGGAACCTTGATTCCCTTCGTGTGGGGTCTCCAACCGATCCCCGCCCCTACGATCGCCGATGACATGCGCGCGACGTTCCGGTCGAACGCGTCCAGATCGACGAACAGGGCCGGTGTGTCGACCTCGACGATCGGGCGACCCATCGTGCGATCGCTCATTACCTGCGCCACCGCGGTCCCTCCAGTCCCTCACGCTACCGCGGACCATCGGGTCCCGGACGGTAGCCGCCGATCACGCCCGCCTCTTCACTGGTGCGCGGGCGGGGCACGGTACCACCGCCCCGGCGCGTCAGGTGCGCCGATGTCGGTCGCACCCGCCGCTAGACTTCCGCGATGGCCCGAGTGCTTTGCCCTGACCTGCCAGCCACCTTGATGACCAGGCGTCGCCAAGCGGAGGACACGCGACCCGCGACCCGCGACCCGCGCCGCCGATGACTCCTTGGACCGTCGCGCGACGACTCCTCCCCCTCCTCCTCCTGTCCATCGAGGCGGCGTGGCTCACCCCGTGGTCGCACCTGGCGGGAGTCCTGCTTCTGCCACCCGGCACGCGCGGCGCGAGCGGTGCCGGGTCGGACGTGCCCCCGCTCATGCCCGACCCCATGCTTCTCGCGCTCGTCGCTGGGGCCTGGGCAGTGCGGGCCGCCGTCCCGAGCCGCCCTCCCATGCATGACCACTCGTCCGCCTGGCCACGTCGACTTGCCGTCTTGACAGCGATCGCAAGCGTGGCCGGACTCTCGATCGTGGCACTCCACCTCTATCCGCTCGGGGCCCGCGCCGCATCGACGACGGGGTGGTTCGGAACGGTTACCGCAGGACACGAGTCCGGCGCGCTCCTCGTCGCGGTCATCGGGCTCGGGGCGGCGTGGTGGCGCGGGACGTCCGTCGGCGCGACCGCTCCTGGCGACCGCCACGCCGGCCGTCGCTCGGTGTTGGCGGGCGTCGCGATCGCGGCCGCGTCCGCAGTTGCGACCGCGGTCCTTCCGGCCGCCCTCGCATCGATCATTCCGCTGGCGACGATGATCGTCATCCCCGCCATGGTCGGCGCGCTTGCCCTGTCGTCGCTCGAGGAATCCCAGTTGTCGCGGTCGGGCGCGCCAGCTGGCACCGCTCCCGATCAACGATGGCTCGGCATGGTCGCTGGCCTGTGCGCCGCCGTGGCGATCGTCGGAGGCATCGTCGCCGCCGTCGTCGGCGGGCACGCATCCAGCGTGATCGCGGTCGTCCGTGCGATCGGTTCACTGATTGGTATCGCGTTCGTATGGGTCGCGTCGATCGCCATCATCCCAATCTTGATGTTCGTCGAGTGGCTGTCGGGCCTGATGCGCGGGCGCGGCGTGCCACCGCCTGACGTGCCCTTCTCCGCCTTCGGACGCCAGGCACCACTCGAACCGGTCGAGGGAGTCGAGCTACAACCCATCCTCGACCCGGCCATCGTCGAGTTCGGCCTCGCGATCATCGCCCTGGCGATCGTCGCCGCGGTCGCCTGGCACCTGTTGCGCCCCAGCTCATCGTCCGATCTCGACGGCGCGGAGACGGAACTCCGCTCGTCCGTCTTCAAGTGGTCGGACCTGTTCGGTCGTCGGCTCACGAGGCACGTCGCGACCTCTTCCGGAGACGACGATGGGAACCTGGTCCGGAAGTACTACCGGGAGTTCCTCGCGGCGATGGCTCGGCGGGGGTCCCCTCGCGAGGCGGACGAGACGCCGGCGCGTTTCGCCCGGCGGATCGCTCGCAACGACACCGACGAGTCGCGACAGGTCCCTGATCCGGACGACCTCGCCGCCTTGACCACGGCCTACGAACGCGTGCGCTACCGGGCGGATGCCGTTCCCGCCGAGGTGGTGCGCGCGGCCGCGGCCGCCGCCGCGCGCTTGGTCGGCGCCGGAGGGCGTGACGCATCGCGCCCTCGCACGTCTTGAATCGAGGCCGGGCGATCGCGGGCGCGCGCCCAGTGCCTTTCGCCGCGCACCATCGCGCCGCCATCATCGCGGCGCGTCCGGTGACGTGGCGGTCCCCTCCCGGAGGTCGCCCTTGATCGAGGCCGTGCTCTTCGACTTCTACGACACCCTCGTGCGCATCCGGACGGACGACTGGGGTGACCAGGCGATGCGCGGCGTCGCGTACTTCCTGCGCTACCGGGGCATCATCCTCCGCCGTACCGAGGTGCGCGAGGCGGCAATGGAGGCGCTTCAGCGGCAGATCGATGCCGCGTCGGACCCGAACTTCGAGGTCGACCTCGGCCTGGTCTGGCGAACGGTCATCGAGGAGCGCGCCCCGGAGTACGTCGCGCGCAACGACGACGCCTCGATCACGCGCCTGGGGAAGACGCTCGCGCGGATCCAGCGATCGCAATCACGCGAGGAGTTCACCTTGCGCGACGATGTCGTCACCGTCCTCGAGGACCTGGGCCGCGACTTCCGCCTCGGGATCCTCTCGAATGGCCAAGGCGACTTCGTCCGGCCCGAACTTGCCGAGTTGGGGATCGACCACCATTTCGCGGCCGTCACCGTCTCGAGCGACCACGGGTGCCGCAAGCCGGATCCGCGGCTCTTCCACCACGGGGCGACCGCCCTGGGCGTTCCGGTCGATGCCGCGATCCACGTCGGTTCCCTCTCCGACCGGGATGGCCAGGGCGCCGCGCGCGCGACCATGGCCTCGATCACCTTGGCGCCCCGCGCGTCCTCCACGCACCTCGACGGTGTCGCGGTTCGCACGGTTCGCGCCCTGAGGGACGTCCCAGCCGTCGTCCGCGCCATCACGACCGAGGCGCCGCCGATCTCGCGGCTGACGCGCGTCACCCCGATTCACGTCGGCCTGTCGACCCCTGCCGAGGTGTTGCACGATCCCGCCGACCTCGAGGAGCTGGCACGGCGCATCCTCGCCGGGCTCGGCACCTCACCTGAAGCCGCCGCCGAGGTCGCACGCCATCTCGTCCGCAGCAACCTTGCCGGCCACGACTCGCACGGCGTGATGCGCCTTCCCCAGTACGCGCAGATGGTCGCGGATGGCACGGTCACGCCACACGCGCTCCCGCGCGTCGTCGCCGAGCGTGGGGCAACCGTCCTCGTCGACGGCGGGTCCGGGTTCGGGCAAGTTACCGCCGCGTTCGCCCTCGAGACCGCGACCGCCCGCGTCGAGGCCCTCGGCGCGGTCGTCGTGGCGATGCGCAACGCAAACCACCTCGGTCGCATTGGCGATTACGCCGAGACCGCCGCCTCACGAGGTCATGTCGCGATCGTCACGGTCGGGGCCGCTGGACCCGGCATCGGCGGCGCGGCGCCCTTCGGCGGGCGCGAGGCATTCCTGTCGACCAACCCGTGGGCCATCGGCGTGCCGTCCGACGCCGGTACACCCGTCCTCGTCGACTTCGCGACGACCGTGATCCCCGAGGGGAAGGTGAGGGTCGCGCGCGACACGGGCAAGTCCGTGCCGACGGGCACGATCATGGACGGGCGCGGTCGCGTCACCACTGACCCGAACGCCTTCTACGCCGGAGGCGTGTTGCTACCGCTCGGGGGCGAGGTCGCGGGCCACAAGGGATACGGCCTCGGTATGGCCGCTGCCCTCCTCGGCGGCCTGGCGGCGATCGGTCAACCAGTTCCGAACCTCGTTGGCGCCCTCCCCCCTCCCCAAGGCAGCGCCGACACGACAGGCGGGGCCGTCCTCATCTTGATCGATCCGTCGGCGTTCGGCCCCTTGGGCGAGTACCGCCAGGCAGTGGGACGCGTTTCGCGCGCGGCGCGACGCACCCCGCCCACCGGCACCGCCGTGCAAGTTCCGGGTGACCCGGAGGCCCGTTCAACGGCGATTCGGTCTCGCGATGGCATACCGGTCCCGCACTCGACGTGGGAATCGATCCGCGAACTCGCCGACCAGCTCCACGTCGAGTTGCCCAAGTGACGGCCGGCGGGACGATTTCGCCCGAGCCTCCCTGTTGGGATGGGTCGGCCATACCAGGATTACCGCCCGAGCTTGCGCATTCCCTCTAGGCAGCGGCGGACGCCCTCAAGCGCAGGCAGTGCCGGGGACTCGTATTCCACGATGTACCACTCGGTCCCGCCGACGGTCTCGCATGCCTCGAGCAGCTCCGGCCACGGCATCTCATCGTCGCCGATGACCGGTGCGTACGGGTCGCCGCCCGCCGACTTCAGACTCCCGGTATATGGCTTGACGTGGACTGTCCGCGCCCGGCCCGGATGGTTACGGATCTCCGCGAGGACGTCGACCCCCGCACTGGCCGAGTTGCCGATGTCGATTTGCATGACGACATCGCCCCGCGTCGATCCAAAGATGGTGTCCCATAGGGTGGCCCCATCAATGACGGCATGGTCACCCCCGTGACTGTGATACCCCGTGGACATTCCATGCGGCGCGAGGGTTTCCGCCACGCCGTCGAGCCACCGGGCCCATTTCACCATGTCCGCCTGCGAGGCCACGGCGTCCCTCGGTAGGCCGGGGACAATCAGGAAGCGATTTCCAAGCGCATGGTGGTAATCGATGGTCTCGCCGATGGCCCCGGGCTCCAGCTTCTGGTAGCCGACATGCCAACCCGCGACCGCGAGGCCAAGGTCATCAAGGATCGCCTTAAGTTCCGGCGCGGGCAGGGGGGCATTCCCAAAGAAGTCGATCCCCGCGTACCCCATCTCCGCGCACTTGGCCAGAGTTCCTCGCAGGTCCGCCTGGTATTCGTGACGGACGGAGAAGACTTGTACCGCCAGGGGGATCGTCGCCATGTGCATTTCTCCTTGGGCGCTGGACGAGAGGTCGACGCGGGCCTGGCCGTTTCCTTGGTGAGTTCGGCGCCCGGCCACCGGCAGTGTAGCCGCGTCCGTGGAGCGTGCCTCCCCTTCGGCAAGGCACTAGTTGCCGTACTTCGGCTGTTCGATGGCCTGCCCCGGGTACATGCCAGCGTGGCCGCTCGCGAGGTAGGCACCGACGCAGGCGATCGCGAGGTACGCGACCGGAGTTGGTCCGAACATCTCGATGCCGGCGATGATCGACGCGAGCGGCGCGTTCGACGCGCCAGCGAACGTCGCGACCATGCCCATGCCTGCCAGCAATGGCACCGGCAGTGCCAAGGCAAGTGCCAAGGCGTTGCCGAGCGTTGCGCCAATCACGAACAGCGGCGTGACCTCACCACCACGGAAGCCGGTCGCCACGCATGCGGCCGTCAGGACCAACTTGGCGAGCCAGTCCCATGGAGCGACCGGCCCATCGAAGGCGTCGGCGATCAAGGGAAGGCTCAGGCCAAGATGGCGGTCAATGCCAAGGACGGAGACGGCCAGAATGACCGCACTCCCGCCGATGGCCGCTCGCACCGGAGCCGAGGGAATCCATCGTGTCGCATGGAGGGAAATGCACCGGGTACTACGCACGAACGCCCGCGCCGCCAAGCCAAATGCCAGGCCTGCGATTGCTGCCTCGGCCCCCGTCATGAAGCCAAGCGGGGGGATGTCGCCGATGGCATGCCTCGTGTGCTGGATGCCCCAAGCATCCGTGACAGCGTCTGCAGCAAACGCTGCGGCTAGGCAGGCGAGAAGGGCGTCGTAGCGCATTGCCCCGATGCGCCGTACCTCGAGCCCAAACATCATTCCGGCAAGGGGCGTGCCAAAGACCGAGGCGAACCCCGCCGCGATCGCCGCCGTGAGGAGTACGCGACGGTCCGCATCCCGCCATGTACCGGCGCGCGTCAGTTGGTCGGCGATGGGCACGACCATCTGCACGGCCGTCCCTTCCCGCCCGACGGAAGCGCCCGTGACATGAGCCAGTGCCGTACCGACGAGGACCATCGGCGCCATTCGCACTGGAAGACGAAGGGCCGGCTTCTCAATCTCGGCGAGGATCGCCAGGTTTCCCTGAGCCGCGCGCCCCCCGAAGGCGCGGTAGGCCCATGCGGTCAGGGCACCAGCAGCCGGCATCATCCAGATCGCGAGCGGATTATTGCCTCGGAGTAGCGTCGCCTCATCGAGGATGACGAGTAGCGCCGCCGAGCCAGTCCCGGCAATAGCCCCGATCGCGATCCCGACACACACCCATGCCGCCATCGACCGGGTCACCGTGAACACCGCGCCTGCTCTGGACGCGTGACTGGCACCTCCCGATTGGCTCACCCCGGAGATGATCCGAATGCCGTCCCGGTCGCCGCCACAAGGACCATGTATCGCGCCGCCTTCCCGATCGTCACCCACGCCAGGAACGGGAGGAACCTGACGCCCGCGACCCCAGCGGCCACGGTCAACGCATCACCGATCACCGGCAGCCACGAAAGCACCATCGCTGGAGCACCCCATTGGCGTACCCACCGAGCCGGCGCACTCGACACCAATTGACGAGATCGGGGGCCCGCGCCCCCATCGGAACCGGTCCGGCCTGGCGACAGGCGCGAAGCCCGGCGCCACCATCCCACGCCGAGTCGACCGGAGACGTAGTTCACGCAAGATCCGATCACGTTTCCTGCCGTCGCGACGAGGACGAGGGGCACGAGTGGCACTTCAACGAGGGCCGCTCCCGCGACCACGAACTCGCTACTCACGGGGATGATCGTCCCGGCGGCGAGGCACGCCGTGAAAACGCTGACGAGGGTCCACCCGAGATCCGCATCGAGCACACCCAACCACCTGTCCATCAACAAGGTGCGACTCTGCCACAGTCGCGCGCCCTAGCCATGGCTGGGTCGACGCGTGCCCAAAGTCGCCATCGTGGTGTTCGCGCGCGTGTCCCGGCGACGGCCCTACCCCGAGATGACTGGCGAATCCCCCACCACGATTGTCGAGGCCCGGTCCACGCGCCCATCGAGGACGCTGCCGATCATCTCGCGTCCCACCCATCCCTCTCCTTGCTTCGCGGGTGAACGCTATGGCCGGTGGGCGGCCACGGCCATCACGGGTCGCGGGGGTCCGTGGGCTGCCACGCCTTGGCCCGCGGCGTGTCCAATGGCTCCGTGCCCCGGCCAGCAGGCTTGGGGCGAGGCGATTGTCATTGTTCGGTGCCCCGGGAGGGTCGCCCCACGCCCTCGGTGCTGGCGGGGTCCGTGCCCGGCGTCACCAGCCCCGCGTCTGGGAAGGTGGGAGCGCGCCGTGGGCCTCGCCCCCTCCGAGCCATCGGATGGGCCACGCCCGACACCGAGGCGAGCCTCGTCGCCTCGGAACTTCACGAGATGCCCCGGAACGGTACGGTAGCGGGGCGGGCCAACTGGCTGGCACACCCGACCCACCCGCGAACGCTAAGGAGACACGCATGGCCGTCCCGCCCGTCCCGCGTCGCACGTGGGGCAAGACCGGACTCTCGATCCCGGTCATCCCGTTCGGCACCCAAGGCTTCGGCAACAACTTCGGCACCGTGGCCGACGATGAGGCGATCGCTCTCGTTCATCGGGCCATCGAACTGGGGGTCAACCACTTCGATTGCGCCCGATGCTACGGAGACTCCCTGCGAAAGTTGGGGCTTGCCCTGCAGGGCGTCCCACGCGATCGGGTCATCGTCTCGGCGCGCCTCTGCCTGCACCGGGTACTCACACCGCTCCAACTCGAACATGCCGGTACCGCGGACGACGTGGTCCGCGATCTCGAGGACCAGCTCCGAATCCTTCACATCGACTACGTCGATGCGCTCCTCCTCCACGACCCGTCGGACATGGGTTCGGTCCTCGGCAAGGGCGGCGCCTTCGAGGGTGCCTTGCGCCTCAAGGACCGTGGCCTCGTCCGCCACGTCGGGTTCGGCATGCGCCCGCACGACTTCCACCGGCAAGCCCTCGAAACCGGGGCCGTCGACGTGATCCTGACCTTCTCCGACTTCAACTTGCTCAGGCGGTCGGCGTCGGCGCCAGGCGGCCTCCTGGATCAGGCGGCGGCGAGCGGTGTCGGCGTCCTCAACGGGTTCTCGATCATGCGTGGGATCCTTACCGGTGCACCAGTGGCCGAAGCGGCTGCGCGTGGACGGTGGACGAACGTGGACGACATCGCCCGGGCGACGACGATGCGCCAGTGGGCCGTTGATCGCGAGGTGTCGCTCCTCGACATCGCCTTGCAGTTCTGCCTGGCCGAAGGACGGATCCACGGCAACCCCCTCGGCAACCAGAACGTCGCCGAACTCGAGCAAAACATCCGCGCCGTTGCGAACCCCCTTCCCGACGGTATCCTCAAAGAGTTCATGGGAGCGAACCTGTGACCGCACCGCGCGTCTTGATGCTTCTCGGGCAGGCGGCTTCGCAGGTCGGCCAGTTCCACAACAAGGCTGAACACTGGTCGAGCCTCGCAGGCCTCCTCCGTACCGCCGACTGCGCCCATCGCGTGATTTCGGACGACTTGGCCGTCCTGACCACCGATTTCCTCGCCGGCTTCGATGTGATCGTGAACGCATCGACCTCCCTGGATCCGACCCCAGACCAGATCGCGGCGCTTCTCGCACGCGTTGAGGCGGGCGCCGGCTTCGTCGGCGTTCACGCCGCGACTGCGACTTTCGTGCAGTACCCCGAATACCTCGCGATGGTTGGCGCACGCTTCGGGCGCCATGACCCCCTCAAGCACTTCACCGTGCACTTCGTTGATCGCTCGCACCCGATCACGGCCGGCCTCGAGGACTACGAGCACGACGACGAGCTCTACGAGTTGACCGGGGACTACATGGATCGCACGAACGTCTTGCCTCTCCAAGATGGGCTGCACGTCCTAGCCGAGGCCGAAGGGCACCCGATGGCTTACCTGAAGGCCCACGGGTCCGGTCGAGTCGCCTACCTCGCGTCAGGCCATGACGCCCGTTCGCTCGACCAGCCAGCCTTCCGCGAGTTGTTCACGCGGTCCATCGCGTGGGCGGCCGGGAACCTCTAGTCGGAATCCAGCCGACGGCTCAAGCTCTCGCGATCATGACGCCCCGCTCTCTCGCGCAAGCGGGCGAGTACCCCAGCAGTGGTGGGGGCATACACTCCCCTCTCCCGTGAAGCGGGGGAGGGGCAGGGGGTGGGGGCCTCCAGAAGACGCGGGGCAGGCGCGATGCCGCTACTCCGACAGCGAGACAACCTGTCCGATCCCAGCGGCCTCGGCGCGATCGAGCAGGAGTGACGCGAGCGCCACGTCCTCCGCGGCGATTCCTTGGGACTCGAACAGCGTCACCTGCGTTGGCGACGTGCGCCCCGGATGCGCCCCAGTCGCGACCGCGCCAACCTCGATAGCCCGCCCCCAATCGAAGGCACCGGCTTCCGCCGCGAGGATGAGGTCGCCTGCCTCGCGACGTGCGTTCTCGAGATGGTCGACGACCACGAGATCAGCGCGAGCGACCGCGCTGGCATCGATCTCCGCCACGTTCGCCCGATTGATGCCGGCCCCTGTCACGTGCATCCCGTCGGTGAGCCACGCCCCTTCCAGAACGGGCGTCCGCGCTGAGGTGATCGCGACCACCACGTCCGCACCAGCCACCGCCTCGTCAGCCCGTTCCCGTGGCGAGACCGTCACGCGCGAGGAAGCCGCGCCTCCTACCTCGCGTAGGCGATCGCCAAACGACGCCGCCCGCGATCCCGTCCGGTTCCACACGCGCACCTCGCGGATCGACGGCATCGCCGTGATCACCGCCAGCGCCTGGGTGATCGCTTGACCGCCTGCCCCGAGGACCGCGAGGACCCCCGAGTCGGGGCGGGCAAGCAGGCGCGCGGCGACACCAGTCGCGGCCCCGGTACGGAAGCGCCCTAGCCAGTCAGCCGCGACCACGCCCCGCAACTCGCCCGTCGAGGCGCGGAAGAGGAGCACGGCGAAACTCGCGCCACCATGGCCGGTGCCGTACGCCTTCAGTCCCATCGCATCAAGCTCCGGCACCATCGCCGACATCACTTGCAGCGACGTCGGCGCCCCCGTAGTCGCCGGAGGAAAGAGGCGTTCACGCGGGACGTTCCGCCCAGTGCCCGTTCCGAGCGAGCGGAAGGCGATGGCCGTCGCCTCGAGCGCCAGCGGCATGTCGACAAGGGCGCGGACCTGAGTCTCGGAAAGAATGCGCGGCACGGCGGCCTCCTGCAAGAACGGGTTGACCGACGCCGTGAGGCGTCAGCCGGTGGCTACGGTTCGGTTTGGCATATCGGGCAGAGGTAGGTGCCTCGCCCGCCAACGACGGTGCGGACGATCCTCGGCGCGTCGTCCAGACCAGCCTCGCCCCGAGCGATGCACCGTGGACACGCCGCCCCTGCGCACCCGTGTGCCTCGAGGAAATCGCGTCCGCTGTCCACCTCGCTATCGACATCCACCTTGCGGTTCCCCCGCATGAGCGCGCCCCCGACGGGCACGGCGATGTTCAGGATGCCCACGAGTTCGACCGTCAATCGTGCAATGTCACGTGCGTCGAGTGAACCGGCCAGACGCCGCGGGTGGATGCGTGCGCGGTACAGCGCCTCGTCAGCGTAGATGTTTCCGACCCCCGCGATGCACGACTGGTCCAGCAGCGCGACCTTGACCGGCCGACCGGCGCGCATCGATAGCCGTGAGCCGAGGACCGCGTCGCTGAACCCCGGCGCGATGGGGTCCGGCCCATAGTCGTGACTGGCCACGAAGAGGTCCACCTCTGTTAACGGCATCAGGCGCAGCCAGCCAAAGCGTCGCTGGTCGTTGAACCACAGCCGGACGTCGCCCGAGAGTTCGATCAGGAACCGGGTCGACGTGTCTGGAAGCTCGATTCCCGGGCGCGGGTACGGGTGCCCGCCGACCAGGCGCGGGCCGTCCGGGCGTTCGAGGACAAGCTGCCCGGCAATCTTCAAGTGCATCGCAAGCGCGAGACCGCCAGAGAGCCGGTAGACGAGCATCTTCCCGGCACGGTCGATCGCGTCGATGGTTGCGCCCTTCACCGAACCGGCATCGAGGCCGGACGCAGGGTGCCATCGCTTCTCGTCAAAGACGGCGAGACCTGTGACTTCACGCCCAACCGCGACGGGCACGAGGCGGCGGCGGAACCCTTCGACCTCGGGCAACTCGGGCACGGGGCCGAGTGTACGCCGGCTCGACAGGCGGTCAGCGCGAGCGAAACGCCCGGGTCTCGCTAACCGTCACGGACGTGCTTTCGCCCTCGAAGGCGCCCCAATTCCTGACCGAAGCAGGATGCGCGCGGACCTTCCCCCTCCCCGTGCCCGTTAGGGAGAGCGAACCACTTCGGTCCCGAACAACTCGCGCCCGCCGCGCGGCCAGCTCCTTCCCAGGTAGGGTTCCGCATGAAGCAGATTTGTATTGTCGGCACCGGGTACGTGGGCCTGGTGACCGGAACGTGCCTCGCTGACCTTGGCAACCGCGTGATCTGCCTCGACATTGACGAGGCGAAGGTCGCCCGACTGCAACAGGGCGAACTCACGATCTTCGAGCCCGGCCTCGAGGAACTGGTGTCCCGCAACGTCGCCGCTGGACGCCTCACGTTCACGACCAGCTATTCCGAGGCGGTGCCAAACGCCGACTACTGCTTCATCGCGGTGAACACGCCGTCGGGAACGGAGGGCGAGGCGGACCTCGCCCAAGTGCGCGCCGCCGCCGCCGCGCTCGCGCCTCATCTCAGGGACGGCGCGATCGTGATCAACAAGTCGACCGTACCGATCGGCACCGCCGATCGCGTCGACCAGATCATCTCGGCCCACCTCCCGCCGGGTCGCGAGCATGTCCAGGTTGGCGTCGTGTCGAACCCGGAGTTCCTGCGCGAGGGATCCGCCGTCGCCGACTTCATGCGACCGGACCGCGTCGTCCTCGGATCCACGAGACGGAGCGACGCGGAACAGGTCGCGACCCTCTATATCAGCCTGCAAGCGCCGATCCTCATCACCGACCCGCGCACCGCAGAGATGATCAAGTACGCGTCAAACGCCTTCCTCGCGACGAAAATCAGCTTCATCAACGAGGTCGCCTCGATCTGCGACAAGCTCGGCGCCGACATCCGTCAGGTCGCCGACGGCATGGGACGCGACGCACGGATCGGCCGCGCCTTCCTCGATGCCGGCCTCGGGTGGGGCGGCAGCTGCTTCCCGAAGGACGTCAAGGCGCTCGCCCACATGGGCGCGGTGGCCGGCTGCCACCCCCTCCTCCTTCGCACCGTGATCGAGATCAACAAGGACCAGCGCCGGAAGGTGATCCATCGACTTCGCGAGACCCTCGGCACCTTGGAGGGCGTCACCGTTGCCCTCCTCGGCCTCGCCTTCAAGCCGAACACGGACGACATCCGCGAGTCGCCGGCCATCGAGATCGCGCACCTCCTTCTTGGGGAGGGCGCGCATGTCCGGGCCTACGATCCCGTGGCGATGACGCGCGCGCGCGAAGCAATGCCCGAAATCCGGTACGCGACCGGCACCTTCGAAGCGCTAGCCGGCGCGGACGCCGTCGTCCTCGTGACGGACTGGAACGAGTTCAAGAACCTTGACCTGGTCCAGGTCCGGTCGGCGTTGCACCGCCCCGTGTTCATCGACGGGCGGAATGTCTACGACCCCGCCCGGGCGCGCGCTGCCGGCTTGATCTACCATGCGATCGGTCGAGGCAGCGGCGAGGCCGTGAAGTAGCGTCCGCTCCGACGCGCCGCTTGCGCCCTGCGGACTGGACTCGTCGATTGGGAGCGTTCCCCTTCGCGTCTCGCCGATCAGTCGAAACAGGGTTCGGTCGGCCTCTACCGGTTTCGCCCGCTACCTCGTCCTAGCGGGCGTCAAGTTCGCCCGACCGTTCCCGAAGCATCTGGTCGACCGCTCCGACCAAGGCCGCCGGGCTGAACGGCTTGACCATGTACCGGTCGGCGCCAGTCTCCACCCCCGCCGCGACCTCATGAGGGAGTGCCCGGGCGGACAGCAGGATCACGGGTGTGTTTCCGGTGGCGTCAGGCATCAGCCGCAGCGCGCGCACGACATCGATACCGGTCATGCCAGGCATGACGACGTCCATGATCGCGACATCGAGACGCACCTGCCCGAAGGCGGCGAGGGCCTCCATGCCGTCCCGCGCCTCAATCACCTCGTGACCGGCGCGGCGCAGGAAAATGCCGATGATCCGCCGGATGTCCGGTTCGTCGTCGGCAACCAGGATGCACGCCATTCTCGCCGGTACCCCACACCTGGTTGCGACGCGAGGGACTGCGCGTGCGAACCGGTCGTGCGGAACATAGCAGGGAGACGAACCGCTTTCGTCGAGGGCATGCGGTCCCGGTACGCCGTTGGTACAGGAACCTCGACGAGTCAGGCCTAGCCGGTGAAATCGACGATCGTCACGCCACCCTCGGCTTCACGGATCGCGCGAAGTCCTTGGGCCGCCTCGCTGTGGCGCGGGTCCGGCAAGTACGCGTCCCGCGCGGCAATATCGACGAAATCCATCACGAAAGCGTGCGTATATGCCTGACCCGCCGCCTCGGGACTGTGGTTCCGTCCGGCACTGAATGAAAGCAATCCCGGCACGACGCCGACAAGCGCCTCGAGGGCGCCAAACGCCTCCGAGATAGTCGCTTCCGGCACGTCTGGCCGGACCTTTACGAGCACGAGATGCTTTATTGTCACGGGTCGCGAGTATACTCGCCGATCCTTTGGGCGGGAGTTCGTGGCCATGGCAAGTTCGCGAGTACGCGTCGGGATCACGGGCGTAAGTGGGTACGGCGGGCGCGAGTTGCTTCGCCTGTGCGCGGCGCATCCCGGTTTTGAAGTCGCCTATGCCGGCGGCGAGTCTTCGGCCGGGAGGCACCTGTCCGAGCTTGACCCGTCACTCATCGGGCAGCCGCTCGGCGACCTCGTGGTGCAGGCGTTCGACCCCGACCACCTGGACGGCATCGACCTGCTCTTCGCGTCGTTGCCCACCGGGGCATCGCGCGAACCGCTCGCCCGCGTCCCTGACCAGGTTCGCATCGTCGACGTCGGTGGTGACCATCGCTTCGTCGACGGATGGACGTACGGGCTTACCGAGTTGCCCGGTCTCCGTCCCCGGATCGTCGGCGCCACTCGCGTCGCCAACCCCGGGTGCTACCCCGCCGCCACGTTGCTCGCCCTCGCGCCACTGATCGCTTGTGGCATCGGAGATCCGGAAGGCATCATCGTCGATGCCAAGAGCGGTGTCAGCGGTGCCGGGCGCGGTGGTCGGAGCGAGTTCGGTTACGCCGAGACGAACGAGGACGTGATGCCGTACGGCCTCGAGCGCCATGCCCACGTGCCGGAGATGGCCGAGGCCCTCACGCGCGTCCAGACAGGGGATGCCTCCGTCGCAGCCGCGCCAGGCACGACCCGCGTCACCCTCGCGTTCACCCCGCACCTCGTTCCCATGACCCGAGGAATCGTCTCAACCTGCTACGTCCGACCTCGCAGGCCGGTCTCGTCCGATGAGCTGCACGAGGTCGCGCGCTCGGCGTACGCGGGCGAACCGTTCGTGCGGGTCGTTCCGCCGTCCAGTGGCCGGGGACCGCGCAGCACGTGGGCAACCGGGTCAAACTTGTGCTTCGTCTCGTACGCCGTGAATCAGTCGACCGGCCACATCGTGTGCATCGGCGTGATCGACAACCTCGGCAAGGGCGCCGCTGGGCAGGCGGTGCAGAACGCAAACCTCATGACAGGACAACCGGAGACGGCGGGCCTCGCCGGCTTGCCCCTGTCACCGTAGTCACGGGGCCGCCGGCCCTCCCTCCGTGAGAGTTTTCAGCAGTAGGTGAGGGAAGAAACGCCCTTCCTCGCCTTGCGGTTGCCTCGCGTCACCCGGTGGCCGTCCGCAGTCGCGTCACAAGTCCCGCAAGCGCAGATTGCGCGCGGCGATCGCGACCATGACCAAGACGTACGCGACCGCGTACGCCATGATCGCCGGGTGCGGTCCGCCAAGAACGTCGAACGGACCCATCGGCACGGTCACGCCGGCCACGGCCAAGGGATTCGGTGGCTGCGCCTCACTTGCAGCGAACTGCCACGCCACGTCGCTGGGCAGGATGAGGCTCGCGGCGAGACCCGTCGCCTGAAGCGTTTCGCTCTGGATGACGATCCCGATTCGTCCGCCGAACCCGGCCACTACCACGATCCCGTGCGTCATCACCGCGACCACGCCAGCGGCGATCGTCGGCAGCGCGCTACTCAGCGTGATCGTGAACGAGTGAAGCACGACCGCCTGCATCGCCAGCGCGACCAGCATCAGGATCGGATTGTCGGGCCGGTAGCCAGTGGCCCACCACGTCAATATCGTGACTACCCCACCAGCCAGGACCACGTACCCGCCAAGCAAAGCGCAACCGCCGGCCCACTTTCCAACGACGATCTCCCATCGGGCCAGCGGGCGAGACGCGAGCAGTTGCATCGTGCCGTTCTCGATGTCGCGACTGATCGCTGGCGCGCCAAGGAAGATCGCGAGCAGTCCGCCGATCCCGGCGACCCCGTACAGCCCTGCGCTCAACACTTGGCCCCATATGACCGCCTGGAGGTCGATCTTGACCCCTGCCGGGCCTAGACCTTGCTCCATGATTGGAGACTGCGCGACCTCGGCAGCGGCGGCGTGGACGCCCCACCCGTACAAGGCAAGGAAGATTGAGGTCAGGACAATCCCCGACAGGAGCGCCTGTGCGCGTCGCGCCTCGTGCCACGTCAGCCCGGCGACGAGGAAGACGTTCATTGCGCGCCCCTGGAACGGCCGGACTCGTCGGTCAAGACATGGGCGACAAAGAGGTCCTCAAGTGACCGGCGACGGGGTACCAGCGCCCGGATCGACGCTCCAGCGTCATGCATGACACGCGCAATCGCCGCCAACTCCGCCTCGCTCTCAACTGTCACTCGGAATGACGTGATGGCGCTCTCGACCGACAAGGCCTCCGGCTGCCCCCAGCGTCCGCGAATGACGGCCAGCAACGGCTCACCAACGTCGGTCGCGCGGACTTCGACGACGATCCGATCACCGATGAGCGCTTCCATCGTGCCCTCTTCCACGACCCGACCGCGGTCGAGGATCACGATCCGATCGCACGTCAGTTCAACCTCGCCGAGAAGGTGCGAGTTGAGCACCACGGTCACGCCCGCCTCACGCAGTCGCATGATGAGCGCGCGCACGTCACGTCGGCCGATCGGGTCGAGCGCGGAAGTCGGTTCATCGAGGATCACCAGCCGCGGTCGTCCGACCAGCGCTTGCGCGATGCCGATGCGCTGGAGCATGCCCTTTGAAAAGGTCCCCAAGATGTCGCCGCGTCGATGCGACAGGCCGACTAGCTCCAGGCATTCCTCGACGCGTGCCGCGCGTTC
This sequence comes from Thermoflexus hugenholtzii JAD2, assembly GCA_945865725.1. Lineage (GTDB taxonomy): Bacteria > Chloroflexota > UBA11872 > UBA12225 > UBA12225 > CAILQO01. Next base: position 1,113 of record CAMBEO010000042.1, on the reverse strand, counting down.
ACCACCCGGCACGTCAGCAAGGGCGGCGTGGAACTCGACGAACTCCCTGGCGGTCATCCATTCCGGGAACCGGAACTGCTCGGGAACGTACCCGACTGACCGCCGGGTCACCGTATCGGTCGGTGAACCGCCCAATACGAGCGCCGTCCCCTCCGTTGGGCGGACCAGTCCGGCGAGGATTTTTACCGTCGTCGACTTTCCAGCCCCGTTCGGTCCGAGCAGCCCGAAAGTCGTACCAACGGGAACGTCAAACGAGATCCCGTCGACTGCCAGTTTCTTGCCGTATTTCTTTCGGAGACCGCGCACCTCGATCGCGGCTGGTACGCCGGTCACGATCGGGCGGGCTGGAGCGACCGGGCTGCCGCAATCACGTCACCTTCCGGCAACTCACCCGCGACACCAAAGAGGATGCCATCGCGCGCCCATAGGATCATGGTGAAGTGCGGCCCGTCGGAAGTACGGGTCGTGATCGTGCCGGTCGTTCCGTCAATCTCGATCGAGCGCATCCCGCTCGCGGCGCTCGTCGGGATCGGCAACGTCGTCCGCCAGTCACGGATCGATGCCAGCGCCTGGACTAACGCCGGGGGGACGGCGCCAGACTTCAGCGCGGCATCCCGTAGGCCTTCCACGTCGACCGAGGCCGGTACATCGATGACCGGCGATCGCGTTTGCGCGACGACCAGGAACGGGATACGAGCGCGCGAGGCCGGTGACCCAGCGGAAGGTGTCGGCAATCCTGAACTGGCCTTGCCCAAAGCGGGCTGCCCTGGGAGGATCACGTCCCCATAGATCGCCGCGACCACAGGTGAGGCCGCGGCGTGGATGGCGGCACCGTCGAGGGCGCCGAGACGTGCGAGCAACGCGGTGTCGGTCACACGTGCGTCTCGAGCGACCTGCATGAGCTTGGGGCCATCGACCTGAATGTCAGCGGTCATTCCTGTGGTCACGGCAAAGCGCGCGGGCTTGGCCCGAACGGCGGCGGGCACATTTGCCGGCAGTCGCAGCGCGAGACCGGCTCGCGTGGCGGCATCCGCTTGCGTCGTGATCGTGACGGAAGGCCGCTCGGGGCCTCGGAGTCGCAACGCCGCCCTGACCTTCGCCTCGTCGAGGTTC
>CAMBEO010000041.1 GCA_945865725.1 Thermoflexus hugenholtzii JAD2 | reverse complement strand
CCCCTCCCCATGCCGGTGGGTATCACCGGCCTAGTGATGCCCGGACCGTATTGCCATGCCAGTCGGCCCACACCATGCAAGGTGTTGCCGGACGCATTCACGGGGGCATCGATGACCGTGCCAGCGTCAGTTGTCAACGTACCACTGATCGTGACGTGATGCGACGCGTACACGATCAGTGGTCAAGATCGCGAGGTGACCAAGCCTGGCGTGAACGTATCGAACGTGAGGCCTTGCTCCGAAAAACTCCGCCCGGACGTGCGCAGCAACCGGTGGGCAGGAAGCGCACTGGGTCCCGGGCCCGAAGCACTGGAGACTCGAAATCCCTCACTCGCCCCGGCTACCCGGCGTCATTGAAGTGGCGGGCACACGTGTTGGGTCGCTCGCCGAGCGCCGCGCCCCCTCGACGCGGCGCAAGGGGGAAGCACTCGATGAGAACGCTGCTGGCAACCCACCTGCGCACTTGCGACATCGACGCGCTCGACGCTCCGGACGGCGTGGCGTTCATCGACACCGGGTCAGGCAACCGCCTACGCATCACTCTCAAGACCGACCCCGCGAACGTGGCCGACGCCCCAAAGCTGGTGGTTGTCCACGCAGTGCTTGCGGACGGTTCTGAGGACGAGGCTAGTCCTAACGTGTCGTCGGGCGACACCGGCTCGCTCCCCCCCAATCGCCAACCAGAGCCGACCCAGTTCGCGTGGCCGAATCCTTGGCCGTTCGCCCGGCGACGCGAGGCGACGGTCCTCGTCAACCTCATCAATGCCACTCGTCTGCCCTGCGGCGCCCTCACCATCGCGCCCGAATCCAATGGAGTGCAGTTCCACTGGGCGGTCCCGATGGCGTACCCGCGCGACATGGAAATGGTGGAACTTGCCATCACCGTCGCCCGCTCGACGTTCGCGACCTTCCTCCCAGCCGTCGCGCGAGTCATCATCGAGGGGTACCCCGCTGCCATCGCCCTCGGAGAGCCTCCGGTGCATGCTGGAACTCCGCAGCGGGCAGCGGCCGGGTGATTCACCGGCACCATCCGGCCCCTGCTTGTCCGCGCGTGCCATCATGGTGGCTGCGATGGATGGTGCCGGCGACGTCCCCGATCTGGGGGCGCTTGTGGAGTGGGCGCGGGACTGGATCGACCCTCTCCCCGGCCTTCCTGGCGAAGCGCCGCACCCGGACACACTACCGGCACTTTCGTCAAGCCTTGCGGCCGCCATCGGCAGCTTCGTTTCGGACGCGGCCTCCGACCCCGATCAGGCCCTCCTCGTCGTCATCGAGACCGCCCGTGCTGCCCTCTCGCATTCGCTCCTCGCCTTGGCGACAGCGGCGCGGCTCCGGTTCGCGTCGACAAGCGAACTCGCGGACGCCAACGGCGCCATCGCCTTCGGGCGCGCCGCGCTCGATGCCACCGTGCAAGGCTCAATCGAACACGCGGAACGCCAGGTCGACCTCGCGGTCACGCTGCGGGCGCGGCGAACCATTGACCCGGCGGACGCGCACTCCGTGGACGAGGCCATCACACTCGCGACCGAAGCGCATGAGTCGCTAGTCGGGAAGGAGGTGATCGCCGCTGGTCACGATGCGACTGCGGGGACGCGGACCTGGCACGCCGGCCTTGCGGCGGCCACCGGAATCCTCGCCGAGCTCCATGGCGTGCGCTTCGAGGGGCGAGGCGACGGCGCCGACCTGGACCGTGCCCTCGACCTCGCGCGGGACGCACTGGCACGCGCCTCGTCCGACGCGATGCGCGCCACGGCCGCCCACCGCCTCGCTCTTCTCCTCCGACTGCGCCACGACCATCGCGGCGACGACCGCGACCTCGACGAAGCGATCGTCCACGCTCAAGCGTCCATCGATGCCACCCCCAGCGACGACCCCGAGTACCCCGTGCGCCTCGGCAATCTGGGGTTACGCCTGGCCACTCGCTTCAATGTCACCGGCATCCCTGCCGACCTGGACCGGTCGATCAACCTAGCGCGCGTCGGCCTCGCCGTTGACGGCCTCTCCCCGCACGAGCGTCGACGCTTGCTCGGTAACCTCGCGATCCGCCTCAAGACGCGCCACACCCAGGCTGCTGATCCTGCCGACCTTGACGCGGCCGTCGTGTTCGAGGAGGAGGCGATGGCCCTCGCCCCGGCCGGCACCACCCATCCGCTCTGGTTGCTCAACAATCTTGGCATCAGCATCAGTGCGCGCTACACGAGCCGGGGTGACCCGGCGGACCTCGATCGCGCCATCGTCCTCGCCGAGGCGGCCTTGGACTTGTCGACGCCGGGTGATGCCGACCGTCCGTCGCGCCTGAGCAACCTCAGCCTCGTCACCAGCACGCGGTACGAGCACCGGGGGGATCCGGCCGACCTAGACCGGGCCATCAACCTGTCGGGGCAGTCGGTCGCCGACACTCCCCCGGGGAGCCCGTTCCTCCAGATCCGCCAGCACAACCACGGGACCCACTTGGCGATCCGGTACGACCGTCGGGGTGTGCCGCAGGACCTCGACGAGGCGATCGAACTTGCCCACGCGTCGATTGGTGGCACCCCGGAAGACAGCCCCGACCGCCCGTCACGACTCGCAAACCTGGCCTTGCGGCTTGGCGCGCGTTTCGCCGGGCAGGGCCGCATTGACGACCTCGCCGACGCGATCCGTCATGCGGAACAGGCGCTGTCCCTGACACCTCCTTCCGCCCTTGAGCGCCCGGCGCGCCTGGCAAACCTCGCGATCGCCGTCGCGCAGCGGTGGCGTCGAGCGTGGGCGGGAGGGATCGCGGCGACCCGGGTCCGGGAGGCGCTCGATCGCGATCTCGACCGGGCCATCGACCTGACGACCGAGGCGCTTGGCTTGATGCACGCGGGGGACCCCGAGCGCGCCACGCATCTTGCGTCGCTCGCCGGGTTCCGCCAGTGGCGGCATGACCTACTCGGCGACCCCGCCGACCGCATGGCGGCGATCGAGGTGGCAGGGGCGGCCGTGGCCGCCACGCCCCTTGGCCATGCGAGCCGCGCGGCGCGACTGGCGACATTTGCGTCGCTCCTGGGCGCGACCGCTGACGCCGCCGACGCGACGCGAGCCCTTTCCTTGCACCGAGAGGCATGGTCGGCGGTGACCGGCGAGGCGGGCTTTGCCGGGTTCGCAGTCGTCGCGATCGGGAACGGCCTCGCTTCGGCGTTGCGGCCTGACTTCACGACCGCCGGCGACGGCGCCCTCCACGAGTGGTCCACCGTGCTGTCCGTCACCCTCGACGCCCTCGACGCCTACCTTGCGCGATTGCCGCTCGATGCCGACGCCGCCGCCTTGTTCGCCGTCGGCACCTACGGGCACCTGCACGTGTGGATGATCGAGGCCGCCGTTGCCCAAGTCGAGGCGGCGGCGCGCCGGGGTGTCTCAGTCGACTCGCTGGTCCGTGCCACCTTCACGGCTATCGAGCGAAGCAAGGCACGGCGCCTTGTCTCGCGCCTCCAAGCGGGCGCGCTACGCCCGACGGAGGCGACCCAGCCGCTCGTGGATGCCCTCGAACGGCTCAAGCCCGAACTGGACCGGCTGGAGACGCTGCTGTTTGGCGGCGGCGAAGGGGGGCGAGCCACCCTCGGGTGGTCGCGCGTCAGCGAAGGACCGACGGACCATTCGCGCCCCCAGGAAGCCCAAGACCCCCCGGTACTCGTCCCCGCGTGGGGCGGGAATCGTGCGCCCGGAGCCCTCGCTTCGCTGGGATGGCTGCGGGAAGGCACGACGATCTCGGACAGCCTTTTCTTCCCGACGTCATCAGGGCAGGGGGATGTTCGAGCAGGCGGGACGTTTGATCCTCTGGTCCACGACGGCCTTGTTTGGGCGACCGACCGGTTCACGGCTCGCGCGGTAGCGGAGTCTGACCGATTGGTTGCGCGCCACGCGGAGGTGCGGGCGCAGTTCGCCGAGCTCTTGCGACAGATCGAGCGGTCCGACCCCTCGTATGCGAAGGCGCGCGGGTACGCCGCCCCGCGCGCTCCCGAGGAAGTGGCGCGCTCGCTTCCGACCGGTGGTTCGCTGCTGATGCTTGCGCCGCTGCCTTCGCGCACCGTGGTGGTGGTGGTCCGCGCGGGTGACGGCGACGAGCACACGCTATCGCTGGCCTCGGTCGCCATCACGGACGCGCAGTGGGCGTCGATCGTCGAACGGGTTTTCGACGGTGGCACTGGCGACACGCTCGAGGCGCTGGACCGCGAACTCGATGGCGCGTTGCGAGCGATCGCCGACCGCCTGATCCCGGCGATCGCCCCCCAGCTGCCATACATTGATGATGGTCGCCCGGGTCCGGCAGGCGGTCACCTGGTCCTTGTGCCGACCGGCGCGATGCATCGGCTGCCCTTGCACGCGATGCCTTGGGCGCCGCGTGGCATCGCGCGATGGGATGGCACCACGCGACTGGTCGACCGGTACCCGGTGTCGTACGCGAGCACGGCGGACCTGTTGCCCTTGGTAGAGGCGCGCCGGGTGGCTCCGGGCGGCGTCGTCTCGCTCGCCCCGGGCCTCGGGCTGCGCCCGGGCGATGTCGAGCCTCACGCCACGGTAGCGCTGGCTGTCGGCCTCGCCTGCGTCGCACGTTCGCGACGGACTTGCGAGGACGCGCCGGCCGACGTCGTGCTTCGCCTCAGGGCTGGCGCCTCGCGTGACGCGATCCTCGGCCAGTCGGTCCTTGCCGCGCGCAGGTTCGGCTTCGTCGCGACGCACGGACGCGCCGGGAGGGCGGTCGGGTCTGGCCTGCTCGTGCACGCGGGCCTGCCGGTCGCCGCCGGACCGGGGTCCACGCCGTCTCCTGCTCCGGAACCGACGGGCACGTGGGTCACGGCGGCGGAACTCCTCGCGCGGCTGGACCTTGCGGGGGTCGACCACCTCCAGATGCTGGCCTGCAGCACGCACGCCGACGACCCGGCACCGGGCGACCACCTTTCGAGCCTGCTTGCGGCCCTCCTGATCTGCGGGGCGCGAAGCGTGGGGGGGACGCTCTGGGCGGTCAACGAGGTGACCGCGGTCCTCGTCGGGCTAAAGGTGGGCACGGCCCTGATCGGCGGCGAGACCGACAAGGCCCGGGCCCTCAGGGATGCGACCCGGTGGCTCCGCCTCGCCTCCTCGGAGGAGGTCGCCTCAACTTTGGCCGAGCTCGGCGCGTCAATCGCTGGTGCGCTGCCCGCTGACGACCCTGCGCACGCGGCGGTCGCTGCCCTCGCCACCCATGTCGCCGCCCGTTCTCAGCCCGGAGATCCTCCGTTCGGGGACGTCGTGCATTGGGCGCCGTACGTGCTGCATGGGGCACCGATCGTGGGGCACCGCTCATAGGCGCAACGAAGGTGGACGTCCGGAGCCCGCGCCACCAAGCGGAGGCTGTGCCCGGTTGATCGGTCCTTGACCGGGTGGCGCGCCATCCTCCGCCGGATGCCAGTCTGCGGTGCTACGCTCCTGCCCGTCCCTACTGGCACGATCTGGCAATTGGAGCAACCCGTGGTGACCCCCAGCACCCACGACGCGCCGCGCGACCACGTGCCGGTTCGCGCCGGTGACGCCGGGCGAGATGTCGATCGGGCATGGGACTGGTTTGCCGCCGAACGCATTGCCGTGGCGGTCGCAGGCGGAGCCAATACCGACCTGGACGACGCTCACGCGATCCTGATCCACCTTCACGAGAAGGTTCCCGGATCGTCGGCCACCGGACTGGCTATCGCCCGTGGCGTCCCGCCGGACCGGCTCTGGTCGGACGACCGCTTCCTCGCCAGCGTGTGGACAATGGCCGCCAACAAGTTGACTGACCTCCGCCGGGCGGTGACACGGCGGCGCGCGCCGAGGTTCCGCCGACCGAACGGGACGGGAGGCGACCTCGACGAATGGCGGCGATACCCGCCCCATTTCCGGATCGTCTCCGCCAACTGGGCGGCGTGGACCGGCATCGACGCGCCCGGCTCCGAAGTGGCGGACGATGGCCCCTCGCCCGGCACCCTGGTCGAGGGTGCGGAGATGGTCTCGATCTCCCGCCAGGTTGTGAAGGGCGCGATTCGCGGCTTGCGTGCGCCGGATGTCGAGGTCCTCGACTTCGCGTACGCGCGCTACTCGCCAATCCTCCACGGCCATCGAGTTGATGAGGCCCTCGCCGCCCACCTTTCGGCGACCGGGTCGCGAAACGTGACGCGAGATGCAGCGCGACGACGGTTGACCGATGCCCGGATTCGCCTCGAAGACGCCATCGTGGGCACGCATCGGCACGCCCTCCTGCACGCGCTTCGGGATGGCGCCGACGCCCCTTCGTCCCCGCATGAACGGGCAGCGCGGAGTCCTCAAGCGACATCGACGAATGGCGGTGCCCTGAGGACGGCACTCCTCGCCTACTTGTCGCTGGTCGGCAGGCGCCCCCGGGAGGTGGTGATCGACACGGTGCACGCGACCCTGATCGCATCGACCGCCCCTGACGGATTGCCTTGGCCGGATCGGGCGTCACTTGCCGGGGACCTCATGGCCGGCCTGCGAGCGCTCTTCATCCGACACGAGGAGCGGTCTGGCGCACCATTCTTCGCTGGGGCCCCCCGGTATCCGGAATCAGCGGCCCCCGTCGGCGGACTCGGTCCCACACCCGTCGACGTGCCGGGGGCAGGCGGTGCCTATCGGCCGGGTCGAGTTCGACGCGCCACGGCCGGGGTTCCGCGGACATGATCCGGGACGACGCGGGGGGTGTCGCCACGTGGCGCGAGGCAGCGGCCACCGACGCCGGCACTGCGGCTCGATTGGACGACCGCCTCGCTGACCGCGCGTGGGGGCAGGCCGAGGCGATGCGACTGGCGACGCTCGCCCTCACGACCGTTCACTGGCCCTTGGCGTTCGACTGGTTCGACGCGGACCGGGACCCCCGCCTGCACCTGCGCCGCCTCTCGATCTTCCTGTCGGGGCGCCCGGCATGCGCGCCATCGGATGGCGTGCGACGCCTGGGTTCGCTCCTCGCGGGCATCCGCCGCGGCGCCGGCACGTCGCTCGTGGACGGTGCGTCCGACGCCGGGATCGACCCGGTGGCGCTCTCCTTCCTTGAACTCGGCCAGTTGCGCGACGAGGAGGTGACCACGTCCCTCCTCGAACGCCTTGCCTGGGGCATGCACACGACGGTGGCGCACCTGGGCGCGGTGATGGGATGCAAATCCGAGTCGTCTCCGCATGACCAGACACCGCGGGGTGATCCGATGGCTACCGGTGCGGACCTCGGCCCGCTGCTGCACGCCCTGTCGCACGCCGCGACCGCGCCGATCCACGGCGTGGCGCTCCTCGGCGGCGTGGCAGGTCCTCACTCCCCGCCCCTTTCTCGGGAGGAGAGCGGGAGACGGGCGGTCCTCGACTGCCCGGTTGCCTGTTCCCCGATGCCGATCGGCGCGGCTGGCCACGTCGTCGCCCCGACCATCCGGCCCGACCGACGGCGCCGTGCCGGGTTCGCGCACGTCGTCGTGACCGTCCGCGACCGCGAGGCGAACCCCGTCGGCGACGTCGAGGTCCGCCTTGCCCTCGGTGACCCCTCAGACCTGCCGGGGCGCGACCCGTCAGCCGTCACCGACGCCAGCGGGATCGCGACGATCAACGACGTGTGGCTGCCGGACCTCATCCGGTCGGTGCCCGACGGCCTGCGCTTGCCCTTGGTCGCGTTGCCCTGACCCGGGAGCGGGGAGGTTGTTGCCGGCGGGACGCGGAGGGGAACGCTCCCATTGGAGTCCCCTGCGCGAGCTACTCGCCTCCCACGACGTCGAGGGACGGGGGGCGATGAACTGTCGGCACCCTTCGCCCCTCCTCCGTTGGCGCATGGGAGGGGGTGAGGGAAGCGAGGTTCCCGCAGTATCCTCGCCGTCGTGCCGCGCGGAGGCGGGACCGCCATGACGGACGAGATCGCCCCTTGGGGGCGGCGCATCCACGGCCCCACGCTTCCTGGTACCGGCATCCGGTGCGCGCGTGACACGGCCTTGTCCCCCACGGAGATGGACGAGGTCGTCGGCATCATCGGCGCCGCGCGCGCCGGTCGCCACGGCGCCGCGCTGCCCGATCGCCTCAGGACGCGCCACTGGGACTCGACGATGGCGGCGATGCTGGCCATCAATGCGCGCCTCGGGTGTCCGTCCGCCGGGTGGAAGATCGGGGCGGCCAGCCTCGAGGTGCAGCGCGCCGAGGGCATGCCCGGTCCCAGTCCCGGGCAACTCGCGCGCCACGGGGTCCATGCCAGCCCCGCGCATGTCCCCGCCCGCCTCTTCATCAACTACCGGTGCGCCGAGTCGGAGTTCGCCTTCCGCATGGCGCGCGACCTGCCCCCGCGCGCCACCCCGTACGGCGAGGACGAGGTGGCGGACGCCGTCGCCGCCCTCCATCCCGCCCTCGAGATCGGCGACACGGTCTTCGACGACTGGTACGGCGCCAGCGGCTTTTTCGGTGCGGCCCTCGACAACAACGGCGCCGCCGCCTTCGTCCACGGCGAAGCAGTCACCGATTGGCGCGACCGGGACCTCGCCGCGGCGCGCATCGACCTTTCACTGAACGGCACGTGGCGGAAGTCCGGAGTCGGGGCCGCGGCGATGGGGCACCCGCTGACCGCCCTCACGTGGGTCGCGAACTGGCTGCGCGAGCGCGGCCTCGGCTTGTGCGTCGGCGAGTTCGTCAGTACTGGGTCATGCACCGGCCACTTCTTCGTGGCGCCGGGCGACCGCCTCGTCGCCGACTTCGGACCGATCGGGGTGGTCGATGCGACATTCGAGGGGTGACCGACCCGCGCACGGAAGGGTCGCGCGCCCGGGACCACGGGCGTCGCGCCCGCTCAAGTGACCGACCCGCTCACGTGAGGACTGGTGAATGACGCCGCGAGACGATTTCGCCATCGACGGATCGGTCCCCGCGGGACGCCCAAGCCCTGAGACGGCCGCCGTCCACGACGTGGCGGCGCGGGGCTTCGCGACGGCCGGGCGGGCATACGAGACGGGTCGTCCGGAGTACCCGCCTGAGGCCATCGCCTGCTTGATCGACCGGCTGTGCATCGGCCCGTCGTCGGTCGTCCTCGATGTCGGCGCGGGCACCGGCAAGCTGGCACGCCTGCTGCTGCCGACCGGCGCCCGCATCACCGGCGTCGAACCGGTCGCGGACATGCGCGACGCCTTCGCCCGCGCGCTACCGGGCACGGCCATCCTCGAGGGCACGGCGGAGGCGCTGCCGGTGGCCGACGGGTCGGTCGACGCGATCGTCGTGGGTACCGCCTTCCATTGGTTCGATGGCGTCGCGGCGCTGCGGGAGGCACGTCGAGTGTTGCGCTCGGGCGGGGGCCTCGGCCTGGCGTGGAACGCGCGCGACGAGACGGTGCCGTGGGTGGCCGAGTTGGTCGCGATGGTCGCGACATTCATGCGCGGCGACCCGCCGCGGTACACCTCGGGGGCGTGGCGCGCCGCGTTCGGCACGGCGCCGGCGCCCGATTGGTTCACGCCGCTCGAGGAGGCGACCTTCCCGTTCGCGAACGTCGTGCCCCGCGAGGTGGCCCTCGCGCGCGTCGCGTCGACAAGTTTCGTCGGCGCCCTCGGCGAGGCGGAACGGGCGGAAGTCCTGGCGCGGGCGCGCGCGATGCTCGACACCCACCCGGACACGCGCGACCGCGACGGGATCACGCTGCCGCACCGCGCCGACGTCTTCTGGTGCCACCGACGGTAGACGCGCCGCGCGAACCCGGGTGGTTCCCGTGCCTGGTCCGCGGCCATCCTTGTCCGCCCTCCCGCCTGGCGGGGGACGGGCAGGTGGAGGGGCCTGATTCCCCAAACACCGGGCAGGCACCCTACCTCCGGCGCAACCTCGCGGCGACCCGGGCGTCGATGATCGACTCCAACCGGGCTTCGAACCACCGTGTCACGCGCGCATCGACTCTGGCATCGACGAGGGCGTCCGGCGCGGCCGTCGAAAGCCGTTCATTGAGGGCGGCGATGCGGGCATCGACGCGCCAGTCAATGCGGAAATCCAGGCGGTCGCCGACCCGGGCGTCGACGAGGGCATCGATGCGGTCGTCGGGCAAGTCGATGCCGAGGCGGTCGAGGAGGGTCCCGGCCCTCTCGCTGACGCGCGCCGCCACGAGGGCATCGATGCGGGTGGTGATCAGGTAGTCGCTCAGGGCGTCGACGCGCCGGTCGATCCGATCAAGGATGCGGGCGTCGGCCACCGTGGCGGACCCTGACTCATCTTGCGCCGTGCGTGGCCCGCCAACCGTGTCAGCCTGAGGGTCAACCATTTGATGACGATAGCGCTCCGGCGCGGAGGGCGTCCCGGTACCTGGACGCACGTGCGACGCCGGGCGGCGACAATCCGCGCGTGGCACGAGACCGGGACACAAGTCTGGCACCTCCCGACGCGATCCCGGGGACGCGCCGGCGCCTCGGGGCGAGTGTCGCCGCGGTGGCGTCGCTTCTCGCGGCGGCGTGCGCGCCGGTCGACGCGGTCACGCAGGCATTCCGGCGCACGGACTACCGCGGTGCGGACCTGCGAGGGCGCGACCTGTCCGGGCGGAACCTCTCGAACGCGGACCTGCGCGGCGCGAACCTCACGCAGGCAAACCTGTCGCGCGCGAACCTGCGCGGGGCACGGCTAGGCGACGCCAACCTGCACGGCGCCAACCTGACGTGGGCCGACCTCTCCGGCGCCGACCTGACCGACGCGGACCTGTCGGAGTCGGACCTGCGCGACGCGACCTTGGCCGGGGCGCTCGTGGATGGTGCGTTCTTCTCCGGCGCGAACGGCGCGCGGCTCGACGGCACGGTGCGTTCGCGATAACGCGCCTCGTCACCTTCGGCGGCGCGAGGCCGTCGCGCAGGGCATCAGGCAGGTGCGCGGCACGTTGCCCCAGGACGAAACCTGAGGCGCCGACGAAGAAGCGATCCAAACGTCGCGAGAAATAATCTTTCTCGAGGTTATTGATACGACCTCACGCGGGTGGGCCTGCGGCTGAAACGCGACGACCCGCGCGCCTGACCGCACCGTCGCATGCGGCATCGATCGCCCTCGCGGGCGGATCAAGCGCGCCGTCCGAGGTCGTCAAGGAGGTGGACCGCTGGGCCAACGGGCAGTGGGAGCCGCACATTGTCGGCCTGCCGTTGCACCAGTTCGCCCTCGAGGAGGGGCGCGGCTATTTCGTGCGTGCCCTGCGCCCGGTCACGTGGACGAACCCTGGCCTGACCGGAACGAACCGAATCGTCACGATCGAACCAGCGCCGGTGTCCGGGGACGGCGCACCGACGGTTCCCTAGGAGCTTGTCCGATACTTGCGAGGACGTGGCAGGACGCCCGTCCTGGTCTCAGGGCGCGTGCGCCTCGGACCACTTCGGGATCGGAGTCAAGGTGGCCGACTTCACCGCGCGCAAGCAGGCGATGCACGACACGATGGCCGGTGCCCTCGTCGTGAGGCGCCCGTCGGGTTACGTGCGGACGTAGTGTCGTTCTCGGAGGGGACGTCGGCGTCCCGCCAGTTCGCGGCCTGACTGACGGCGACTACGACGCGAAATGGCAGGCCGCCCAGTGGTCGGGCGTCACCTCGCGCCACTCCGGCTCCTTCTCGCGGCAAATCGTGTCCGCGATCGGGCAGCGCGTGTGAAAGCGGCACCCCGACGGCGGGTTCACGGGCGACGGCACGTCACCCGTCAGGATGATCCGCTCGCGCTTCCGCTCGATCATCGGGTCGGGGATCGGTACCGCCGACAGCAGCGCCTTGGTGTACGGGTGCTTCGGCTCGACATACAGGGCGTTTCGGTCCGCGAGTTCGACGATCTTGCCGAGGTACATCACTGCCACCCGGTTCGAGATGTGCCGGACCACCGAGAGGTCGTGCGCGATGAAGAGGTAGGTGAGGCCGAACTCCGACTGCAACTCCTCGAGGAGGTTGATGATCTGCGCCTGGATCGACACGTCGAGGGCGGAGATTGGCTCGTCGCACACGATGAACGCCGGGTTGACCGCAAGCGCCCTTGCAATGCCGATGCGCTGCCGCTGGCCCCCCGAGAACTCGTGCGGGTACCGGTTCGCGAAGTAGGGGTTGAGGCCGACGACGGTCAACAGCTCCTCGACGCGTTCCTGCTTCTGCTTGCCCTTGGCGAGGCCGTGGATCTCGAGGGGCTCGCCAACGATGCTTCCCACGGTCATCCGCGGGTTCAGGGAGGCGTACGGGTCCTGGAAGATCATCTGGACCTGCCGGCGCATCCGTCGCATCTCCTCGGCGCGCAAGCGCACCAGGTCCTGGCCTTCGAAGAGGACCTGCCCGGCGGTCGGCTTGTACAGCTGGAGGAGGGCGCGACCGGTCGTGCTCTTCCCGCACCCGGACTCGCCCACGAGTCCGAGGGTCTCGCCCCGATTGATCGAGAAGCTGACGCCATCGACGGCGCGCACGGCTCCGACCCGCCGCTGGAAGATCACCCCCTGGTTCAAGGGGAAGTGCATGACGAGGTCCTTGACCTCGAGAAGCGGGGCCTCCGCCGCCTGCGTGGTTGAAGATGGTGTCGCCACGGCATGTTCCTCGTGCGGGTGTTCGGGGCGCGTCAGGCGGCGGTCACGATGCCGCGCGGGTGCCAGCAGGCCACCTCGTGGCCCGCACCCTCGAAGGCGACGAGGTCCGGGCGACTGGACCGGCAGCGGTCGGTGGCGTGCGCGCAACGGGGCGCGAACGCGCACATGTCCGGCAGGTCGATCAGGTCCGGCGGCAGGCCCTCGATCGGGACCAGCCGTTCGCGGGAGCCCTCGTCGAGGCGGGGCACGCTCCGCAACAGACCCATCGTGTACGGGTGCGCGGGCGCGGCGAAGACGTTGGTCGCCGCGCTGCGCTCCGCCACGCGCCCGGCGTACATGACCATCACGTCGTCGCACATGCCCGCCACGACGCCAAGGTCGTGCGTGATCAGGATCGTCGCGGTATTGAACTCGCGGGCGAGGTTGCGGATCAGGTCGAGGATCTGGGCCTGGATCGTGACATCGAGCGCCGTCGTCGGCTCGTCCGCGATGAGCAACTTCGGGTTGCACGAGAGCGCCATCGCGATCATCACGCGCTGCCGCATGCCGCCGCTGAACTGGTGCGGGTAGTCGTTGATCCGCGAGTTGGCCGACGGGATCCCCACCATGTCGAGCAACTCGACGGCCCGCCGGCGCGACTGCGACCCGTCCATGCCGAGGTGCAGTTGCAGGCCCTCGGTCAGCTGGCGGCTGATCGAGAGCACCGGGTTGAGCGACGTCATCGGGTCTTGGAAGATCATCGCGATCTCGCGTCCGCGGATCTGGCGCATGGCGCGGTCGGGCAGGGTCAGGAGGTCGCGACCCTCGAAGAAGACCTCGCCACCGACGATGCGCCCGGGCGGCGACGCCACGAGCCGCATGATCGACATCGCCGTGACGCTCTTCCCGCACCCGGACTCGCCGACGATCCCGAGGGTCTGGCCCGGCCGGACGTCGAACGACACGCCGTCCACGGCCCGCACGACGCCGTCGACGGTGAAGAAGTGCGTGCGCAGGTCCCTGACGCTAAGGAGCGGCGCGACGGCCTGTTCTGGCGCCGCGCGGTCGAGGGTCGCGGACTGGGACACGGCGCCACCTTTCCGGTGCGACGGCCGCTACCGCGGTCGTCGGCACGATGCCGCCGGCGGCAGGAACCGCCGGAGCCCGAGCATTATCGGGCGATCCTGCCGATTCTACGAGGGGCCGCGTCGCACGGCAATTTGAGAGCGCAGTCTGGCGCTTGAGACCCTCCTCCACTGGCGAAACAGGATGAGTGGGCGCCGAGAGTGACGGCGCCCCGAGCGTGGGGAGCGCCGAGCACGGGAGCCGATCTCAATCGGGTCGGCTCGCGTGGTACCACGTGGTCCGCGATGGCAGCGACTCCGGCAACGGATCCGGATAACGAAAGCACCCGGGCGGGCGCGACCGTGGGCGTTGCGTTCTCCGCGCTCGACGCCGCGGTCGGGCCGGTCGGCGCACCCACGTCCACGTCGCGGCCGTCCGTGCAGGTGCCGGACTGGGTGCGAGGCCGCCACGCGCCGGGTTCCCCGCTCGCTCGCCGCGCGGTCGCCTTCATCCTCGCGGGGGCCGTCCTGGTCGCATGGCTCGCGTTCCTGCGCACGTGGCTCCTGACCGCGCCGCCGGCCCCGCCAGACGAGGTCGTCGCCGAGACCATCCCTGATCCTGGCCCCAGGCCGGTGCTCGCCCTCGAATACGCCGGCATCAACTACATGAATGGTGGCCCCGCGGACTCCGTCATCGAGGTCAAGGTGATCGTCGTGAACGGCGGGGATCGCCATTCGGACAGCACGAGCATCCGGTGGGAACCATCGTTTGCGCGGGACTACACGTTCCTCAAGAGCGAGCCGTCACCGTGGCGCGTCCGGGTCGACGAGTGGGGGTGGGGGGTCTATGACGGGCCGGGCGTGCTGCCGACGAGCGATGGCACCTACCTGCTGTGGTTCACCCGAACTGGCTTCACGGTCGACGAGCCTCGCGTCCAGGTGATCGGGAACGGGACGATCTTCCTCGGCGACACCTTCGCGATCGCGATGAACCGCATCCTCAATCGCGAACCCCCCTTGCAGGCGATGTTCGAGCGCGCTCCGGTCGCACCGGTCGTCGATCGGATCGGGAGGCTCGTGCCCGACGTCATCGAGACCGCTCCCTTCGGGTTTGCGCTCGGCCTCGCCGGTACCCTCACGGCGCTCGTCGCAGGGGGGATCGTGGCCGCGCTACGCCGGCCACCCGAGCCATCCCACGTCGCGCCTCGAGGAGCGGCCCGCGCATGACCGGCACCCCCCTTCCATTCATCGACGCCGCGCCGCCGGGCGCGAAGCTCGTCGCGATCACCGGCGCCGCCGGCGAGATCGGCACGTCGATGGCCGCGCACCTCGCGTCGCGCTATCGCCTGCGCCTGATCTACAACCGGAGCGTTCCGGAGATCGTCGCGGGGGCCGTCGCGGAGTCACGCGCGACCGGTCTGCCGGTGCCGATCCCGGGTGGCCACGAGGTCGCAACCGCAGACGTCAGCGACCTCGACCAGGTCACCGAGGCGATCCGCGGCACCGATGCGATCCTCCACCTCGCCGCCGTGCCGAGCGTGCGCGCGCCTTGGGAAGCCGTCCTCAGCGCAAACCTGATCGGGTGCTATACCGCGTACGAGGGCGCCGTCCGCGCGGGCGTGCCGCGCGTCGTCTTCGCCTCGAGCAACCATGCGTCGGGCTTTTACGAGCGCGACGGTTTGCCGACCGGCCCGGACCTGCCGGTACGCCCCGACGGCTACTACGGGGTCAGCAAGGTCTTTGGCGAGGCCCTCGGGCGGTACTACGCGGAAGGCCGGGGCCTCGCCGTGATCTGCCTGCGGATCGGGTCGTTCCAGCCGCGCCCGCGGGACAAGCGCCAGCTGTCGACGTGGTTGAGCCACCGCGACATGGCTCAACTGGCGTGGCGGAGCATCGAGACGCCGGTCACCTTCGGCATCTTCTACGGGATTTCCGGGAACACGAGGCGCTACTGGGACATCACCAGCGCCTGCGAGGTCCTTGGCTACGTGCCCGAGGACGACGGCGAGACGTTCGCCGCCGAGTTCGACCCGGCATCGGCCTGACGGGACGATCCAGGCGATGGCGAGCAATGGTGCTGGCAATCTGGCAGGGGCACGCGCCGCCCTCCGCGTCGTCCTCGACCAATATGACCATGACAACCGCGTCCTGATCGACCAGGTCTACGGGCAACTCTCGCCGACCTTGGACGACTTCTACGAGGAACGGCTGACGATCGCCTTCCCGCCCGGCCCACCCGCGCCCGGAAGCGTCGACATCGCGCCAACGTTGAAGTTGGTGCGCGTGATCCCGGTCGGACCCGTGCGCGAGGCCGCCAACCTTGGCGCGCCATTCCCGATCGGCGAGGTCACCGCGATCATCAATGGCGCCGCCACCGACCCGGACGCCCCTTCCGCACTGGGCGACCTCGCGGCGCGCCTCGCGGCGGGTTCCGCTTGGCTTGCCCCGCGCCAGGTGGGGCGCACGCAGCGTGTCGTCGTCCGCGCGATGCCCGGAGGCGACGACATCGGCCACCTCCTCGGCTAGCCCCCTGAGCCCCCCCGGCCTTCGGTCGGCGCCGGACGGAGCGCCCGCCATGCCCACGCCACGCGCTGCGCCGCGGTGGCGATCACGAGCGTGCCGAACCCGGTGAACAGCCAGCCAAGGGAGCCGGGCCACGCCAGGCAAGCGGCGACGAAGGCAACTGTCTCGGCGCCCTCGATCAGTCCGGTCGGCATCGCGACCGTCGTCTCTCGCGCAGGTGCGACACCATTGCCGAGATCGCGCCGGTCGAGGATCGCGCCGAGGGCGAGCCACGATACGGCGTTGACGTAGTACGACCCAAGTAGGAGGCCGAGCGGGACGGCGAGCGCGCCGGGGTTCGCCGAGCCAGCGACTTGGGCGACAGGGATCGCGGCGTACGTCACGAAGTCGGCCACCAGGTCGAGGTATCCGCCTCGGTCGGTTGTCGTGCCGTGGGCGCGGGCGACCGCGCCGTCGAGGCCGTCCAAGACGCGGTTCGTCGCCCAAAGTCCGAGCGAGGTGGGGACGTCGCCGGCGAGCGCCGCTCCGGCGCATGCGAGGCCGACCGCGAGGCCCGCGGCGGTGATCGCAAGGGGTGGGACGCGACCGAGGCGCGCGGCCGCCGGCGCCAAGGCGCGATCTTTCGCGCGCCTCAGGCGCTCGTCAAACATCGCGTGATGGTCGCACCTAGGGGTGCCCGGTCGTCGCACCTCTCGCGCGGACCGGGGGGAAAGGCGAAATGGTGGGGGGCAAACGATGCCGGAGGGACGTCGGCGCTCCCGGCGAGGAGCCTGTCCGACATTTCGACGGTCGGTGAATAGTCGGCGACCAGCCCCGAGGCGCACGCGCCCCGGGACTCGGACAGTCGTCTTGCCGCGTCCCTGCGATTATCGGACAGGCTCCTGCGCCCGAGGTGATCCCGCTGATCTAACTACCGGGACGTGACGGATTGATGAACCACGTATCCGTGCGCCCAGGCGCCGACGGCGACGGCCACTGCCATGGCGGCCTCGACCGTCAACCGACGACGCACTACCCGGGGCCAGATTGCGCTAACCGCGCCGGCCTCGAGCAGCACGATCCCCGGAAGCATCGCGATTGCCCGCGTGGCGTCGGCGCTTGATCCGGTGATCGAGGCCGGGATCGGGCCCGCGGCGAGGATCGCCAGGGCGACGCACCATCCGGCGAGGAGGGGATTGGCTCGTCGCCACGTCCAGATGGCGGTAAGCGCCGCCACGCCGCCGCCCACGACCAGCGGCAGTTCCGCGAGTCCGAGCGTCCCATGTCCCGCCGGGCGCATGGGTCCATCCCCGGGCCCCCTCGTGAAGAGGAAGGTGGGGTCGTAGTGGCTTGCTTGCGCGGCGATGCGCGTGCGTGCCGTGATCGCCCACGGCGCCTGCAGCGCGCCAACCACGCCGCCGTCATCGGCGGCGAGACGGCGCGCCGAGACACCGTTCACCTCCGCCGCGACGTCAGGAATGAGGTCCCCTGGCACGCCGGTACCGAGCCAGGCATCAGGTGCCATCGCGATGAGGGCAACCGTCACCACGATGATGGCGGCGGTCGCGGATCGCCGGTACGCGCCAGTCGCCGCGCCGAGGGCGAGGGGCGTCAGCGCGCCGATGGCCACCGCCGCGATCGCGCCATTTGGATCGCCCCACGCACAGAGGGCGCCGCCGCCAGCAGTCGCGGCCACCGCCAAAGCGAGCGGGACGCCGGTGGTCCCGGTTCCCGGGGCCGTCGCGCGAACCAAGCTGACGATCCCAGCGACCATGATGAAGGTACCGAGCACGACCCACGCGGCATCGTGGGAGCCGCGTGTGACAGCGAGGTGCCAGGGCGACACCGCGACCAGGAGGCCTGCCGACATGGCGGCGGCACGCGTGCCGAAGAGCGCGTGGCCGAGCCACATCGCGGGCACGACGGCCGCGACCCCCGCCGTGGCCGTGGCCCAGTGCACCTCCCCCGAGGCATGTCCCGCCGGCACCGGACCGAGGGCCGACAGGCGGAGCACGGCAGCGATCACGACCGGGACCGCCCACGTCCACGCCTTCACGTCGATGATTCCTCGCCAAGCGACAGGCTGCCGACACCGGGAGCGGGGGCGGTCGTCCATCCGGACTGCGATACTGCACGCGCGTCACGCCACACGCCGCGGTTCCCCGGGCAGGGCACGTCTCGTCTTGGAGCGGGCATCCCGACTGGAACGGGCATCCCGTCAAGTGTCGGGCGCCATTGATCGGCCACGCAACCGGTGACCGCTACGACGGCGGTGACGCGGCGCCCGCGATGCCAAGCGCAGGAGATCTCGGGACCATGAGCGCCATCGTCGTCGTCGGACTGGGTTGGGGTGACGAGGGCAAGGGCAAGATCGTCGACGCCATCGCCGCGTCGCGTCGCGCCCGCCTCGTCCTCCGGTTCAACGGGGGACCGAACGCCGGCCATACGGTCGTCCCCGAGGTCGACCTCGCCGCCCTCACTGGCGGCCAGTCGGCGCCCGCCTGGCACGGGAACGTGTTCCGCCTCCATCAGGTGCCATCCGGAATCTTCACCCCGGGGTGCACGTCCATCTGCGGTCCGGGCACGGTGATCGATCCCGACGGCCTCGGCGCTGAATTTGCCGAGGTCGCGGCGCTCGGTGGCGACACGTCAGGCGTCCTCCTGTCGGATCGCGCGCACGTCGTCCTGCAAGCGCATCGTGATCGTGACGTCCTCGTCGAGGCCGCACGTCATGCCTCGAACCCGTCCCTCGAGCAAGGGACGACGCGCAGGGGGGTCGGCCCGTGTTACGAGGACCGCGCGGGCCGGATCGGGCTTCGCCTCGGTGACCTCCTCGATGACGCCTATCTCGACGAGTTCCTGCCGTTCCTCGCCGCCGAGCAGACGCGGCGCCTCGTGGCGCTGGGAGGCGCTCCGGTCGACGCGCGCGCCCTCCGGGCGGATTGCGACCGGTGGGCCGGCGCGCTCGGGGGCCGAATCGTCGACTCCTACCGCCTCGTCCGCGAGGCGCTTGACCGTCACGACACGATCATCCTCGAGGGGCAACTCGGCGCGGGTCGCGACATCGACTGGGGGATCTACCCGTACGTCACGTCGTCGGGCACGACGGCCGGGTCGGCCTCCGCGAACTCGGGGGTTCCAGTGTCCTCGATCGTCGAGGTGATCGGCGTGGCCAAGGCGTTCTCGACATCGGTCGGCAGCGGCCCGTTTGTCACCGAGGTGCACGGTGAGGCGGCGTCGCGCTTCCGCGAGGCCGGCGGGTCCGAGACCGAGCACGAGTACGGGGTGACGACGGGTCGCCCCCGCCGGTGCGGTTGGTTTGACGTCGTCGCCACGCGCCAGGCCGGCCAGATCAACGGTGCGACCG
This sequence comes from Thermoflexus hugenholtzii JAD2, assembly GCA_945865725.1. GTDB lineage: Bacteria > Chloroflexota > UBA11872 > UBA12225 > UBA12225 > CAILQO01. The sequence continues at coordinate 43 of CAMBEO010000041.1, read as the reverse complement.
GCATCGCCCTGACCAAGGTGGATGCGCTCGACGGGTTCGAGTC
>CAMBEO010000040.1 GCA_945865725.1 Thermoflexus hugenholtzii JAD2 | reverse complement strand
CGAGCTTGACGCGGAGGTCGCCATTACCGTGGCGCAGCTGCCGACGACCGCCCGCAAGGAGCGGAAGGACATGACTTCGCCGGAGTCCCGTCGGCGGATCGGTGCGAGCATGCGCCGGCACAAGTCCATCGAGAAACTGGTAGGTTTTGCCGGCGGCTACCCGACCCTGGCGCTGGGTGACGCCGCGCATGACCATTCGAGCGAGCCAAGTGGTGACGCCGAAGGCGACCGCGAAGGCACCGCACCCGCCGCCGAGTAGCGCGCGCACCGTAGCCGCGTACCGCGTCGCGGCGATGACCGCACGCAGCGAGGAGATTCCCTTCCATGGCGATCATCCCGTACGTCATCGAGACGACCCCGCGCGGCGAGCGCGGGATGGACATCTACTCGCGCCTCCTGCGTGATCGAATCGTGTTCGTGGGTTCCGCGATCGACGAGCAGATCGCCAACATCCTTGTCGCCCAGCTGCTCCTCCTGAAGTCGGAGGACCCGGACAAGGACATCCAGATGTACATCAACTCGCCAGGCGGCAGCATCTACGCCGGCTTGGCGATTTACGACACGATGCAGTACGTCACCAGTTCCGGAAAGTGCAAGATCTCCACGATCTGCTACGGGATGGCGATGAGTTTCGGGACCGTCCTCCTTGCCGGCGGGTCGAAGGGCATGCGCTACGCCTTGCCCAACTCCACGGTCCACATGCACCAGCCGTGGGCGCAAGGCAGCCGGGGCGGGCAGGCGAGCGACATCGAGATCGAGGCGCGAGAAATCCTGCGCCTCCGCAGCTGCCTGAACGGCATCCTGTCCGGCCACACCGGGCAGCCGCTCGAGCGGATCCAGCGCGACACCGATCGCGACTACTTCCTAACGGCTGACCAGGCCGTGCAGTACGGGATCATCGACGGCGTCATCGCGAGCACCACGACCCCTCCCCCACCCCCAGCGACGGACGGCGCAGCGTCCTAGGCTTCGCGGAGGTCCGCGCGGTCGACGTTGCGGGTACCATCGACTGACGAAAGTGCCCGGCGGCAGCGACGCTGTCGCCGGGCGTCCGCGTTTCGGATTCCGTGCATCCGTGTGCCTCGCGGGTGCCATGACCGGGCGAGTGGGATCGAATGGCTAGCCAGCGAAACAGCCGCCTCCAGTACAAGTGCTCGTTCTGCGGCAAGAGCCAGGAGCAGGTGCGCCGCCTGATCGCTGGACCGGGAAGCGTCTACATCTGCGACGAGTGCATCGACCTCTGCCGCGAGATCATCGAGGAGGAAACCCCTCCGTCGCCGCAGAAGGTGCCAGTCGCGACGAGCCGCGTCCCCACCCCCAAGCGCATTTACGAACTGCTCAACCAGTACGTGATCGGTCAGGATCGCGCGAAAAAGGTCCTCGCGGTCGCCGTCTACAACCATTACAAGCGCATCGGGGCGACCACGCAGTTCGATGACGTGGAGTTGCAGAAGAGCAACATCCTCCTCTGCGGGCCGACGGGTTCAGGCAAGACCTTGCTTGCCCAGACGCTTGCACGGATCCTTGACGTCCCGTTCTGCATCGCGGACGCGACTGCCTTGACCGAGGCGGGTTATGTCGGGGAGGACGTCGAAAACATCCTCTTGCGCCTGATCCAGTCGGCCGATTTCGACATCAGCCGTGCGGAACGCGGCATCGTCTACATCGACGAGATCGACAAGATCGCCCGCAAGGCCGACAACCCGTCGATCACCCGGGACGTGTCCGGCGAGGGCGTCCAGCAGGCCCTCCTCAAGATTATCGAGGGGACCACGGCCAACGTTCCGCCGCAAGGCGGGCGCAAGCATCCACACCAAGACTTCATCCAGATCAACACCCAGAACATCTTGTTCATCTGCGGGGGGGCGTTCGAGGGTCTCGAACGCATCGTGGCGTCCCGGGTCGGGTCGACCCGTGGGATCGGTTTCCGGTCCACTGGAGGCGCCGCTCCCGAGGAGGCCCCTGGCACGTCCGTCCTCTCGCAGGTGTCCACTGACGACCTCCTGCGTTTCGGCTTGATCCCCGAGTTCGTGGGCCGACTTCCAGTCGCGGTCGCCCTCGCCCCGCTCACGCACGGTGACCTGATGCGGATTCTGGTCGAACCCAAGAACGCGATCGTGAAGCAGTATCAGAAGTTCTTTTCCATCGACAAGGTCGAGTTGAACTTTACCCACGACGCGCTGGAAGGCGCCGCCGAACTCGCATTGAAACAGCGAACGGGCGCACGCGGACTTCGCACGATCATCGAGGAGGTCCTCCTTGATGTCATGTACGAGGTTCCGTCACGCTCCGACATCAAGCGGATCACGGTGACCGGCGAGACGATACGCTTCCGGGCCGAGCCGGTGATCGAGAGCCGCGCCGAGGTCACGCCTATCCTGACCGAGAAGTCCGCGTAGCGGGTTGGCACGCTGGCCCTCCCCAGGTGGGCCAAATGCGCAGGAGAACCCGTGGACGATAATCGTCAGGCCTTCCGCGAGGCGATGAGCCGCTGGGCAACGGGAGTCACCGTCGTCGGCGCAGCCCACGACGGGCGAACTGCCGGCATGGTCGCCAGTTCGTTCACGTCGGTCTCGGCCGATCCTCCGACCGTCCTCGTCGCGGTTTCCCTGCGGTCGCGCACGCTTCCCGTGATCGAAGCGTCAGGCGCGTTCGCGGTCAGCATCCTCAGCTCGGCGCAGGACCAGGCATTTCGCGTCTTCGCGGGCATCACCGGCGAGGTTCCCGACCGGTTCGCCGCCGCGGGCGACGACATCTGGTCCCTCGAGACCGGGTCGCCAATCCTCGCTGGAAGCCTGGCCTGGTTCGACTGCCGCCTTGTCACCTCGTTTCCGGGTGCCACGTCGCACGTGATCCTCGTTGGCGAGGTACTCGCCAGCGGCGTCCATGCCGATCCCGGCACGGAACCGCTCTTGTATTTCGCTCGATCGACTCGCCGCCTCGGCGATACCTGATCGGGAACCCCGCCCCTTATGTTTTCCCCCGGTTGACCGCCGACAACAGAGATTTGGCGCCCCGGGTCCTAGCCTCCGGAGAGACGACGCAAGATCGCGATGTTGGCGGCGTCGGGACCGTCGTTCTCCATCCCGGGAACCTCAAGGATCCACGGCACCGGGCGCAGCCGAGGGTGGGCGAGCATCCGGGCGAACGCCTCCTCGCCGATCAGCCCGCTCCCGATATTCTCGTGTCGATCCTTGTTCGAACCGAGAGGGACCTTTGAGTCGTTCGCATGGATCGCCACGATCGGCACGCCACTAAGGTGTGCGTCGAGGTCTGCCATCGTGGCGTCGAGACCCGCCTCGGTCGCGACGTCGTAGCCGCTGCCGAAGAGGTGTGCCGTGTCGAGGCAGACGCCAATCGACGGGTGTCGCCCGGTCCCTTCAACGATCGCTCCGAGTTCCGCAAATGTCTTGCCGATGGTCTTTCCGGCACCGGCGCACGTCTCAAGCGCGATAAGCGGCCGATTGGCGACTGCCTCCGTGCGTTCAAGCACGCGCGTCATCGCCGTGGCGCAACGGGCAACGGCCGCGTCCGCCTCCAGGGTCACGCCCGAGCCGGGATGAATGACGACCGCCGTCGCGCCGATGAGCGCGCCGACTTCGAGGTGAAAAACCATCGCATCGATCGACTTCTCCCAGTTGGTGTCGTCAGGCGACGCGAAGTTCATCAGGTAGATGCCATGGGTGACCACCGGGGCAAGGTCGAGCTCGGCGCACCCCGCGCGGAAGTCGTCGATCACCTTCGGCTTCGGGACTGACGCGCGCCATCCGCTCGGGTTCTGGGACCAGACCTGGATCGGACCACCAGGCGCGCCAGCGACACCCATGCCGATCCGTCTCGCCTCGGCGATCGCCCCTGCGATGCCCCCGCCAACGTGCGCGCCGAGGCGCGGCGCCGCCATCGTTCCCGTCGTCATTCCGTACACTCGTCCCATCGCCCCGCACTGGCCGCCCCGGGCGGTCGCGTGGGTAGAACGTGAGCCAGGGGACACGGGTCATGCCAGGAGCCGCAGACGAACCATTCGCGCGCATTGACGTCGCGCGCGCCAAGGCCCTCATCGCTGAGGGCGTGCAACTCATCGACGTGCGCGAGCCGAAGGAGATCGGGGAGGACGGCAAGATTGTCGGTTCGCTCCTCGTCCCACTCAACAGCTTCCTCGCGAACCCGACGACGCACGTGCAAGGTGACTCGATCATCTTCTACTGCAAGGCTGGCGTGCGGAGCGCGATCGCCTGCGAAATGGCCGCCGCCGTCGGCGTGCCGAACCTCTACAACCTTGAGGGCGGCATCATCGACTGGAAGCGGGCCGGCGAACACGTCGACTACAAGTGAGCCGCGTCGCCGGCAAGCCTTCGGGATCTGACGCCAGCTCACCGGCCCGCCCGGCAGTGCCGCTACGGATTGCCGTCCTCGGGCTGGGCCTGATCGGTGGGTCCGCCGCCGCCGCGTGGCGCCGCCTCGGTCACGACCTGGTCGGGTGGAGCCGTCGCCCGGCAACCATCGAGGCCGCCATCGAGCGCGGCATCGTTGGTGCGGGCGCCAAGTCTGCCGCTATGGCCGCGAGCGACGTCGACGTGGTCGTGCTCGCCCCGCCCGTCCTGGCGATGCGCGACCTACTTGCCGAGATTGCCCCTGCGCTCCGGCCCGGGACAATCGTCACTGACGTCGCCAGCACGAAGGTCGCCCCGGAGACGTGGGCGTCCGCAACCTTGCCGGCACATGCGAGGTGGGTGGGCGCCCACCCGATGGCGGGCAAGGAGGTATCTGGCCTCGATCACGTCGATCCCGGGATGTTCCGCGGGCGCACGTGGGTCGTCGTGCCTCCGCCCGGCGCCGAGCTGCAGGCCGTCTCGGTCGTTTCGCGGCTCGGGCGCGAGCTCGGGTCCAGGGTCATCGAGATGAGCGCGGTCGCCCATGACCACGCAGTGGCAAACGTGAGCCACCTGCCGTTCATGGTCTCGACCGCCCTGTCGGACGCCGTGATCGGCGACCCGGACTTCCCGGAATGGTCCACCGTTGCGGCGACCGGGTTGCGCGACATCACGCGTCTCGCGAGCGGGGACGCGCTCATGCATCGAGACATCTGCCTGACCAACCGGGACCGGATCGCTGACGCGATGGCCCGGTTCGCGCGGATACTCGACACCCTTGCGGCCGAAGTCCGGGCCTTGCCCGACCCGGACGCTGCCTCCGGAACGGAGGCACTCGCTACGATGGAAACCACCTTCGTGCGGGCGAAGGCGGATCGCGACGCGTGGCTGCCGAACGCGAGGTAGTTCGCTCCCGCATCGGCAGGGGGTCGGGGCACGTTCCCTCCTCTCCCGCCGCAGCGGGGGAGCGGCCGAGAGGTGGGGGCGTCCTTCTCCCCCCTATTCCGCACCGGGCGGACCGACCACCTTCGGAAGCAGTCGGGGGAATTCCGGCGGTCGCCGCCGTCACGACGAGCATTGCGTGCGCGACGTGCCGGCGTGCCGTCACGGTCGGCGGCTTCATGCGCTTCGCAGACGGATCGACGGCGTCATGCCTCGCATGTGCCAACCTGTCGGGCCTGAACCTCTTGCCAAGTGGTGACGTCGCCCTGACGCGACGGGCTCAATCCCTCTCAGTGCGAGTTGCTGCCGTCGTCGCGTGGGCGCCCCGGTCCCGCCGCTGGGAGCGACGCGGCACCTTGGCCGAGCCCGCGGCCATCACCGAGGCGCGCCGCCTGTGCGACGCCGACGCCGGGGAGCGCGAGCGCGCCCGGGGCGCCGCCGCCGGTCGCCGCGAGATCGAACAGCGTGAGTACCTCGCGGCGTTCCGCGCGTCCGTGCTTCGACTCTTTCCGGGGTGCCCCCGAGCCGAGGCCGCCGAGATCGCCGCCCACGCCTGCGAGAAGCACAGCGGTCGCGTCGGTCGCACCGCGGCGGCTCGTGAGCTAGACGACGAGATGGTCCGTCTCGCCGTGATCGCGCACGTGCGACACCTGCACACGACATACGACCAAACGATCGATCGCACCCGAGACAAGCGCGGGTCCCGCGCCGCGATCCGGCCAGACTTGCAGGCCGTACTGGCCGCCTGGCAGCGAGGCGAGGCAGCGCCCGGGGCCGCCGACTGACGGCGAGGGCCAACGATTGGCGGCGCTTGCGAACCCCAACAAGTCCGGGGGCGCCACTGCTACCCTTCGGGCACTGGTTCATATCTCGGCGAGGACGGGGACACGACGGCGCGATCCGGTCGGCATCCAGAGACGGGCACGCTTGGTGCGAGTGCTCGATCACGCCCGGGCGCCACCACCACCCCTGAGCCGTCCCGTGAACGCCCGCCGGTGCGGGCCTGAGCGGGACCCGGTGCCTCCGGTTACCAGGCCAACGAGTGCAAGACGCTGATCGCGGCCTTGAACTTGGGTGGAACCGCGCAACGCGCGTCTCCGGCCTCGTGCCGGGCGTGCCGTAGCGTCCCAAGGCGATGTTCCTGCCGGGGACGCCCGCACCGCGGACCGCCTCCGGCGTTGCCCCATCGCGGGGCGTTCCTTGGAGGTGCCCCATGCCCCCGATCGATGCGGGCCACGAAACCCTTGACCTCGCGACTCGGCGCCACTCGGCGGCGCACGTCCTTGCCGAGGCCGTGCTTGAGCTGTTCCCCGGCGCCAAGCTCGGCATCGGGCCGGCGGTTGAGGACGGGTTCTACTACGACTTCGACCTGCCTCGGACCCTGGTACTCGACGACCTTGAGGTCATCGAGGCGCGCATGACGTCGATCATCGCGGGGGACAAGCCGTTCTCGCGGCGCGAACTGGCGCGCGAGGAAGCGCTTGACCATTTCAGCGGGGCCGGCCAGTCGTACAAGGTCGAGCTCATCGAGGCCCTGTCGAGCGCCGCGACGCTCAACGCCCGCGACGACCTGGCGACGAGCGCGGACGCCGCCGCCCTTGGTGCGTCCGGAGTCAGCCTTTACCGGCAGGGCGCATTCGAAGACCTGTGTGCCGGGCCGCATGTCGCATCGACGGGGCAAGTCGGTGTCGTCAAGCTCCTCCGCCTCGCTGGCGCCTACTGGCGCGGCGACGAGAAGCGGCCCCAGTTGCAGCGCATCTACGGGACCGCGTGGCCGACGGCGGCGGAACTTGATGCATACCTTTGGCGCATCGAGGAGGCGCGCAAGCGCGACCATCGGCGCTTGGGCATCGATCTCGGACTGTTCCAGTTCAGTGATCAGGTCGGCGCTGGCCTGCCGATCTGGGGGGAGGATGGCGCCCTCCTCCGGTCGATCGTCGAGGACTTCTGGAAGGTCGAGCATCGCGCCGCGGGCTACCAGTACGTCTACTCACCACAAATTGGCCTGACGGACCTGTGGCACACGTCCGGCCACATGTCCTTCTACCGCGAGAACATGTACGCCCCGATCAAGATGGACGAGCAGGAATTCATGCTCAAGCCCATGAATTGCCCGTTCCACCTGCAGGTCTACAAGCGCCGCCTGCGCTCGTACCGTGAGTTGCCCCTCCGTTTCAACGAGCTTGGCACGGTCTATCGCTACGAGCCGGCCGGCACGCTTCACGGCCTCCTGAGGACGCGCGGCTTCACCCAGGACGACTCGCACATCTTCTGCCGCCCGGACCAGTTGGCAGACGAGGTGAACGCCGTCCTTGACCTCGGCCTGAAGTTGTGGAAGACCTTCGGCTTCCACGAGTACCACATCGAACTCGCCGTCCGTGACCCCGCGAACCTTGGCAAGTACCTTGGCGACGATGACCGGTGGGTGCAGGCCGAGGCCGTCCTCAAGGAGTCCCTCGAGTCTCACGGCCTCGAGTACGTCCGGGCGGAAGGCGAGGCCGTCTTCTACGGACCGAAGATCGACCTCAAGCTTGTCGATGCCCTTGGTCGCAAGTGGCAGTGCACGACGATCCAGGTTGACTTCAACTTCCCGGAACGGTTCGACCTCACGTACATCGGAAGTGACGGCGCGCAACACCGGCCCTACATGGTCCACCGCGCCCTGCTGGGATCGCTCGAACGGTTCATCGGCGTCCTGGTGGAACACTACGGAGGCGCGTTCCCGACATGGCTCGCACCGGTACAGGCGCTCGTCCTGCCGGTCGCCGACCGCCACCTCGACTACGCGAAGGAGGTCGAGCGCTCCCTCATCGAGGCGGGACTGCGCGCCGACACGGACGAGCGATCAGAGCGGGTGAACGCCAAGATCCGCGACGCCCAGTTGCGAAAAGTGCCATACATGCTCGTCGTCGGTGATCGCGAAGTCGAGGCCAAGGCGGCGTCAGTTCGCCTCCGGTCCGGCGAGAACCTCGGGGCGATCGCGGTCCAGAAGATCATCGAGAGGATCGTTACGGAAGACTCCGAGCGTCGCTAACTTGGTGGTTACACTTGGCGCCCCATGGGCACCAACACATCGCCACCGCTGATCGTCTGGCTCGATGAAATCCGTACCCTCGGCCTGGGGCCGGGGGAGGTCGGCGGCAAGGCGAGCGGCCTCGCGTCGCTCGTTGCCGCCGGCTTGCCCGTCCCGTCCGGATTCGTCATCACGACGGCCGCCTTCGGCGCACGGGCTGCCGGGTTGGCGGCCCCCACGCTGAACGAGGGCGCGCGCGCCGGCATCATCGACGCCTACCGTCGCCTCGTTGGCTACGGTGCCGACCAGGCCGTCGCCGTGCGATCGTCAGCGACGGTCGAGGACGGGGTGATCGCGAGCCACGCCGGCCAGTTCCTCACCACCTTGGGGGTGAGCGGCGGCGACGCCGTCGTCAAGGCAGCCATCGACTGCGTTGCGTCACTGCACGCGGTCGCGCCGGAACGCTATCGCGCCGCCCGGCTCGGGGAGACCGACGCGACCACCGGGCGAATGGCCGTCGTCGTCCAGCGGATGGTCGAGGCCGACGCCGCCGGGGTTGCTTTCACGATCGACCCGATCAACGGGGATCGTGGCACGATCGTCGTGAATGCGGCCCGGGGCCTCGGCACGTCGGTCGTCGACGGGACCGCGCCCGCTGATCGTGCGTGGGTTGATCGCAAGACGTTGGCTGTCGTGCGCGAGGCGCCAGGCACCGAGGCCGGCATGTCGGTCAGCCACCATGTGACTGCCACGGTCGCTCGCCTGGCACTCGCCGCGGAGGCCGCCATCGGTGCGCCTGTTGATGTCGAATGGGCGGCACGTGACGGCGCGACCTGGCTCCTGCAGGCACGCCCGGTCACGGGAGTACCGGAACTCATCGAGGCCGACGCGTCGGACACTCTGGTTGCGCGCGGCCCGTCGGTCGGGTTCCCGTTCGCTTGGGACGAACCGGCCGACGCCTCGCACCACTGGCGCCGCGACGGTCGGCCTACTGACGGCCCGAACCGGCCATGGGACGACATCGAGCGCGCTTCGTTCGGCCGCGCTCGCGACGCGTCCGGCGCGACGCTCGGCCGGGGCCAAGTCCGACGCAGCACGGCCTGGAACGGCTACGCCTACTCGACCGACGTTGCCGATCCCGTCCCGGGACACGTTCGCGAGGCGCAGCGCCTTGCGTTCGATGCCGGGATCCGTGCCGTGCAGGCGTCGGGCCAGACCTACTGGGAAGCCGTCCTCGAACCGGACATCGTCGCGGGGAACCGCGTGCTCGACGCGATCCGGCCCGATGAGCTTGACGGTCCCTCCCTTGCCAGGTATTTCGATGACGTGCTCGCCTGGCACGAGCGCCTTTGGGTATTGCATCTCCATCTTCTGCATACCGTCCGGTTTGGGCCGCACACGTTCCGTGGCCAGCTCGAGGCGCTCCTCGTCACCGACATCGGCCGAGAGGCCACCGCGCACTTGGACGCCATCCTTTCGCACGTGCCGACCGCGACGTCCGCGTCGATCGAGGCGGTGGCGGTCCTCGCCCGCCTGGTGGGTGCGAACGAGGACACGCGCGCGGAGATGCTCGAATGGCCCCCCCGCTCGTCCGAAGCCTCGACGGAGGCCGTCGCGCGATTCCGTGAGGGCTTCGCGGCCCTCCTCGAGCGGTACAGCCTTCGTGCCGACGCCGGTGCCTTCACCGTCGGTCGCGGATGCCAGCCGGGATGGCGCGACCGGCCAGACCTCCCCCTGACCTTGATTACACGCTACGCCGCACAAGCCTCCGTCGACCTGGAATCGCGGCGCAGTGCAGCGGTTGGGCAGCGCGACTCGGTCGTTGAAGCTCTCCGCGCCCGCCTGCCGGATGACGCGTCGCGTGGCCGGTTCGACCGCCTGGTTGGCCTTGCGAGGCGCGAGGTACAGGCATACGAGAACCACAACCATGCGATCGATGCCTCGGCAAGCGCCCTCCTGTGGCGCGCTCGCGATGCCGTCTCGAAGGCGTTGCACGCGCGGGGCGTGCTGCTTGATTCAGCGGACGTCGTCTGGTTGACCCGCTCCGAGATTGACGCCGCGCTCCGCGACGCCGACATCGGCGTCGCGTCGCGACCGTGGTCCGACCTTGTCACTGGGCGAAAGTCGATCCATAAGTGGCAGCGCGCGCTGGTCCCACCGGATTGGCTTGGCATCCCTCCCGTTCCCCAGGCGCCAGCAGGACCCGTGCCGGTTGGTTCGCCGCCGATCTCGAACGGCGAACCGGCCCCGGCCTCCGCCCTCGTGGTCGGGCAACCTGGTTCCCGCGGCATCGCGACCGGCCGGGTCCGCCACGTGCCCACCGATGCCGAGGTCCCCGAGGTCGAGCCAGGGGACATCCTCGTCGCGAGGAACGCGGGCGCCCTTTGGGCCCCTGCCCTGCCGCTCGCGTCGGCGGTCGTCCTTGAGGAAGGCGCCCTCCTCCAGCACGCGATGCTGATCTGCCGCGAGTTCGGGGTGCCCGGCATCGTGCAGGCCGCCGGCGCCCGCGAGCGCCTGGCCGAGGGGCGGCGCGTCACCGTCGACGGCACGAGGGGTTGGGTGGAACCGGCGCGCGACGACGACGAGGCGTGACCCTTGGGGCGGGGCGGGCCCTAGGACCGTTGCGCCATGCGGTCGTTGATCGCTCGTGCGGTCGGCATGGACGGAATCGCACCAAGCACCTCTACCGCGAGCGACCCGGCGGCGTTGCCCGCCCACGCCGCTTCAGCCAGCGAGGCGCCATCGCCAAGTCGCGATGCCATGACGCCGCAGAAGGCGTCCCCGGCGCCTGTCGTGTCAACTACCTGCGACGGGGCTAACGCCCGGATCCGAACCGGGAGCGCGTTCGAAGATGCGGCGACGACGCACCCGGCGGCGCCAAGGGTGACCACGGCCGCGCCGCACCCGCGTTCGACGAGAGCTCGAGCCGCCGCTTCCGGGTCGTCAATACCGACCAATGCGGAAGCCTCGGTCTCGTTCACGACCAGGACGTGAACGAGTGCCCACAATTCTGGCGGGAGCGGTGCGGCCGGCGCCGCATTCACCACTACCATCAAGCCGAGGTCGCGAGCGCGGGCCGCCGTCGCGACGACCGTCGCCATCGGCACCTCCAATTGCATCAACAACACCGCTCGTGGCCCAGTCGGAAGGGGTGCGTCCGCCACGACCGTCGGAACAAGCTGGCCATTCGCGCCGGGGAACACGAGGATCCGGTTCTCGCCCGCGTCATCGAGCCAGATGGAGGCATTTCCGGTGGGCTCGCCGTCGTCCCGGCTGACCGAACTCGTGTCGATCCCCTCCTCACCGAGCGCGGCCACGATCAGGTCGCCGAATGCGTCGCGCCCGACGCGCGCGACCATCGTGACTGATGACCCGGCGCGCCGGGCGGCGACGGCCTGATTTGCGCCCTTGCCGCCCAGGAACGTGCCGAACCCGGTGGCGAGAAGGTGTTCCCCCGCACGCGGGATGCGGTGCGCCCGTGAGACTAGGTCCATGTTGCACGACCCGACGACCGCAACGATCGACACGCCAGCCTCCCGGACGAACCGTGGCGCCAAAGCCCCCGTGGGCATCGCGCTCCAACGCCCGTCGCTGCTACACTTCGCAGGCTAATCTGAGAGCGGAGCAAACCGTGCCCAAGTTAAAAACGCGGAAGAGCGTGGCAAAGCGGTTCAAGATTACTGGCACCGGCAAGGTGCTGCGGGCCAAGGCGTGGGGAAACAAGAAGCGTCTGGCAAAGAGCGCCCGCACCAAGCGCATGTACGACAAGTTCTACGAGGTGCCTTCGGCCATCGGAAAGCTTGTGCGTGCCGCGACGCCGTACGGCGTCTAGCGGGCAGCTAAGCGGTTCCGCGGCGCTTGACGCACCGTTGGGGACCCGCCCGAACGAATACAGGAAGCATCGATGGCACGAATCAAGCGCGGCTTCACGAAGCATCGCCGCCACAAGAAGGTACTGCGCGCCGCGCGCGGCTACTTTCTTGGGCGCAGCAAGCTGTTCAAGGCGGCACACGAAGCCGTCATGCACGCGATGGCGTACGCCTATCGCGACCGGCGTAACCGCAAGCGCGACATGCGCCGCCTCTGGATCATTCGCATCAACGCCGCCGCCCGCCTCAACGGCGTGACGTACGGCAAGCTGATCCACCTCCTGAAGGTGTCCGGCATAGCGATTGACCGAAAGATGCTCGCGGACCTTGCCGTGCGCAATCCAGGCGCGTTCGCCCGGATCGTCCAAGTCGCCTCGGCGGCCTGACCTCGCGTTCCTTGGAGTTAGGAGGCCGGCGTCCCGCCGGCCTTCTGCCTCTCGCGCTTGCCTTCCGGCAACGAGTTCGCCCCTCCGATGACCGCAACAAGGCCCGAACAGCCTCCGATCTCGAGCGTCGAACACCCGCTCGCCAAGCTCGCGCGGTCACTGCACCTGCCCCACGGACGTCGGCGCTACCAATCGTGCCTGGTTGAGGGCCGGCGGGTGGTCGAGGCGGCCGCCGCCGGCGCAACCCCGTCCGCCGTCCTTCACACCTCGGCGTTCGGCGCCAGTGACGCGGGATCCCGGGCGCTTCTCCGTCGGCTTCGGGCGGCGGGAGCGCCGGTTCGCGAGGTCACCGACGAGGTCATGGCCGTCGTCTGCGACACCGTCCATCCGCAAGGCATCATCGCCGTCGTCCCGGTGCCTGAAGGGGCGCTCGCTACCCCGGAAGGGACGGCGGCGCTCATCCTCATCCTCGACGCCGTTGCTGACCCGGGTAATGCGGGCACCCTCATCCGGGTCGCCGCGAGCGTCGGCGCAAGCGTGATCGCGACCACCGCGACGACCGATCTATGGGCGCCGAAGGTCCTGCGCGCGGGAGCGGGTGCCCATTTCAACGTGCCGGTCCGTTCGCGCGTGTCGTGGGAAGCGCTCCCTGGACTCATGCCGCCCGCCACGCGGATCATTGCGACCGATTCGCAGGCGCCCGTGACCTTTTGGGACGAGGATCTCACCGGGCCGGTTGCCATCGTCGTCTCGAACGAGGCCCACGGCGCCACCGAAGTCGCCCGCCGGGCGGCCCACCGTGCCGTCCGCATCCCCCAGGGTGGAGGCGACTCGCTCAATGCCGGCGTGGCAGGCGCGATCGTCTTGTACGAGGCCATTCGCCAACGGGTGCGAGCCGGGCATGGCCTGCCGGCCGGCCTGGAGGTTTCATGGACCTGATCGAGCGCCTTGACGCCATCGAACGTGACGCGCTCGCCTCCCTAGGCGGCACGCTTGACGCCGACGCGCTCGAACGGTGGCGGCTCGCCGTGCTTGGGCGACGAGGCTCCCTCGCGGAAGCGATGAAGGGCGTGGCTGTCCTCGCACCGTCCGATCGGCCGCGTGCAGGCGAACGGGCGAATGCCGCGAAGCAGTCCCTCGAGGCGGCGTACTTCTCATGCCTCTCGTCAGTGAAGGCGTCAGCGCGCGCGCACGCCCTTGAGGCCGAGCGCATCGATGTCACCCTCCCCGCGCGGGCGAGACCAACTGGCTCCCTCCACCCGGTCACGATGATCCGGAGGGAAGTCGAGCAGGCTTTCGCGCGCCTTGGGTTCACCTCGGTGGAGGGCCCCGAGGTCGAGTGGGACCACTACAACTTCACCCTCCTCAACATCCCACCTGACCACCCCGCGCGCGACACGCAGGACTCGTTCTACGTGCAGGGCGGCACCGGCGAGGGCGGCGAGATGCTTCTCAGGACGCAGACGTCCCCAGTCCAAATCCGGACGATGCTCGCCCACAAGCCCCCCATTCGCATCATCGCGCCGGGCCGGACCTACCGGAACGAGGCGACCGACGCGTCGCACGAGGCGATGTTCACGCAGGTCGAGGGCTTGTGCATCGACAAGAACGTCACCCTTGCGGACCTGCGCGGCACTTTGACGGTCGTTGCCCGGGCCTTGTTCGGGCCGCATAGCGAGATACGGTTCCGGTGCGGCTACTTCCCGTTCGTCGAACCGGGCGCGGAGATCGACATGACGTGTCACCTCTGCCACGGTTCCGGGTGCCGCGTCTGCAAGCGCACCGGGTGGATCGAGCTTGGCGGCGCGGGCATGGTCCACCCGAGGGTCCTAGCCAACGTGGGCATCGATCCTGACGAGTATTCCGGGTGGGCATTTGGCTGCGGCCTGGAGCGCTTCGCGATGCTTCGATACGGCATCGAGGACATCCGGCTCTTCTACGAGAACGATGTGCGCTTCCTGCAGCAGTTCGCCTGACCGCCCGCCACGCGGCGCCGCCTCACCCCCGCTCGTCCCGTGAGAGCTTTCAGGCAGAGAGGGGGAGGCCGTCCTCCCCCCTCTCACCCGTGAGAGTTTTCAGCAGGGGGGCGCGTACGCGGATACCGATGGTCGTCCAAGGGGTGAGGGCCACATCACCGCGCCAGTCCCAGGCCTCTCCACATCGAGTGCCCCTGCCCCCGCTCCGAGTGAGAGGGGTGAACCGTGAAGGAGCGGCCCAATGCGCGTCTCGCTGAAGTGGCTTCGCGATTACGTCGAGATCCCGGTCAGTGCGGCCGAACTCGGGCACCGCCTGACCATGGCAGGGATCGAGCTTGACGCGATCCACCCTGTTGGCGAAGCGTGGGACAACGTCTGGACCGCGCGAATTGATGCGATCGACCGGCATCCGAACGCCGATCGACTCCACCTGGTCTCCGCGTCATACGGCGACGGGCGGTCCAAGGTCGTGGTGACCGGAGCGGCCAACATCACGGTCGGCGATGTCGTCCCGCTTGGGCTCGTCGGGACGAGGTATCGCGACGGCCATTCAAGTCCGGCCGTTGATCGCGTTCTGGCCCCGTCGGTGATGCGCGGCGTCCCGTCCGAGGGGATGGTGATGTCCGGGTTCGAGTTGGGTCTGTCCGACGATCATTCCGGCATCTTGATCCTGGCGCCGGGTACGCCCGTCGGCGTGCCTCTCTCCGAAGCCCTCGGCGATACCGTCCTCGAACTGGACCTGAAGGGACGCCCCGACGGCCTCTCGATGATTGGCATCGCGCGCGAGGTCGCCGCCTTGTTCGGTGGGTCGGTTCGCTTCCCCGAGTTTGACGTGACCCCGGCACGAGAGCGCAGATCCGACGAACCCCTCGCCGCGCGCACCGATGACCCGGAGCGATGCCCCCGGTTCGTCGCAATGCTCGTCAAGGGGGTCACCCTCGGTCCGTCCCCCGCGTGGATGCAAGAGCGCTTGCAGGCCGCTGGCATTCGAGCCATCAACAACGTCGTCGACATCACGAACTTCGTGATGCTCGAATACGGCCAACCGTTGCATGCCTTCGACTACGACCGGGTGCCCGGCGGGAGCCTCGTGGCACGCGCGGCGCGCGACGACGAATCCCTGCAAACCCTCGCGTCGGAACGAGATGCCGTCCAGCTGAACCGGGAAATGACCGTCGTCGCCATCGACGATGCGCACGGCGGCGCTCCGGTCAGCCTCGCCGGAATCATCGGCGGGTCGGCGACGGAGATCCGGGAGACCACCTCGAACATCCTCCTGGAGGCCGCGAACTGGCACCCGGCGCGAACAAGACGCACCGCGCGTGCCCTGCTTCCCCGCCCGACGGACGCCTCGCGCCGGTACGAGCGCGGCGTGCCGGTGGAGCACGCATTGCCCGCGGCGCAACGAGCCGCGGCGCTCATGGTCGACCTTGCAGGCGGGGAAATCGTCGGCCCCGCAGTCGATGCCTGGCCAATCCGGACCACACGGGCAGCGATCACCCTCACGCTGGCCGGGTGCCGGCGCATCCTCGGGATCGACTACGCGCCCGAAACCGTTCGGGAGGTCCTTTCCCGCCTCGGCTTCGCGTTCACGGAGCACGGCACCGGCCGTGAGATCGCCTTCGTCGTCGAGGCACCGACCTGGCGGCTGGACATTCAGGAGGCGGCCGATCTCATCGAGGAAGTCGCCCGGATCGACGGGTACGAGAAGGTTCCCGCGACCCTGATGTCCGGGGACCTGCCCCAACTCGCGCCACTTCCAGCCGCCCGTCGGGAGGACGATGTCCGCGACGTCCTCGTCGCCCACGGATTCGCGGAGGTAGTCGCCTACACCTGGACGAGCGAGGCGCGCCTGCGGCGCGTACCGCTAGCCGGCGCCGGAACGGTTGGCGCCCTCGTCGACAAACGGGTAAATCCTGACGGACCGGTCGTGCGCCTTTCCAATCCCGCGTCCACCGAGGCGTCGGTCATGCGTACGTCCTCGATCGGGGCGATCCTCGACGCCGTCGCCGCCGGGCTTCGCCACCGGGACCGCGACGTCCACTTGTTCGAGGTCGGACGGACGTTCGTGGGGCGCGGTGCCGAACTTCCCGAGGAACGCCGGGTCCTCACCCTTGCGTCTGGCCAATGGCGTTCCGGGCGTGATTTAGGGGCCCGTGTCGAGAACGACTTCTACGACCTGAAAGCGAGCGTCGAGGCGGTCATCTCGCGCCTCCATGTCGACGGGGTCGGGTTCATACCCGTCGCCCACCCGGCGTTTCATCCGCACCGCGCGGCGGCCATCGTCCTCGACCATCGTCCCGAGGCGGCCGGTCGAAAGCCGGTCCGGGCAGAGGACGCGATCGGAATCATCGGCGAGGTGGACGCCGACCTCGTGGCGACCATCGGGGCGGACGAGCGGTTGCTTCTCGCCGCCATCGACCTTGACCGGCTGTTCGCCCTGGCAAGGGAGGTGCGCCCCGCACGATCGTTGCCGCGCTTCCCAGGCGTCGCCGAAGATCTCGCGTTCGTGGTGCCGGAAGCAACGGCAGCGGAGCGCCTGACCGCCCTCATCGTGAGGAGCGGCACCCCCCTCCTGGAGTCCGCCGACCTCTTCGACGTGTATGCCGGGGACCGCGTCGCGACCGGTTCAAAGAGCCTCGCGTACGCCCTGGTTTTCCGTGCCTCAGATCGAACCCTGACCGGCGAGGAAGTTGCCGTCGTCCGAGCAAAGATCATCGCGCAGGCCGAACGGCAACTTGGCGCCCGCTTGCGCGGCCCGGAAACCCACCCAACCCCCTCTCCCCCGTGAGAGTTCTCAGCGGAGGGCGCTGACGCGGATAACGATGGTGGGGGCTTCCCCCCCCGCCGCAGCGTGGGATGCGCTTGCGGCAGATGGGAGGGGGCCGTCCGGGGGGAGAGTGGTTACCCCTTGATCCCGCTCATCACGATCCCGCGCACGAAATAGCGTTGTGCGGCGAGGTAGATGGCGATGGCTGGCGCCACCATCAGGAGCGACGCCGCCATGAGCAGGTGCTCCCTCGGCTCCATCGCGTCCGTCGGCTGTTGCTGGAAGTACCTGAGCCCGAGGCTGAGCGGAAACTTGTCGCTCGTGTTCAAGTAGATCAGCGGATGGATGAAGTCGTTCCAGTGACCCAGGAACGAGAAGATTGCGACGGTCGCGAGCGCTGGTCGCGAAAGGGGAAGCATGATCATCCAGAAGATTTGCCAGGATGATGCGCCGTCAATGACCGCCGCCTCGTCGAACTCGCGCGGCACCTGCATGAAGAACTGGCGCAAGAGGAACACGTTGAACGCGCCGCCGCCAAACCATGACGGCAGGATCAGCGGCCAGTAGGTGTCGATCAACGTCTTGCCGATCAGCGCTTTCGGCACGTTATTGAACATGAGGAACTTGGGGATCAGGACGACCTCCTCCGGGAGCACCAGCGTGCTCAGGAGGACCATGAACATGAAGTCGCGTCCCGGCCAGCGAAAGCGCGCGAACCCGTATGCGGAGATCGCCGCGGTGATGACGGTGCCGACGAGGGCACTTCCCGTGATCACGGCAGAGTTCATGTAGAAGCGCTCGAACGGCACCCCGCGTAACGAGAAGACCGCCACGTAGTTGGTCCACTGCGGTACCGCCGGCAGGAAAGTCGGCGGGAACGCGTGGATCTCCGAGACGCTCTTGAGGCTGCTCCCGAGCGAAAAAGCGAACGGCGTCGCGAACATGATCGCGAGCGGGATCGCGAGCGCGTACAGCGCCAGGGTTCGCACCGTCCTGCGGGACGGGCGCATGACTGCGGTGGCGGGCGGGGACGAATCCGCAAACGTGGTCACGACGCCGCCTCCGACTCGTAGTAGACCCACCGCCGCGACAGCCGGAGGTTCATCGTGGTTAGCCCGACGACGAGGACGAAGAAGATCCACGCAAGCGCCGACGCATACCCGAGCTCGAGGTTCTGGAACGCGGTCTGGTAGAGGTGGAGGATGTAGAACCACGTCGAGTAGTTCGGCCCGCCACCGGTCGCCACGAACGCCGTCGTGAACGTGCGCAGGGCGGCGATGATCCCGATGACCAGGTTGAAGAAGATCGTGGGGGTCAGCAACGGCAGCGTCACGTGCCGGAACCGGGCAGTCCGGCCGGCCCCGTCAATCTCCGCGGCCTCGTAGAGCTCCTGAGGCACGCCCTGCAGTCCGGCCAGGAAGATCAGCATCGTGCCTCCGCCGACGGCCCCCCATAAGGTCATCACCATCAGCGAGGGCATTGACAGGGATTGGTCGGTAAGCCACCCTGGCGGCGAGGTGACCCCTGCCGACCGCAAGAGGTGGTTGAGGCCCCCGAAATCTGGCTGGTAGATCCATCGCCAGAGGACGGCGAGGGCGACGGCCGGCGTGAGCGACGGGATGAAGAAGATGGTGCGAAGCAGGGCGGTGCCACGCAACCCCTGGTTGAGCAAGAGCGCCGTCAGGAGCGAACCGGCCAGGCTCAGGGGCACCATGACAAACGCCCACGCGAAGGTGCGCCCAAGGGACGGCCAAAACAGCCGGTCCGCGCCCTGGATCGCACGCGTGAAGTTGTCGAACCCGACAAACAGGGGCGTGCGAATGATGTTGTATTGCGTGAATGCCAGGTACAGCGACCATAGCATCGGCCCGAGCGTCCACAACAGGAATCCGAGGATCCACGGGGACGCCCATAGCCAGCCGACGAAATCCCGCGCTCGGAGGCCCCGAGGGGCGAAGCGGGAAGTCACGGCAAGCGCGGCGACGTTCGTTGCCATCTTGCTCGAGTGCCTCGCCGCCGGCGCGTCGGCTTCAGGTCGCACGGGGACCGCTGGCACCCCCGCCGTCCTTCTCCCCCCTCCCACTGGCGTGGGAGCTTTTTCCCAAGCCAGGGGATGGACACGTTCCCACGGGGAGCGCCGACGTCCCGCCGGCTAGCCGCTCGCGTCGGAAGCATTGGAAGGCCGGGAACCGCCACATGCGGTCCCCGGCCCTACACGTCGCTACGACTTCGGCTTGTCGAGCACTTCTTGAAGCTTTGCGATCGCGTTCTTCAAGCCAGCGTCGAATTCGACCGCACCGGTCCAGATCGGACCGAAGGTCTGGTCAAGCGTCGTCGTGAACTCGGGCCAGCGGCTGTTCGCCGGGTTCGGCCACCCGAGGGCGGTGTCGTACAAGGGGCGCATCGCCTTGTGCGACGTCACGGTCGACAAGATCTTCGGGTTGTCCAGGACGGCCTTCCGCGCGGCCGGACGCCCCCCATTGTTCAGGACGATCTCTTCCTGCGTCACCGGGTCCATCATGAACTTGATGTATTCCCAG
The DNA here is from genome assembly GCA_945865725.1 of Thermoflexus hugenholtzii JAD2. GTDB lineage: Bacteria > Chloroflexota > UBA11872 > UBA12225 > UBA12225 > CAILQO01. Next base: position 254 of record CAMBEO010000040.1, on the reverse strand, counting down.
GTCGCGTCAGGTTGCTTCGTCGCTGACGACATCGTGATGCCGTTGACGGTGAACTGCGTGCCGACGATCCCCTTCGGTCCCTTGGGCATCAGGGTGATGCCCCACTTGGTAACCGTTCACGGGGTCATGGCGGGGTAAGGGTGCCGGGTGGGTTCCGGTGCACGTTCTGTTGAGTGATGCCATCCGTGGTCGCCACCTTGCAGGCACTGGTTGTTGAGCTCCGGGCGACAATCGCCGAGCAGCGGGCAACGATC
>CAMBEO010000039.1 GCA_945865725.1 Thermoflexus hugenholtzii JAD2 | reverse complement strand
GTCGGGCCGAGCAGCGAGACGGTCAGCGCACCCTTGAACGGCTGCTTGTCGACCACGATCGGGTCTGCGAAGTCCGTCAGCGACCCGTCTGCCTTGGCCGCCAAGCCGGTCAGCTGGATCTCGCCCGCCTTGATGCTTGCCGCGAATTGCGTGACGCCGAGGGGTGACCCTCCCTGGAGGACCTCGCCTTGGATGTGATAGGTGCCGCCGGTGCCGGTCCCCGTGTAGCTCGTGACGAACGCGCGGTCCTTGCCTTCGACGAGGGCGAACGAGATGGTCTGGGGCTCGGACTGCGGGCCGGAGTACTCGGCGCCGGGGATCTGGTTCGCGATCATCGCGCACGGGATGCCGCTGACGCTCACGCACCCGGTCGACCGGCCCTTGTCGTCGGTGACGAGCGGGACGGCGGGCGACGCGAGGGTCAACCGGATGGCGCGCGATGGTGGGGGTGCCGGGACGGGGGCCGACGGGGGCTGTCCGGGAGCGGCCGTCGACTCGAACCCCGGCTTGACGATGACGGCCTTGCTCAGGTCCTCACCGGGCGCCACCATCGCGACCTCGCCGTCGGCTGTCGCGACGCTGGTCGTGCCGTCGGGATTGACGCGCACGGCGAACTCGGTCCCGCGGACGACGGCGACCGCGGATTGTGTCTCCATCGCAAAGGAGCTGGCAGGGTCGAGCAGCCTGGCGACCTTCGTCCACGTCCTCCCGGCGATGATGCGGGTGCCGATTTCGGTCGTCACGCCGTTCGGATGCTTTTCAAGCCTGGCCAGGACAATCTCGGCGTCGTCCTCGATGGAGGTCGTCGACCCCTCGAAGTAGGTGACGAGCGCGGCGCTCCCGTCAGTCGTCCTGATCGCGTCGCCGGTCGCGAGTACTTGCCCCTGTAATCCTTCAATCCAGTTGCTTGCGCCTTGGGCCTTCACCTTCACGTCGCCCGAGAGAATCGTCAGGGACGTCGTGTCAACCAGCGCGACGGCGATCGGCGGACCATCGCCGACTAGGAGCCGGAGAAGTGGGACGTTGTGGTCGCCGGTGATGAATGCGGCGAAGATCACGACGAAGATGACGGTGGGCAGGCCGAGGACGAATGGCAGGGGCAGGGGGCGTTCCCCCTTCCTCCGGCCGAGGTGGGCACCTTGCGGCTTGACGGGGCGCGGTACCAGTGCCATCGTCGCGCTGTCCGTTCAGGACGCCAGGGTGGCCGGTGGGACGCGATGGGGGGCGCTCTCGGGGACCGCGCGCCGGGCGACGAACCGGTCGCGGATGGCTAGCGCACCGAGGGCGGCGAGGGGCAGGCCAAGCGTGACGACGCGCCCGCGTTCCGACTGCGCGAAGTAGATCGCGTAGCCCACGAGCGGGACGGCCCCGACGGCACGCAGGACGGTCGGGGACAAGTGGACCTCCCATGGGTCGGGCACGTCGTTTGCGTCCCCCTTGGTCCGGGCGACGAGGCCACCGGGGACCGCGCGGAGGCTCGTGATCCGGTGCGTCACGGCGAGGTCGGGTTCCTCAACCCGCTGGTACGTGATGACGTCGCCGACGGCCAGGTCGCCCCGTGCGACAGGTACCGCCACGACGACCGAACCAACCGGGATTCCGGGTGCCATCGATCCCGTCAAGACGACGAACGGCTGGTACGGGAGGACGCTCGGGCCGACGGTCAGGGCGAACGCGAGGACGACCATGGTTCCAGCGATCACGTAGGTCGCGACGCGCATGCACGCGGCGAGCCGACCCAAGCCGGTCCCGGGTTCAAGGCGGATGGTGTCACTCATGGCTGGTCTCCCTACCCTAGCCGACCGGGGTGGGACTGCGGTTCCCCGCCGGGGGTGGTGTCGGGGTGGCAGGCACCAATGACGTTCCGACTGGCGTCAGTACCGGCGTCACGACTGGCGGAACGACCGTCGCAGGGACTGGAAGGAATGGTGTAGCCGTTGCAGGCGGGACGCTGGCGATCCCAGTCGGGGTGGTCGAGCTGGGGACCATCGGAGTCACGGTCCCGGCGATGGGTGTCGAAACTGTGGCCATGGAGGTAGGGGTCGGGACCGGCGGGACGCTGAGGGGAACGCTCGCGGTGGGGGTGGGGGGCACGGACACCCCCACCCTCTGTCCCTCCCCCGCTGCGGCGGGAGAGGGAAGCACCTCCCCCGCCCCCTGCTGAAAACTCTCACGGGGGAGAGGGGGGATGGATACCGGTGCAGTCGCGGTCCAGGTGAATGTCCCGGTGGCTGGCGGGGTCGCGGTCCTTTCGATTGTCGGCGATAGGGTCGGCGACTGGGTCGGCGTTGACGTCCGGGTCTGGGTCGGCGTCTGGGTCGGCGTCTGGGTCGGCGTCTGGGTCGGCGTTGACGTCGGTGTCGAAGGAGGAGCGACGAACGTGATCGGTTCCGATCGCTCGCTTGGGCGTCCGGACTGGTCGTACGCGATCACCGTCACGCGATATTCGACGCCCGGGACCAAACCGTTTGGCGGCACCGAGATTGATGACGCAAGACCGACATCGACGACCACGTCACTGGCCCCGCTGCCGGCCGGCGCGGCGAAGACGAGGTGATAGCCCGCGACACCCGCGGACGGCGACGGCGACCAGGAGAAGGTCGTCGACCGGGAACGCACCAGGCCGGACGGAGGCACGGGCGCTGGGTCGGTGAGGACGACGCTTCCCCACTCGTTCCCCGCGGAGGCCAGGACGACGATGGAGTTGAACGGCGCCCCCGTGGCCGGCGCGCTCAAGTAGCCGCGCAGGTACCCCTGTTCATCGGTCGTCCCGATGATCTCGACCGAGGAACCTCCGCAGGCACCGCTAGCCAGGCTGTCGCACAAGACGGCCAGGTAGCTCGCGGGATTGCGGATTGCCCGGACCTTGACCTGGATTCCCGCGACCGGGCGCGTGCCCGTGCCGTCGCGACGGGGAGCGGTCACCCGTGCGACCACCCTTACCGTGTCTCCGCCCGGAAGCGGTGAGAGGGCGGTCCGGGGCGCCAGTTCGAGCGTGTCCGACAGGTCGTAGGTCGCGACGGTGATCGACGGTTCGACGATGGTGATGGCCCGAAACGCGGTTCTCGCGTCTTGCCCGACGCCTGTTTCGACCGCTTCATTTTGCACGGCAACGAAGTGCAGGCCGGGCGGCGATTCGGCGGGGATCGGTAGCGAAAGTCCTGCCCACGAGTCCCCGCCGATCCCGACCCGTGACTCGACGGCGCCGCCGGCGGCCGGTTCGTCGAACCGGGCAACAAGTGTCGTGAACGATCCTTGGCGCCACGGGCCGGATGTGGCGCGGAGGGTGATCGTCTCGCCGGCGACGACCGATGGCGAGGCGAGGCCGGGCGCGACATCGGCGAGGTCGAAGGCAAGCACGGACGCGGAGGGCACGAACGTGCCGTTCGAGCAGGCGATCGAAGCCGCGCCGTTGCCGGCGGTGGAGAGATCTAGCGCGGGAACCTCGTTGAACCGCATCGAGTACGTGTGCACGCCGAACGTCGGGGACGCCATGAGGCCAACAAATAGTGGGGAGGCCGGGGTGAAGGCGACGGCATTTCCGGTCGCGTTCCAAGCCGACGTGACTGGCAGGGAAGCGCCCTGGCAGCCGGGTCCCGCGAAGATCTGGAAGGCGGCATTCACATTCGCCTGGCTCATTGGCTCGGCAAACGCGATCCCGACGACGGGGCCGCTGGACGGCAGGTATTCCTGGGCGTCGAGCGCCGGGGACCGCCACCGGATGGCGACGCTCGATGCAGGGGCCTCGGTCGTGAACGTTGCAGTGGCCGCCCCCGCCATGACGTTTCCGGCGAGGTCGACAACGGCGGCCACGGCGTCGCCGAACTTGAACCCGACCTGGTAGGCGCCGTTCGCCTGGAGGCGGTCCGTCGGCCGGACTTCGAGGAGGACGCCCGACGACCGGGTCCACCGCGTCAGGTTGCCCGTCACCGGCACGCACGCCGACGGGCTTGACGCGAGGGTGATGCAGGTCGCCGAAAGTGCCGACAGGTAGTCGACCGGTTCGGTGAACGTGACCTGGACGTTGCTGGAAAGCGGTACGCCGGTGGCGCCGGTGGCGGGGCTGACCGAAAGCACTTGAGGCGGCGAACGGTCGGCGGCGGCATTGGACCCCAGCGACAGCAATGGCGACGGGAAGCCGGTCTGGCGGCTGAGCGCACGAATCCAGTACCAGTAGCGGGTGTTGTCGATCGTGCATGGTGATGACGTGCAAGACCCGCCGGCGGCGACGCTGCTAGTCCCGTCCAGGAAGAAAGCGCCTCCGGACCCGTCACTGGTCACGGTCGCGTATGGCGTGGCGTTGCTCGCCGGCGTCGCGGGTGACGTGTTCCGATACACGAGGTACGCGCCCGCCCACGAGGTCGCCGCCGGGGTGACGGAACCGCTTGTCCCCGGCTCGGTCCAACGCAAGCGAATCGCGCCGGCCGCGTGCGGCGTGGCGCCGATGTCGGGTGGCGCGAGCATGGCCGGCACCGCGAACGTGTTTGATGGGTTCCGCATGACGGCGACAAACTGGGCCGTCGTCGCGGCGATGTCCGGGGTCAGGAAGATCGCGAACGCGGCGACAAGGATCAGGAGCACGCCCACCATCGACTGGCGGGGGCGTGTCCGCCCGGCGCTAGGCGCGACCCCATGGCGCCGCCACGCGGGCCGGTTGGGCCACCGGGGACTCGTGGCACCGTCTCGACGCTTGTCGCCGACCATCTGGGGCGCCCTTCCATCGCAATGTATCAAGCGCCCGCCGCTGGACGACGTGACGCGGGTCACGGAGCGCGCCGGGCTGGTCCGACGCGCCCGCGCCGCCGGGCGGGTCGCGTTCGTTGAAGCCGGTGATGGACGAGGACGCGATCATGCCGGCGTCGGGCGAGGCGCTGGCGCTCGACACGCGGGAGTCGTACGACGCGTCGGTCGCGACGCTCGGGGCCTGGGCACACGCGTACTACGTGCGCGACGACCCGGTCGTGTCCGACGAGGCGTACGACCGCCTGTTTCGCGAGGTGGCGGTCGCGGAAGGGGCACACCCGGAGTGGGCCTCGGCGATCAGCCCGGTGCGCCGCGTCGGCGGTGACGTCCTTCCGGGATTCCGCAAGGCGAGGCACCCGCAAGCGCTCTTGAGCCTTGCCAACGTGTTTGATCGGGATGGGGTCCAGGCGTTCGACCGCCGGGTCGCTTCGGCCTTGCCGGACCCGTCGGTGCCTCGCTTCGTCGTCGAGCCGAAACTGGATGGCTTGACGCTTGCGCTCACCTACGTCGGCGGCGAGCTCGTACGCGCGGCGACGCGGGGTGACGGGGAGGTTGGCGAGGAGGTCACCGCGCAGGCGGTGACGATCCGGTCGATCCCGTTGCGCCTTGGTGGCGGCGGCGAGGGGGTTCCCCCGTACCTTGCGGTGCGCGGCGAGGTCACGTTGCCCCGGGACGCGTTCGCACGGCTGAACGTCGCGCGGGAGGCGGCGGGTGAGCCGACCTACCAGAACCCGCGCAACGCCGCCGCCGGGAGCGTGCGACAGCTCGACCCGAAGGTGACGGCGGCGCGGGACCTGCGGTTCACCGCATACGCCGCCACCGCGCTCGAGATCGTCCCTGAGGCGACCGGGAGCGCTCCCCTCGGCGTCCCCGCCACGGCCGAGGCTGGGGGCGTGCGTGCCGTCCCCGGGAGCGCAGGCGTCGTCGACCGCTTGCGCCCGGTCGCCGCGGGCGCCTCGCCGTTCGCCTCGCACTGGGATGCCTTGCGTCTCCTCGATGCCTGGGGCTTCCGGGTGAACTCGAAGTCGCGAGCGTGCGCGGACGTCGATGAGGCCCTGGTCGCCCTTGATGAGCTCCAGGCGGAGCGCCCCCATTGGGACGAGGAGACCGATGGCCTGGTCGTGAAGGTGAACGACCTGGCGACCCAGGAACGGCTTGGCTCGGCGGGCAAGGATCCGCGTTGGGCGATCGCCTACAAGGTGTCGGTCTCGGACGTCGTGGTGACGCGCCTGCTGGACATCACGGTGCAGGTGGGGCGCACGGGTGCGATCACGCCGCTCGCGGTCCTGGAGGCGGTGCGCCTCGGCGGGGTGACGGTCACGAGCGCGACGCTGCATAACGCGGACCAGGTGCAGGCCCTCGGGCTGATGATCGGCGACTGGGTCCGGGTCGAGCGAGCGGGGGGTGTCATCCCGGCGGTCCTGGGGGTCGATTGTGACGGTTCGCGAAGGGACGGGTCGGAGCGACCATGGACGTTTCCGGTGGATTGCCCCGCGTGCGGCTCGCCGGTCACGCGCGACGCTGACGAGGCGGTGGCGCGTTGCGCCGGACCCACGTGCCCGGCTCAACGGGCGGCGCGTGTCCGCCACTTCGTCGGGAGGTCCGCCGTGGACGTCGCTGGGCTAGGCGCGAACTGGATCGACCGCTTGATCGCCGCTGGGATGATCGACGGTCCGGCGGACCTCTACCACTTGACGGCGGCCCAGCTGCGCGGGTTTGAGGGCCAGGGGATGGGAGACGTCCTCGCGACCAAGCTGGCGGAGTCGATCGACCGGACGCGGACGACCACGACCCTTGGGCGCTTCCTGTTCGGGCTGGGCATCCGGCACGTCGGCGCGGAGACGGCAGAAATGCTGGCGCCGATCGCCGGCTCGCTCGGCAATCTCCTCTTCGCCGTCGCGGCGGAAGATCGCGACGCCCGGATCGCCGCGATGCACGCGCAGGCGCTTGAGACGCGCGGGATCGGCCTGGTCGTCGCGCGCTCGTTCGCGACGGCGCTCGCGGACCCGGGGATGCACACGCAACTCGAGCGCTTCGCGGCGGGTGGAATGGCACCGGTGCCGCCTGTCGCGCCCCTTGAACCCTTGGGGAATGGACCGCTCGGCGGAAAGGTCGTCGTGCTCACTGGCACGATGAGCCAGTCCCGGGACGCGATCGCCGCCCTCGTGTCCGGCGCGGGCGGCAAGGTGACCGATAGCGTGTCTGGATCGACCAGCTTCGTGGTCACGGGAGAGAAACCGGGGGCCGCGAAGGTGAAGGCCGCGGGACGGCACGGCGTCGCGATCATCAGCGAGGCGGAACTGCGCACCTTGCTGGCAGGCCGGAACGGGTAACCGACCCGCCCCTTCCGCCTGCCCCGATCGCCCCGCGCAGGACAAGACGGGGAAGAAGTTGCGGGCCTTCCGCGATGACCTGCGACCCGCCGGCAACGGCTACGACGTATCGCGAATTGCCCTGTCGCGCTTCGGCGCGTGGCCCGTTGTGACACTCGACGCGACTCGCGCAGTGCGACATAATGTGCGCGCTCCGGGGGGCCAGCCGTGACGGGCAGAGGTCGCCGACGGGGTGTTGTTGCAGTCGGATGGCTGCCGTGGAGCGCGAGTCGTCAGGATCGTCAACCAGGACTTGCGCGTTCGACCCGGCAAGCGCCCCGGGCCGGCGAGGTGCGCGTCGAGGCGACTGCTAACGGTGCCGTGGCGGTAGCCGCGGGATGGTTCCAGAAGGGGCGCGCGCCTGTGGCGATGAGGCAACCCGTGCGGGGCGAGGATCCAGTGGAAGCGGTAGACCCGCTCTTGGTCGAGCTCCGGCAACTTCGCGGCGTGTACGAGGCCATCCTCGATGCGTTGCGCGCGGCTGACCGACGCGTCGCCGCGGTCGAGGATGCGATCGAGACGGCACGCGGCACCGGAGCCGACGGGGCGCCGGCGCGCGTGGTGCGGACCCGGAGCGGTTGGACGCCCGGCGACTGGGAACTCAAACCCGAGGACGCGGTCACCGGCGAGTCATTGCGCCAGCGCCGCGAGGCGCTCGGGGTTTCCCAGGCCGCGATCGCGCACGCGGCGCATTGCTCGCGTGGCCTCGTCGCGGAAGTCGAACGGGGGCGCCGACGTAGTGCGCTTACCCTCAGTCACCTCTCGAACGTCCTCGAGCGGCTTGAGCGGGACGCCCGGCGCCGGTAGCGGCCCTTGCATGGGCGCATCGCAGATCAGGGATGACTGATATCCTGCCGCCACGATGACCGGATCCGTCGCCGGGGCTTCCAATGCCGTGCGTCCATCCGGAATGCCTGGCCCCGGCATCGGTGCCATGATCGACTCATCGATCGTGCGCGAGCCGCTGCTCGCCGCCGACGTCGGGAGTGTCGTCACCCGCGCGTACCTGCTTGAGGTCGTCGGTGGGTCGCGCCGCCTCGTTGCCATCGGCGAGTGTTCGACCCTGGGTGACGACGGCGTCCCGGACGTTCGCGGCGCGCTGTCTCGTGCGCTTGGCGACTGCCTGCGCGCGGGAGGGCGAGCGTGGGCCGACGCCCCGCGCGAACGAGCCCTGATCACGTCGGCCGGCTCGTTGCCGCGCGTGGCGGTGATCGCCCCGTCCCCGGACGACGCGACCATCGCCATCGGCGAACTCGAGTCGCTGCCGCTCGTGCTGCTCGATCCCTTGGTCCTCGACGGCCAGGGCCTCAACCCGGACGTGCTGACCGCGTACCTCGAGTCCGGGGAGCCGGACATCGTCGTCCTCATGTCGGGTGGACGCCCGATCGACCATGAGCGCGCGCGCGGGGCAGTGGAGTCGATCGCCCTCGGGCTTTCGATCAACGCGCCGTACCTGATCCTCGCTGGCGACCCGCTAGCGTTCGAACCCTTGCGTCCGATGGTCGAGACGCAACTCGCGGGCATGCACCAGCTGGCCCGGCCCGAGGCGCAACCGATCCTGCAGGCCGTCGGTCGCCGGATCATGGAATCGCTGTACCAGCGGTGGCATGACCCGGCAGACCGGGAACCACTGGCGAAGCCTGACGGCGCCATGATCATCCATTCGTCGCTGCATGGCGTGTGTGTCGCGGCGCGCAATGTCGGTGACCGCTATGACGTTGACGTGCTGGCGGTCCATGGTGGCGGGACCTACACGATGGCGTCGAGCTACTCGGGGGCGATCAACCAGCGGCGGGCGGTCAACGTCGTCCGGGATGACGTCGGGGCCGCTACCGGGCGCCTGACGCTGCTTCGCGAGGTCGGCGCGCCGTCGATCGCCCGGTGGTTGCCGTTCGACATCGACGAGGGCGCCCTTACCGAACACGCCCGCCGGGTGCAGGCCGCCCCTTGGCAGGTGTCGGTGACCGTCCGGGACCTCCTCATCGAGCACGCGTTCAACCGCGAGGCGCTTCGGGTGACCCTTGAGCGCCTTGCGCGCCGGTTCGACCCCGAGCGGGCATGGCGGGCCGGGGCACGCGGCGTACCGAAGATTCCGGCGCCCGACCTGCTCATCGGGAGTGGTGGCGCCCTCTCCCGGACGCCCCGACTCGCGCAGGCCGTGCTGCAGATGCTCGACGCGGTGCAACCGGCGGCCCTGACGCAACTTGCGCTCGACCGCGCGACGGCGATGTCGCTCCTCGGTGTGCTTGGCTACATGGGGGGAACGACCGCGGTCGGGAGCGAGCTTGAGCACGACGTGCTCCTCAGCCTGGGGATTTGCGTGGCGCCGGTCGGCACCGGCAACGAGGGCGAGACCGCGATCAGGGTGGTCGTGACCTACAGCGACAAGGCGCCGGTCGAGATCGACGTGCCGTTTGGGGTCATCGAGGTGTTGCCGCTCCCCCTTGGCGAACGGGCGGCGCTGCGCCTCTATCCGTCACGGGAGTTCGACGTGGGCCTCGGGCGGGGCGAGGCGGCGTCACCGCGTGTTGAGGTGCAGGGCGGCGCGTGCGGCATCGTGATCGACTGCCGGGGTCGACCGATACAGCTGCCGGAGGACGACGAGAAGCGTCAGGCCAAGTTGCTGCAGTGGTTCCAGGCAATGCGCGCGTACCCGCCCCTGTCGTTCGTTGAGGGTGGGTAGGGAGCAGGTCAGGGCGACGATCCTGCCTAAACCCCAGCCTCCTTCCCGTCGTGGGTAGGGGGGTCAGGTCGGAGCGACCGCCGTCCCTCCGCGCCAGCCAGGAAGGCCCTCCGATGGCTTCGAACCTCGCTTCCCTTGCGCGTCGCCTCGAGACCGGTGACGACGACGTCCCGGAGCCCGTCCACGACGACCTGCCCCGGCGCCGTGCGGCGATCGAGCGAGGGAGGTTGCGGCGGTGGCGGCGCTGGACCGGTGATTACGCCGTCTGCGCGGTCCATCCGGGAGCGACGGTCGCATCAGGCCATAACGTCGCCACCATCTACCGGAAAGGGCGCGTCCGCGCGATCGACATCGCGGGTGCCCTCGGCATCGCACCCGACCAGGTCGCTCGCGTCCTTATCCCTCGACCGGGCGAGCAGGTCGCGGAGGGCGACCTCCTTGCTGAACAGAGGCTCTTTCTCGGGGGCCGGAAGCGCCGGATCTTCTCCCCCGCAGGTGGCCAGCTGCTGTACTGCTCGACCTCTTCCGGACTTGCGTACGTCAGCGGGCCGCCGACCGAGGCGCCGGTGATGGCGCACATCGGCGGGCAAGTGGTCTCGGTCGCCGCCGACGCCGTCCTCGTCGAAGGCACGGCGGTGGCAATCGCGGGGGTCGCGGGTGCCGGGCGTGCGGTTAGCGGGCGCCTCCTCGCGGCGGCGCTCCCGCGCGACGTTCCACCTGACCTGACGGGGAGCGTCGTCGCGTGCGCATTCTCCCTTGACGAGGCGACGGCGCGCGCGATCGCCGCCCGGGGCGCGGTCGGCGTTATTGCCGGGGGGATCCGTCCCGAGGCGATGGTGCGCCTCGGCTGGGACGACGTCCTCTGGCCGCTCGTCCGCCCACGGTTCGGCGGGCCAGCGAATGACCCGGCGCCGCCCGTGACCATCGTGCTGCTCTCGATCAGCGACGAGCCTGCCCCGGCCGAGGTCTGGCAGCGGATCCAAGCCCTCAACGGTCGTCCGGTCTCGCTCCTCGGGCGCGAACCGGGTGCGTCACCAGAGATGATCGCGACGCTGGACGGTCCCTCGGGCGGTTCGCCTTCGCCCGTCACGCTCGATTCCGCGACGCGCGTGCGCATCCGGAGCGGTCCCGGTGCGGGTCGCGTCGTGAAGGTCGAGGGCCTCCTGCCATTCAAGGTGCAGTTGCCGTCGGAGATCGAAGTTCAGGCCGCTCGCTTGGACGAGCTCGACGAGTACGTGCCCGTCGGCACCCAGCCGCTCGTGGCCGGCAGGCACTTGCAGTCGCTCGCCGCCGAGCCCTGAGCGCCGGGGCAACTGGCCGCACAAGGCGCCTAACGGGCCGCACGGATACGCCGGTGCGACGGGAACGCGGCTGGCACTCGCGTGGGCACGACTGCCGTCGACGCCCTCACCACGACGAGGGGCCAGGCGGCGCGCGCGCCCACGGCCACCGCTCCAAGCCACGCCATGCCTAGGGTCATTGCCTCGAGCGACTGCCTCGCGATCTCGAGCGGGTTCGCACCGACCATGACTTGCCGTGACAGGAATCCGAACGACCACCAAGCCAGGCCGACAACGATGATGGTGGAGAACGCTCCGACCGCGTCTAGGCCCGCTGGTGAGGCGACCACGCCCAACCACCCAGGCTCCTTGCCCGCCGTGGTGGGGGGATTGGTCCGCGGGCATCCCTTCCCGCCCCGGTGGGGGGATTGGTCCGCGGGCAACCGCGTCCCCCCCGGAGGGGGGAAGGAAGCGTCCGCCCGCGCCTGGTCAATCCTCGTCACTGGACGTTCCTTCCCTGCCGTCGCCGCCCTTGGCGCGCGAGTCGACCCGCGTGATGGCATCGAGGATAAGAACGAACGTTCTAGAACAAAGTTCCGAACGTGGCGCCTGCCCGCCCGGGAAGGGATTCGGTAGGGTTGCCGCGCCGTCGTGGCCGTGGCGTGGAGGAGCGAACGCAAATGTCGAAGCGTGAACTTGTGGTCGTCGGGCTGATCTCGGGTACGTCGGCAGACGGAATCGACGGCGTGGTTGCCCGGTTGCCAGCCGTTCCGACCTTGCAGGACGTCGGCGGGTTGACTCACTGGCACGTCCCGCTCGAAGGGGCGCGCCGTGAAGCGATTTTCGCCGCGTTCGACACGCCTCGCGCGACGGCAGACCTCACGTGCCGCCTCAACTTTGACGTCGGCGAGTGGATTGCCGAAGCGGCACTGGCGACGATCGCGGCGGCCGGCCTGCGCGTCGGGGACGTCGACCTCATCGCGTCGCACGGGCAGACGATCTTCCACGACCCGCCGGCGTCTGCGAGGTCGAGGGGAAGCACGCTGCAAGTCGGCGAGCCTTCGGTCATCGCCGAGCGAACGGGGATCACGACCGTCGCCGACTTCAGGGTCCGGGACATGGCGGCATGGGGGCACGGCGCTCCCCTGGCCTCGTTCCTGGATGACCTGCTCTTCCGGCCCGAGGCGGGGACGAGGGTGCTGCTGAACCTCGGTGGCATCGGCAACGTGACCTTGCTGCCCCCGCGGGGGCTGGGCGACGACGTCCCTCGCATCGCTTGCGACACCGGCCCGTCCAACATGGTCCTTGACTGGATCGTCGAGGCCGTCACCGGGGGGGCAGCGCGCTTCGACCGTGACGGTCAACTCGCAGGGTCAGGAGCGATCGACGACGAGTTCCTCGGAAAGTTGCTCGATGACGACTACTTCCGCGCACCGGCCCCCAAGACCACCGGTCGGGAACGCTACGGGGCGGCGTATGCCGCGCGAGTGCTCGAGGAGGGCCGCGCGCGGGGCCTGGGCGTGGCGGGCATCGTCGCGACGGTGACCGCGCTCACCGGGGCGACCGTCGCGGACTGCATCCGTGGCAACGTCGCGGGCTCGCACCCGCTCGTCGAGGTCGTCGTCGCAGGCGGGGGCGCGCGAAACCCGGCCATCCTGCGCGAGATCGCACGTCGCCTGCCCGGCGTGGCGCTTACCCCCATCGACGACCTCGGCGTCCCGTCGCAGGCCAAGGAGGCGCTGCTGTTCGCGGTGCTGGGGAACGCCGCCATCAGGGGACTGCCGAACACGATCCCGTCGAGTACCGGGGCGCGCCACGCGACGGTAATGGGGAAGGTCGTGCCGGGCGCGAACTTCGCTTCTCTGATGGCGCGGCTGCATGGGGGAGCACGTGCCGATGGCCAGCGGTGACCTCGTGATCGGCGTCGACGGGGGTGGCACGAAGACCGTCGCCGTACTGGCGGACGCAAGCGGGAGGGAGGTCGCGCGGGCCCTCGGTGCGGGCACGAACTTGCAGACGGTGGGAGCGGCGGTGGTCCGTGATCGCCTGTCCGGGCTGTTCGAGGCAATCCTGGGTGGTGTCACCGGCGCCGCCACGGTGCGGGCAGTCGCTGTCGCCCTCGCCGGTGTCGACCGGCCGGCGGACATCCCCGTCGCGACCACGGCGATCCTTGACGGGATCACGGCGGCGCGAATGCGGTCGCCGGGCGTTTCGTGGTCGCTCCCCAGTGGCTTGCCGACCGTGGTGAACGACGCGGTGGCGGCCCTCGCCGCCGGGGCCGAGACACTTGACGGCGTGGTCGTCATCGCCGGCACGGGCAGCATCGCGTTCGGCACGTGTCGGGGCGTCCGTGCGCGGGCTGGCGGGTGGGGATCGATCCTCGGGGACGAGGGCAGCGGCTATGCCCTCGGGTACCACGCCTTGCGCGCCGTCGCTCGGGCGCATGACGGCCGTGCACCGGAGACGGGCTTGACCGGTGCGATCCTTGCCCGGCTCGGCGTGCCGTCTGCGCCAGACCTGATCGCGACCGTGTCGGCTCCGGGATGGGGAGTTGCCGAGACCGCTGGCCTCGCCCCCGTCGTGGTCAAGGCGGCCGAGAATGGCGACCCGGTGGCGGTCGCCCTGGTCGACGAGGCGGCGGCGGAACTGGCCCTCGCGGCCGTCGCGGTGATCGACGCATTGCCGTTCGACCCCGACCACCACCTCCCCGTCGTGCAGGCCGGAGGGCTCTGGGGAGCGTCGGCGCGCCTGCGGGAACAGTTCGCCGCGCGCCTGGGACAGCGCACCGCGAACGCCCGGCCCGCCGTGTTGACCGCGGAACCGGTGCTTGGGGCCGTGTGGATCGCCCGGCGCGACGCTGGTCTCCTCGACGGGGCTCGTCCGTGACGCCTGGGGACGACGAGGGATTGGACGCCCTCACGGCCCTGCCGATGGCGTCACGCGCCACCGAGGCGTCGAACCCCGCCACCGCGGGCATCGACCTCGCGTCGACGGCCGACCTGCTCCGGTTGATCAATGACGAGGACCGTACGGTGCCGGACGCGGTGCGCCGGGCACTGCCGTCGATCGCCCGGGCGGTGGATGCAATCGTCTTCGGCTGGGCGCGCGGCGGAAGGTTGCTCTACTTCGGGGCGGGGACGTCCGGTCGGCTCGGTGTCCTTGACGCCTCCGAGTGCCCGCCGACTTTTGGCGTCCTGCCGACCCTCGTGGTCGGGACAATCGCCGGTGGCGACGTGGCGCTGCGGACAAGCGTGGAAAGTGCCGAGGACCAGCCGGAGGCGGGGGCGGCCGATGTCGACCGCCTTTGCGTCGGGCCGGCCGATGTCGTGGTCGGGATCGCGGCGAGCGGCGCAACCCCCTACGTAATCGGCGCGATGCGTGCGGCGCGAATTCGAGGTGCGACCACCGCCGGCATCTCCTGCAATACGGGTGCGCCGCTCTCGCGGGAGGTCGACATCCCGATCGAGGTGGTCGTCGGGCCAGAGGTCGTCGCAGGGTCGTCGCGCCTCAAGGCGGGCACCGCGCAAAAGCTCGTATTGAACATGCTGACCACGGCGGCGATGGTCCGATCCGGCAAGACGTACGGAAACCTGATGGTCGACGTGCAACCGACCAATGCCAAGTTGCGGGCGCGGGCGCGTCGCCTCGTCGCGGAGATCGGCGTGTTGGACGAGGTGTCGGCCGGCGCCCTCCTGGCCGAGGCTGGAGGGAAGGTGAAGGTTGCCATCGTGATGGCGCGCACGAAGATGACGCCGAGTGAGGCAACGGCCTGCCTGGATGCCGCGGGTGGAATCCTGAAAGGCGCGCTTGAAGCGGCTGGCCTTCCGCCGGATCGGGAACCGCGTGCTGATCGGGAACCGCGTGCTGATCGGGAGCCGCGTGCTGATCGGGCACCGCGTGCTGATCGGGAGCCGCGTGCTGATCGGGCACCGCGTGGTTTGGCACCATTCGCGACGCGGCCTGAGGTGCACCCATCGGCCAGGCAAGGACGTGACACGTGAGGCCGCCGAAAATCCATCTCGAGGACGACCATGCGGGCGTGTCTCGGCGTGCCGGGGAGATCGTCTCGACGGCAATCCGGGGCGCGTCGCGGCTCGTTCTCGGACTGCCAACGGGTTCCACGCCGATCGGGACATACGCCGAGCTTGTCAGGCGCCACCGGGACGAGGGGTTGTCATTCCAGCAAGTGACGACATTCAATCTGGACGAGTACCAGGGCATCCCCCGGAGCGATCCCGAGAGCTACCGGACGTTCATGTGTCGGCACCTGTTCGACCACGTTGACGTCGCGGACGGGGCGTGGCACCTACCTGACCCGGAGGCGCTCGACGCGGGCGCCGAGACGCGTCGGTACGAGGCGGCGATCGATGACGCCGGGGGAATGGACCTGGCGATACTCGGCATCGGCGCGAACGGGCACATCGCCTTCAACGAACCGGGGGATGCCCTCACCGGTCCCACGCACGTGGCGGCACTTTCAGACGACACGTGGTCCCGGAACTTCCCGGGACTGGCGGCGATGCGCGAGGCACACCCCGAGGTCCGGGCACGCTACTCGACGGCATACACCGTCGGCATCGCGACCATCCTGCGGGCGCGCCGCATCCTCCTCCTGGCGAGCGGTCAGGCGAAGGCCGGGGCACTGGCTGGGGCGGTGCGCGGGAGTGTCACGCCACGGAATCCCGCGTCTTTCTTGCAACTGCACCCGGACGTGACGATGGTGCTCGACCGCGCCGCGGGCGGGTGGTCGCGCACCGACGCGTAAAGCTAGCGCGCCTATGTGCGGGAGATGGTGAGGCGTTCCTCCCTCTCCCGTTGGTCCGCGGGCAACCGCGCCCCCCCCGGGGTGAGGGAGGTGGGACGGCTACTCCCCGTCCGCGTCGAGCCGGTCCATCCGGTCTGGCGCGGAGACGCCGATGAGTCCGAGGAGGTGGGCGAGGACGGCGCGAGTGGCGGCCACGAGGAGGAGGCGCGACCGCACGGTGCCCACGTCAACGGCGACGCGATCCGACGGGAGGACCCGGCAATCGCGATAGAAGCCGTTGAACAGGGATGCCAGTTCCTGGGCCGCAAAGGTCAGCCGATGGGGTTCGAGGTTGGCGGCGGCATCGGCGACGATCTCGGGATACTGGATGAGGGCGCGGACGAGGGCGACCTCCGCCGGGTGCCCGTAGGGCGCGGCGTCCGCACTCGTGGAGGGCGCGATGCCTCGATCGGTGGCCATGAGCAGGATTGATGAAGTCCTCGCATGGCTGTACTGCACGTAATAGACGGGGTTCTCGGCGGCCTCGCGCTTCGCAAGGTCGAGGTCGAAATCCATCTGGCTGTCCGCGGAGCGGGCGAGGAAGAAGAAGCGGCAAGCGTCGCGCCCGACCTCCTCGATGACGTCCGCGAGGGCGATGATGTTGCCCGTCCGCTTCGAGAGCTTGACGACCTCCCCGCCCCGACGCAGAACCACCAGCTGGTGGAGGATGATCGTCAGGCGATCCGGGTCGACGCCGATGGCTTGCATCGCCACCTTCATCCGTCCCACATGCCCCTGGTGGTCGGATCCCCAGATGTCGATCACCCGGTCGAACCCGCGCGTCACGAACTTGTCGCGGTGGTACGCGATGTCCGACGTCATGTACCCGGGCGTGCCGTTGCTCCGGACGAGGACGTTGTCGCGGTCGTCGCCGAGCGCCGCGCTCTGGAACCAGGTCGCGCCATCCCGGTCGGCGACGTGGCCGCCCTGGCGCAACATCTCGATGGCCGCCGTGACCTCGCCCCGGTCATGGAGGCCCTGTTCCCGGAACCAGGTGTTGAAGTTGACCCCGAGGCCGTCCATGTCCGCCCGGTGCAGGTCGACCATGTGGTCAGAACCCGTCCGCGCGAGCATGGCCACCGCTTGCTCGCGCGGCATCGAGGCGTAGCGGTCCCGATGCTCCGCCGCGAGCGCCGCGGCATACGTCGCAATGTACGCGCCGTGGTAGCCCTCGGTGGGCACGTCGGTCTCGGGACCCTCATGGCCGAGCGCCGCGAGGTAGCGGGCGAGGATGCTCTGGCCGAAGGCGGCGAGGCGGCTCCCCGCGTCATTGACGTAGTACTCGAGCTCGACCGTCCAACCTGACGCGCGGAGGAGGTTTCCAAGGGCATCGCCGAGCGAAGCGGCACGACCGCTCGCGGCGTGAAGTCGTTCCGTCGGGTTGGCGGAGACGAACTCGACCTGGACGCGCCGGCCGGCGCCTTGCGCGTTGTTTCCGTAGGTGCCGCGGGACGCGGCGATCTCGCCGATCCGGCGTGCCACCCACTGCGGGTTGAGCGTGAGATTGACGAAGCCGGCGCCAGCCACCTCGGCATGCGCGACCATGTCGTTCGACGGGAGCGATTCAACCAGCGTCGCGGCGATCGCCTTGGGCGCCATCCGGGCGGCACGCGCCAGTCGCAATGCGAGGTTTGTGGCGTAGTCGCCGTGCTCCGGGCGCGACGGCGGCTCCACGGTGAAATCGGGCAGCGCGACATCAGGCAGCAGCCCGCGCGCCTGGGCGGCGCGGGCGGCCCGCTCGATCAGTCCCGCGAGCTCATCCCGTGCCACTCACGGATTGTAGCGACCCCCTCCCCCGTTCCGTACGATGCGAATCGCGCACGACGGTGATCGCGAGGGGCGGGCAAGGATGCAGGACGCTGGGGCCGCCATCTCGGTGCGGGACCTCACCCGGAGCTTTGACCGGCCGGGGGTGCCGGGCGCAGGGTGGCGCCGCCTCCTGCCGGGGGGCACGAGGGGCGCGCCGACCGTTGCCTTGCATCCCGTGTCGTTTCGCGTCGAACGGGGCGAACGTGTCGCATTGATCGGCCCGAACGGGGCCGGCAAGAGCACCACCATCAAGTTGCTGACGGGGATCCTGCACCCGTCAGGCGGGGACGCGCGCGTGCTTGGCCGGGTGCCGTGGCGCGAGCGGACCGACCTTGCGTACGACATCGCGACCGTCTTCGGCCAGAAGTCGCAACTCTGGTACCACTTGCCGGCACGATCGACGTTCGAGCTGCTACGGCACGTGTACGACCTTGACGCAGGTGTCGCGCGACGACGCGTCGGCGAGTTGACGGAACGCCTCGGGCTTCGCGACCTCCTCGACCGGCCAGTCAGGACCCTGTCACTCGGCGAACGCATGCGGTGCGAGCTGGCGGCGGCGCTCATCCACTCCCCGCGGCTCGTCTTCCTGGACGAACCGACGATCGGCCTCGACGTGGAAGCGCGCCAAGCGGTGCGGGCCCATGTCCGGGAGCTGAACGCTCGACAAGGCACCACGATCTTCCTGACGTCGCACGACGCGGCCGACATCGAGCAGGTGTGCGAGCGCGTGATCGTGATGCAAGCGGGTCGCGTGGCGTTCGACGGCCCAGTTTCGACGCTCCGGTCGCGCTACGTTCGCGGACGCCAGATCGAGGCGCACTTCCTCGTGCCGGTTGACCGGCCGGTTGACTTGCCGCCAGGAGCGTCACTCGTCGACGTCGAACCGCAACGGTGGCGCCTCGAGGTCCACGAGGCAGGCGCGCCCGTCGGCCCGGTTGTCGCGTGGCTCATGGCTTGTGGACCGGTTGTCGACCTGACCGTCTCGGACCCGCCGATGGAGGACGTGATCGCCGCGATCTACCGGGAGACGGCCGGCCCGCGGGTCATTCCCGGAGGACGGCCATGACCCCCCGGCGGCGCAGGGGCATGCTCGCCCACCGGGCACGCGTCATCGGCGCGCATGCCATCGTCACGTTGCGGGACCAAGGGGCATACCTCGGCGAACTAGCCCTCGGGGGCGCGATCCTGTTCGTCTTCCTGTTCGTCCTGTCGTGCCTCTGGACGGCGACGTTCCGTGCGCAGGAATCGTCGTTGCTCGGTGGCCTGACCCTCGTCCAGATGACGTGGTACGTGACCTTCACCGAGGCGCTGGTGATGTCTCGGGTCAACGTCGCGCGGCGGATCGACGAGGACATCAGGACGGGCAACCTCGCCCATGCGCTGCTCCGGCCGGGCGGCTACCTGACCGCCCGGTTCGGGGCATACCTGGCCGAACGGCTCGTTCGATTCGCGTTTTCGCTCGGGTTCGGATCGGTGGTTGCGCTCGCCCTCGCCGGACCGGTCGTGATTGACCCGGTCGCCGCGCTTGGAGCGATCGTCGCCACCGGCCTCGCCTTCGTGCTCGAGTTCGCCATCATCGCGGGCATCGGCCTGGGTGCGTTCTGGACCGAGGACACCTCGTCGATCTACTTCCTGTACACCCGCGTCTCGCTGCTGCTCGGGGGTGTCCTCATCCCGATCGAGCTGTTCCCGGAAGGTGCCGCCATCGTCGCGCGGGCATTGCCGTTCGCGCCGATGATCCACGGGCCGGCGCGCCTCGCGCTTGCGCCCGACGGGACGGGCTTCCTGTCCGTGATCGCGTCGCTCGTCGTGAGCCTGACGGTCGTCGGGACGATGATGGCCGTCGGGTACCGTTCCGGCCTCGAGCGGTTGACGGTTCAAGGGGGGTAGCGATGGCGACATTGCGCTTCCTGGCGCACTACGTGCGGGCGAACCTCGAGGTCGCGCTCGCGTATCGCGCCGCATTCGCCGCGAAGGTCTTCGCCATGGTCGTCAATGACGGCATATGGGTCGCCTTCTGGTGGCTCTTCTTCGAGCGCTTCCCGAGCGTGGAGGGCTACGGTTTCCGCCAGATCGTGCTGGTTTGGGCGATCGGGACGACCGCATTCGGCCTGTCGTCCGGCATCGCGGGTGGGGCATCCACGATCGCGGCGAAGATCGCGAGCGGTGACCTCGACTTCTACCTCGTCCTGCCGAAGCCACCGGTGTTGCACCTGGTCGTGAGCCGCATGGATCCGGGCGGGATCGGCGACGCGCTCTTCGGGATCGCGACCTTCGCGTTCCTCGCCCGCCCATCGGCGCGAGAGGCGGTGGCCTTCGCGATCCTGGTGGTCATCGCGGCGTCGATCATCGTCGCGTACGCCGTCGCGACGAACTCGATCGCATTCTGGGCAGGACGGGCGGACACGATCGCGGAACAGGCGATGTTCGGTCTCATCACTTTCTCGACGTATCCGGAACGGTTGTTTTCCACCCCGGTGAAGGCGGTGCTTTACACCGTGGTCCCGGCAGGATTCGTCTCGTTCGTGCCGGTGGCGCTGGTGCAGGAGTGGGACTGGGGTTGGGCGGCGGTGCTCGTCGGCGTTGCCGGGGGGTCGCTCCTGGGGTCCAAGGCGATCTTCGACGCAGGCTTGCGTCGGTACGCGTCCGGGTCGATCCTGGCCATGCGCGGCTAGCTGGTCACGCCTGTCGACCCCGGGGACCGCCCGGTTGATGACACGCCGGTCAGGATCGCCGCCTCCGCGTCGGGGTCGAGGCCGGCGTCACGCACCCAGGCGACGGCTGCCGCGACGCCGGCGACGGGGTGGTCGGAACCGAGGCGGACCCGCCCAGGCAGGTGGCGCGTCGCCGCTTGCAGGACCGATGGGTGATGGAGGAGGACGCACGCCGCCGTGTCGAAGGCCACGCGGGTGCGCTCGATCCGTCGGCGGACGTCCGGCATCGACGCGTAGAACGGGAGCCCCCCCCCGAGGTGGGCGATGATGAGTTCCACGTCCGGGGCCGCCGCGGCCGCGACGTCGACGAGAGCCAAGGCCTTCGCCGGCCCGGTCGAGTCGCGCCCGGGGAAGTCGGGTCCGACCGGGTCGCTCGCGTGGACGACCACCGCGAGGCCCCGGGCGGCGCAAGCCTCAAGGAACGGTCCCATCGTCGCGCGGTCGCCCGGGTCAAACCCCTGCCCGTCGGGAAAGAGCTCACCGACGCCGGTGAAGCCCAGGTCCGCGAGCCGGTCGACCTCGGCGATGGCTGAAGCACCGGCCGCGGGATTCACCGTCCCGAACCATCGCAAGCGGGCGGCATCCACCGGATCCATGCGGAGGCGCATCGCGGAGATCGCGTCGTTGCGCGCGGTGCACATCCCATGGTCGCGCCACCCGAACCCGACCGCCCATGCCTGCCCGACCCCATGGGCGTCCATCGCGCGGAGGAGGCGCGCCGGCGAGGACAGCCGCCGGGATCCCGGAGGGTTCTGGATGGCGAACCATGGGTCCCGCGCCGCGAACGCCTCGCGCCGTTGGATCAACTCGGGGTCGTGAACGTGCGCGTGGACGTCGACCACGATGGTGCCGGGACTGGTCATGGCACCAGAACGTCCATGTCCGGTCGAACGCCGCGTACGCTCTGGAAGGAATGACGACGCTTGACGGGAGAGGGGCCGGGGGTGGGAGCTGTCAGGCACCGCCGAGGTGGCTGGCTCCCCGATCGGCGTACGTCCATGTCCCGTTCTG
>CAMBEO010000038.1 GCA_945865725.1 Thermoflexus hugenholtzii JAD2 | reverse complement strand
CGATCGTTGCCCGCTGCTCGGCGATTGTCGCCCGGAGCTCAACAACCAGTGCCTGCAAGGTGGCGACCACGGATGGCATCACTCAACAGAACGTGCACCGGAACCCACCCGGCACCCTTACCCCGCCATGACCCCGTGAACGGTTACGTCTGCACGTTGGCGGCAAGCGTGGCGAGGGTGTCGGTGGTGGTGTACGAGACGGCGACTGCCTCGGACTGCACCGCCGTCTGTAAAGCAGTGCCGCCTAGGGTGCTGGTGTACCCGGCCTGGGCAGCAGGTGCTGCACCCAACCCGAGAAGAGTCAGGTGGCCAGCGGTACCTGTGGTTGCCGCCGTGGTAAACGTATCGGAGCCGCCACCTGCACTTGCGTCTAGTACGAAGCCTGTGTTTGCGGTAAACACTGCGGTTGCGCCGTCGTTGGTGGCACCGGTTCCTGCCCGAAGGGCTGTCTGGATATTTGCGGCCAGTCCGCTGAGAGTGTCGGTTGTAGCGTAGGCGACGCTGATGGCGCCGCCGTTTGCCAGGGTTATGCCAAAGGTGCCGGCGGCGGCAACCCCGATCTCAGCCAACGTCGCGGTTCCTACGGCCTGATTGGCGGTCCCAGCGGCGACTCCGGCGGTGAAGGTTATCGTGCCATCCGCGGTTATCCCAAGGTCTGCGAGGGTCGAAGTGGAACGCGCCGCAAGTGCGGCGGTCGTGGCGTTTGCCCCTCCGAAGAACTCAGCGACCACAGCCCCAGTATCTGAGGCAAATGCCGTGGCCGAGGCCGAAGACAACTTGAGTTTGGCGCCGGAGGCGGTACCGGGCGTAATGCCGCCGTTTCCATCCGTATTGCCACCGCTTGAGATGAGCGTTGCGGTCACACCATGTGACGCGGTACCAACATTGATCGCGTCTCTGAGATCGAAAACGGTATCGGCCTCGGTGTTGTATTTGATTCCCGTTACCGCACCGAGAGTGACCGTCTTAGCGCCAGTGGTGGCACCGCTGTCGAGGGCATAGAGCGTGCTCACGTCGCCCAAGTCCTGCGCCCGGGCGGCAGCGAGGGTGGCGGTGAGCTGGTTGGAGGCGGCCGTCTGGTTCGCGCCGATCTGGAACTGCAGGCCGTCGCCCCCGTCGTGCAACGACACCGTGCTGTTCTTGTTGAGCAGGTAGGTGCCGTTGAACTGCGTGCTGGCGGCGATGCGGTCGATCTCGGAGACGAGCTGGTTGGCCTCGGTCTGAAGGTTGGCCCGGTCGGTCGAGTTGAGGGTGTCGTTCGCCGCCTGGACGGCCAACTCGCGCAGGCGCCCGAGGATGGAGTGCGTCTCGGCAAGCGCGCCCTCGGCGGTCTGGATGAGGCTGACGCCGTCCTGGGCGTTGCGCCCGGCGACGTTGAGGCCGCGCACCTGGTTCTTCAGGCGCTCGGAGACGGCCATGCCGGCGGCGTCGTCGCCGGCCTTGTTGATGCGCAACCCGGTGGAAAGGCGCTCGGCCATCCGCGCGTACGCATCCTGGCTGGAGCCGAGGCTGCGTTGGGCGACGGATGCCGCCAGGTTGTAGTTGATCCGCAAGGACATGTTGCTGTGACCTCCCTATCCGCCCGGTCCCGACCTGCCGGCCTGGCCCCGGGTGGTATCCGTACCGTCTCGCGCATCCCGCGATCATGGCGGGCAAGGCACGCCCCGGTCCCACCGGCGACCGCGACGTTCCTGTCGGGGGTCGGCCCGGACGGGCGAAATCCCGGGATTGCCTGGCACGCGCGGCGTCCTGCGGGCCGGGGCGCGAAGCCCGGCATCGACTCCCGGCGGACATCGGGCTAGCGGGTGCGCCGCACGTGCTGGCAGGCACGCGGACCCCGGGCAAGACCGACGCGATCAGCTGCGCCGCACCATGGGTGCGACGACGGCGCGACCGGGCGCAGGAAACTAGATTCCTCCCAGTCAAATCGTCGGCATGGGGGAGGCGTGCCTGAAGTTGACGCGCGCCGCGCGATCCCTTGGGGGAGTGACGGGTGATCGATGAAATACGTGCGAAGAACCGCGAGAGGAAGTGGTGGCCGGAGGCGCGTGGCAGCTTCGGGACGCCTGCCGTCATCACGACGCGCGCGGGAGGTTCCCGACCCCGGAGGAGGTCCCCGTGGGCGCGTCAGGCGGGGAGGGTGACCCAGGTGCGGATCGCCGCGGCGTCGGGCGCGACGGCGCGGGCGTGGGGGTACGCCATCCACGGTTCGAGAAGGGTCGGGATGACGTGGCCCTGGCCGTCCTCCGCAAGGCGGACTGGCGCGACGAAGTCGGGTGCCTCGTCGGCCGGGCGTTCGGCGGTGACGTGCAGGGGCAGCAACCACTCGACGGCGCCGTCACGCCACGCGGGGACCGCGCGGTGCGAGGCCCGGTGGGCGTCGGCGAGGGCACCGGCAATCACCCACCGCAGGGCGCGGTCGGGCAGTCCGGGCAGGCGCGCGCGGATGCGGTCGCGGCGGGATTCCAGGACGTGCTGCCAGTGGAGGGTCGGCAGGACGGCGGGGTAGCTGGGCGGGTCGTAGGCGGGCGACGCGGGGGGTGCGACGATGCGGATCGGCATGATCGTGCGCGCCGGCGTCTGGTAGCGCAGGATGCCGTCGTCGAGGGTGACGAAGCCGACGAGGAAGAACGGTGGCGCGGGGCGCCGGGCGTTCGCCACGAAGTAGCCGTAGATCGGCCGGCCGTCGGTCGTGACCAGGGTGCCGACGCGCCAGAGGACGTACCGCCCCTGCGGGTCGTGGTGCAGGAGGCCCTGGTGGACGGCGAGGGTGAAGTTGGCGTGGACGTAGGCCTCGAGCCAGGCCGACGCCTCGCCCCACGGTTCGGGCGCGACGCGCTGGAGGAGGCTCTCCACCCAGTACGCCGTGAGGTAGGCAAAGCCCGCGAGGGTGTCGGGGACGGGCACGGCGACGCCCGGTCGCGCAAGGGCGGGCCGGACGTCGGTGGGTGCGGCGGCGAGGGTCGCGTCCAGGGACGCGGTGAAGGTGGGGGTGAGCGTGGGGGTCAGCGTGGGCGTCCGTCTGGCCGACCCGGTCACGCCGGGGTCGGTCCACGTCCAATAGTATCGATACGGGATGGCGACGGCGGCGTGCCGAGGGGGCCGGGATTGCTGTTCCGTGTCACCCGGGGGTGGGCTCGGGACGACACGGTCGTCGGCCAGGCCGTACCGTGACGGCAGCATGGAACCGTCGCCCCGCACCCTGCCGACCCATGCCCGCCGCGCCGTCGTGGCGGCGGTGGCGGTCGTCCTCGGCGTCGGGCCCGGCCTTGGCCGGTGGGGGATTGCGGCCGCGGACGACCACGCCCCCGCCCTGGGTTACGCCGGCGAGGCGCCCGCGACCGGGATGGGGTCAGGACCGATTCCCGGCCTGCCGGTCGCGTCCGTGCCGGTGCCCGGGCTTGGTCTGGGCGACGTCGGGAACGTGATGGTCCGGGTGGCGCGGCCGGTCATGGGGCCGGGACCGCGGCGGGTCGGCATCCAGGCGGGCCACTGGAAGATGGCCGAGGTGCCCGACGAGTTGCGCCGGATCGCGGGGCAGACGGGCACGACCGCCGGGGGCGTCACCGAGTGGCAGGTCAACCTCGACGTCGCCGAACGCGTCGCGTCGCGCCTGCGTGGCGAGGGCATCGCGGTCGACATCCTGCCGGCGGCGGTCCCGGCGGGATACCTGGCCGACGCGTTCGTGTCGTTGCACGCCGACGGCGACCGGTCAGGGCACGATCGCGGGTTCAAGGTGGCGCACGGGTCGCGCCGTGGGCCGTACGAGGGGCGCCTGGCGGCCGCGATCGGGGAGGAATACGGGCGGGCGACGGGCTTGCCGTGGCTTCCCGGGGTGTCGCGGAACATGACCGGGTACTACGCCTTCGCGTGGGGGCGCTTCGCGGCGTCGGTGGCGCCGCACGTGCCGGCGGCGATCCTCGAGATGGGCTTCCTGACGAGCGAGGCGGACCGCGTGCTGCTGGTCGGGCAACCCGACCGGGTGGCGGACGGCGTCACGCGGGGCATCCGGCGCTTCCTCGAGGAGGTGCCGGCGGGCGCGGCCTTCGCCGAGGACCTGGTCATGCCCGTGCCGCCGTCGTGGGGGCGCCGGGTACCCCCGGGGGCCTGACGGCGCGGCGCGGGCGAGACGCCCGTGGACCCGGTACGCCCGCCCGTGGTCAGCGCTACACCATGGCGGCGGAGCGGGCAGGATGCCCGCGGACCCAGTACGCCCGCCCGTGAACTGGCGCGACACCGCGGCGGCGGATCGGGCAGGATGCCCGCAGACCCAATGCGCACGCCTGGGAACCGGTGCGAAAACCCCACGGCGGCGGAGCGGGCGGGATTCCCGCGGACCCGGTGCGCCCGCCCGGTGGCCGTCGCGGCGCAGGCAGACCCCCGTGTCAACCGGTGCCTGTCTTTCCCCAGGGTTTCATGAACGAGATGGCGGTGGCGGCGCCAAGCACGGCCAACCCGCCGGTGGCGTGAAGGATTTCGGACCACGGGCCGCCATGGTGGCCAGCAGTGGCAGGAGGGATCCCTCGCGCCTGCACGCTCACCGACGGCATGTGCGCCACAAGGACCGCCGTCGCGACGACCGTGAGGGCGAGCTTTGCACGTACCCAGACGTGCGTCCCCAGGCCCCACCCCGTTCCCAGGGTCCCGGCGATTCCGGTGACCAACGTGGCAACGCTCAGGGGCACCAGGACCCACCATCCGATCACGTCCATGGCCGTCCAGGCACCCCGCACCGCCTCGGGGGTCCCGCCGGTCGACGCGACGACGGCGACCGCGACGTACGCCAGGACGGCCCCGAACCATCCCACTGACACGGAGACGTGGAGGATGAGTGAGACGGGACGAAAAGGCATCGGCAGGTCACTCCCGGTATCCGAAACGGTGGAAGGGACAAGCAGACCGACGGGTTGCGGGCACGCCATCACCCGTGGCGCGACGCCACCTGTTCCATGAGGTGGCCGGCGACGACCGGGCCGGGCGCGCGCGGCGGGTGACGCCCGTTCTGGGGACGTGGCGGGTGCGATGGCTGGGAACCCATGGGCGCGCCGCGCCGCCGCCGTGGCTGCCGTGGCCGCGCCCGGCGCGGTCGGGATCGGCGTCGCCATCGCGTGGGCCGCGGGTGACACGGTGCCGCCGGTCGACCCGGTGTCGGTGGCGGGGTTGGGCCTCGTCGGGTCGGCTGGCGCCGCCTCGGTCCTCGCGTGGCGACCCGGTCGACCCCTCCCCCTGCTGAAAACTCCCACGCTGGCGCGGGAGAGGGGAGTGTGGGCTGCGTGGGGCGTCGCGGCGATCCTCGGGGCGTGGGTCGTCGCGAACCGCCTCGCGGGGCTATCGACCGGCCCGGTGCGACCGGGGCTGCTGCTGGTGCTGGCGGCCGCGGTGGTCGGCCTCGCCCTCGCCGCTGGCCGCTGGGGGAGCGCCTGGCGTCGTGGCGTCCTCGCGGCGGCCACGGCGTACGGGCGTGCGCCGGATCGCTGGAACCTGCGATTGGTCGCCATCGTGGCGGCGTCGGCGCGCCTGGCCATCCTCTTCCGGGTGCCGGTGTTCGTGATCGGCGACAGCGGTGGCTACGTCGAGGCGGCCGGCACGATCGCCCGCGACGGGTCGTTCGCGCCGCTCCTCGGGATCTATCCGCCGGCGTACTCGATCTTCCTCGCGGGCACCTGGGCGGTGCTTGGGCCGGACTTCCTTGCCGTCGCCGCCGTGCAACACGCCCTCGGGGTCGTCACGGCGGTCGCCACGTACGGCGTCGCGCGCGCGGCGCTGCCCCCGGCGTGGGCGCTCGTCCCCGCCCTCGCGACGGCAACGAACGGCTACCTGCTCATCCTCGAACACGGCATCTATACGGAAGCCCTGTTCGTGCCGCTGCTGGTGACGGCGGCGTGGCTGGCGACGCGCCTGCTTGGGACGCGCCCGCCCGCCGGGTGGCGACTGGCGGCGGCGACCGGCGGGCTGGTCGCGGTCGCGTCACTGGTGCGCCTCGTGCTGCAACCGTTCCTGTTGGTACTGGCCGCCGGGATGCTCTTGGCCGGTGGCTGGCCGCCGCGCCGGGAGGCGTTCGTGCGTGTCGGGGCGCTGCTCGGCGCGTTCGCCGTGGCGGCGTCGCCGTGGGTGGCGCACAACTGGATCGTGCACGGCTACGTCGGCCTGAGCAATGGCCTGGGGGTGAGCGCGCTGTTGCCCCGCCTGTGGGAGGAGGAGGGGACGTACGCCTGGGCGAACCCCGCGCACCCGGATCCGGAGGTTCGGCGAGTGACGGTCGCGCTTCAGGAGGAACGTGATCGGGGCGCCTCGTACTGGCAGGCATACCTACGCATCCAACGCGACTTCCCGGGCCGGAACGCATCGGACCTCGTCGCGGCGGGGGCGTCCGACGTGATCTGGCGCCACCCTGCGTTGTTCATCGACCGCACGTGGTTCCGCCTGCGACGGCTATGGGCGGGCGGGTTCGCACGCGAGACGGTGAACGACCTGTACGGCGAGCAAGCGAACTTGGGCATCCGGTCGCCGGTCTTCGCGGTGACGCCGGATGGTGGTGCGGTGGTCGAACGTGCGGGGAACCAGGCGCACGCCCTGACGCGACTGGTGCGTCCCGACGACGTCCCGCCCGGCGTGGCGCTGGTGCTGGTCGCCCTCGCCGGGGCGGGCGCGATGGCGTCGCGACGGCCGCTGGCCGCCCTGGTGCCGGTCGGCCTCGGGACGGGCCTGATCTTCCTGGCCGTACTGCTGAACTCCGACCGCGCGCGGTACCGGCACCCGGCGGAACCCTTCCTCGTGGTGGCCTACGCGATGGGCGCGCACGCGGCGTGGCGGGGCACCCGGTGGGCGTGGCACCACCGGCGAGGCCGTCGCCCGGTTGACGCCGGTCCCGTGCCCGCGTAGGTTGCCTCCATGGGAACGGGCATCTACGCACGCCTCGGCGTGCGCCGGGTAATCAACGCCGCTGGCACGCTCACGCGCCTCGGCGGGTCGCGCATGGCGCCGGAGGTCCTCGCGGCGATGGCGGAGGCCTCGCGCGCGTACGTTCGTATTGAAGACCTGCAGGTGGCGGCCGGGCGGGCCATCGCCCGGGCGACCGGTGCCGAAGCGGGCTACGTCACCAGCGGCGCGGCGGCGGGCCTGCTACTGGGCACCGCGGCCTGCGTCGCCGGGGACGACGCGACCCTCATGGAGGCGATGCCCGACCTGTCGGCGGTGACGCGCAACGAGGTCGTCGTCCACCGGGCGCACCGCAACAGTTACGACCACGCGGTGCGCGCCACCGGCGTCCGTCTCGTCGAGATCGGCGGCGTCGGGCACCCCACGCCGCTCCCGGCGCGCCCCTTCGACCTCGACCGCGCCATCGGGCCGCGCACCGCCGCCGTCCTGTGGGTGGAGATGGGCGATCCGGGCACCCTCGGCGTCCTCACGTTGCCCGAGACGACGGCCATCGCGGCGCGTCACGGCGTACCGGTGATCGTCGATGCGGCCGCGTCGCTCCCCCCGGCCTCAAGCCTCAGCCGCTTCGTCGACGAGGGCGCGTCGCTCGTCTGCTTCTCCGGCGGGAAGGCGATCGGCGGACCGCAGGCCTCCGGCATCCTCGCCGGCCGTGCCGACCTGATCCGGTCGGTGGCGCTGCAGCACCAGGACATGGACGTCCACCCGGAAACCTGGACGTGGCGCTACCTGATGGCCGACGGCACCCTTGACGGCCCGCCGCTGCAGGGGATCGGGCGGGCGTGCAAGGTGGGGCGCGAAGAGATCGCCGGGTTACTCGCCGCCCTCGAACGCTTCATCGCGCGAGACCACGACGCGGAGCTGCGCGTCCGGCAGGCGATGGCCGCCGAGATTGCCGGGGAACTCGACCGCGCGTTGGCGGGCCTCCCTGGCGTGCGGGTGACGTGGTCCGACGGCGCGGCGACGTGGCGCCCGTCGGTCACGGTGGCGTGCGAGGCGCCGGACGGGCGGGCGCGCGCGATCGCCGCCGTCAATCGCCTGGGCGACGGTGACCCGGTCGTGGCGGTCGGCCAGGGGGGCCTCGACCGCGGCGCGTTCACGCTCTCCCCCGCCTGCCTGGAGGCCGACGAGGTCGGGCCGCTGGTCGCGGCGGTCGCGCGGGCGGTCAACGCCGAGGTGCGTTCGGGATAGGGGGACATTCCATGGCCGAGACGACCGACATCCTGGCGCAGGCGCCGTTCAACCTCGCGCCCGACGACATCGCGTGGGTGCGCCGCACCCTTGCGGGCCTCTCCACCGCCGAACGCATCGGCCAGTTGATGCTGTACGCCACGTTCGGCGACGACCCGGCGGCGGTGCGGTCGATCATGGCGACGCGCCCCGGCGGCATCCACCGCTTCATGGGCCAGGACCTTGCGAAGGGCCTCGAGGCGACGCGCGTCGCCCTCGAGGAGTCCGAGGTCCCGCCCCTCGTCTCCGGCGACCTCGAGGGCGGGCCGATGTCGTTCCCCTTCATGATGCCCGTGCCGAACCAGATGGCCCTGGCCGCCTGCGACGACCCGAATCTCACCGGTCTCGTCGCGTCGATGCTGGCCGCCGAGGCGCGCCTGCTCGGCTTCAACTGGTCATTCACGCCGGTGATCGACATCAACGCCCGCTTCCGCGCCGCCGCCGTTGGCACGCGGTCGTTCGGGTCGGACGTCGCGGCGGTCGAGGCGCACGCCATCGCCTACGTGCGCGCGCTGCAGGCGGGCGGCGTCGCGGCCTCGGTCAAGCACTGGCCGGGCGACGGCTATGACGACCGCGACCAGCACCTCCTGACGTCGGTCAACCCGCTGCCCTTCGCGGAGTGGGAGGCGCTTTCCGGGCGGATTTACCGCGCGACGATCGATGCCGGGGCGCTGACCGTGATGGCGGCGCACATCGCCCTGCCGTCGTGGCAAGCGCGGTACGGCGCCGACCCCGCGGCCGACCGGTGGGCCTACGAACCGGCGACGCTCTCGCACCGGCTGACGACCGGGCTGCTGCGCGGGCACCTCGGCTTCAATGGCCTGGTCGTGAGCGACGCGACGCCGATGGCGGGCATGACCGGGTGGATGGACCGGGCACACGCGGTACCGGCGGCGATCGCGGCGGGGTGCGACGTCTTCCTCTTTCCGCTGCCCGGCGACGTTTCCCATATGGAGAATGGCCTGCGTGCCGGCCTCCTCACCGAGGCGCGCCTAGAGGAGGCCTGCCTGCGCGTGCTGGGCCTGAAGGCGGCGCTGGGCTTGCACCGTGCGCCAGTGTCGGAACGGATCGCGACCCTCGAGGAGGCGCGCGACGCGCTGGCGACGGCGGGGCACGTGGCGGCGTCGGCGGAGGTGGCGCGCCGGTCAGTGACGCTGGTGAAGCGGCAGGAGGGCCTACTGCCCCTGGACCCGGCGCGCTTCCCGCGGGTGGTGGTGATCGCCGACTACCCGGAGGTGATCCTGCCGACGATGGCGCGGCGGTCGTACGAGCCATTTTTTGCAGTGTTGCGCGGGGCAGGCTTCGACGTGCGGGAGTACGACGCGGCGACGCCGCCGGTGCCGGGCGACACGGACCTGGTCGTGTACCTGGTGGGTGGCGAGGCGACGATTGGGTCGACGGGGCACGGCCTGAACTGGGGGCGCCTGCACGGCGGCGGGTTCCGCGGGGCGATGCAACGGTTCTGGGCGGAGATCCCGACGGTAATGGTGTCGTTCGGGCAGCCGTACTTCCTTCACGACGCCCCGCAGGTGGGGACGTACGTGAACGCGTACACGGTGCTGGCGCCGTGGCAGGAGGCGGTGGCGCGGAAGTTGCTAGGGCAGGAACCGTTCGAGGGAGTGTCGCCGGTGGACCCGTTCTGCGGGGACCCGTCGGCGCGGTTCAGCGGGCCGTTTCCGGGGAAGGGGTAGGGGGGAGCCTCCCTCTCCCACGAAGTGGGGGAGGGATTGAGGGTGGGAGTCGCGAGTCACGCCCCAACCGCTCTCGTGAGTACCTTCGGCACCCACCCCCTGCCCCTCCCCCGTTGCGACGGGAGAGGGGAGGCAAGGCCTCTACCCGCCGTGCGACGAGAGAGGGGAGGACGCCACCCGTCCGTCGGTGCGGCAGGAGAGGGGCGCCGTGCGTCGGGCCTTACAAATGAAAGGCGGCGGTGCTGCCGTTGGCCGTCCTCGTAAGCGTCAGGCGTGCGTCGATGTGCTGGCGCAGGTCGCCGACGTGGCTGATGATCCCCACCAGGCGACCGCCCACCTGCAAGTCCTTGAGCATCGCCAAGGCGTTCTCGAGCGCCTCCGGGTCGAGCGACCCGAACCCCTCGTCGACGAAGATGCAGTCGAGGTGCACCCCGCCGACGTGCTGTTGCACGACGTCGGAGAGGCCGAACGCGAGCGACAGGGAGGCCTGGAACGACTCGCCTCCCGAGAGGGTGCGGGTGTCGCGCGCCTGGTTCGTATTGCGGTCGACGATCTCGATGTCCAGGCCGGACTGGGCGCGCCGGTCGGTCGAGTCGATGCGGCGCCGGACCTCGTAGCGTCCGAGGCTGACCTTGAGGAAGCGCCGGGTGGCGGCTTCGAGAACCTCGTCGAGGACGCGGGCGAGGACGTAGCTCTGGAAGGAGATGCGCGGGACGTTGGCCGTGCCGCGCACCTGCGCGCGGGCCAGGTTGGCGAGGTTCTGGACGCGTCCGTGGCGCGTGCGGGCGACGGCAAGGGCGCGGTCGGCGTCCTCGGCACGGGTCGCCTCACCCTCGAGGCTCCGGGCATCGACCTCGGCCACGGCGGCGGTCTCGTTGGCGGCGTCGCGCGCGGCGTGCCTCGCGTCGGGTGTCATCGCGGAGTTGGAGGCGCGCCTCGCCGAGTTTGACGTGGCGCTTGCCCAGGCACAGGGGCGCGCAACCCTTGCCCGGGCGGCCGCCGCCAACGTCGAGACGCCAGACATGGAGGCCCTGACCGCCGCCGTCATCACGGCGAAGGCGGCGTACGCCACCGCGAACGACGCCGCGACGCTCACCGAGGCGACGGCCAAGGACCTCAAGGGCGAGGTCACCCGTGCCGAAACGGCGAAGCACATCGCCGACGAAGCCCTCAATCGCCAAACGCGCGTCCAGAACCTCGCCACCATCGCCCGTGGGGTGCAGGGCGGGAGCGTGCCGAAGATCTCGTTCCAAAGCTACGTGTTGGCCCGGGTGCTCGACCAAGTCCTCGACGCCGCCACCCTACGCCTCCTCAAGGTGAGCCAAGGGCGCTACGAGGTCCGTCGACGCCTGGAGGCAAAGAGCAAGGACCGCCAAGCCGGCCTCGATATCGAGATCCTCGACCGCAACACCGGCCAAGCGCGCGACGCCCGCACCCTCTCTGGCGGCGAGTCGTTCCAGGCGTCACTCTCACTGGCGTTCGGCCTGTCAGATGTGGTGCAACAGCACGTGGGCGGCGTGCACCTCGACTGCATCTTCGTGGATGAGGGGTTCGGGTCGCTCGACCCCGAGGCCCTCGAGCACGCCTTGCAGATGCTCAAGGAGCTGCAGGTGAACGGACGGTTGGTGGGGATCATCAGCCACGTCGGCGACCTGCGCCAGCACATCGACGCCCGCCTGACCCTGACCAAGACTGCCAACGGCAGCACCGCCACCTTCCACGTGTGACGGCGGCACCGCCACCCTCTCACGCAGATCCGCGGGGGAGGCGACTCACTCCCCTCTCCCGTGGCAACGGGAGGGGGGAGCGGTGGGGGTCTTCAGGCGCGACGTTCGTTCGGGACGCCCCAGAGATTCCAGGTGGCGAGGGCACTGAATGAGGCCGCGCTATACGCGTTCAGCGACACCAATGCCTCAAGTTGGTCCGGCGTGAATGGGATCACCGGTCCCCACGGCAACGTCCTCCCGGCAATGAATGCGGCGTAGAGGATGGCCAGGCAGACTGCCAGCAATCGGCGGTTCCCAGCCGGACACGTCCACGCTGCGATCACGAGGCAGGGAACCAGGAAGAGTTCCACGCCAGAACCGCGACCCAGGACGACCGTGCAGAAGATGCCATTGAGTGCCCCGACAAGCGGGAAGGCCAGGCGGCCTGTCCCAGGGTAGCGTCGACTTGCCCACGGGACGGCACAGAAGAACGGTGTTGACAGCATGGTGAGGACAAGCCACGGCGACCATTCGCCGGTGGCCCATCCCACAAACAGGGGGTACGTCGGCTGGTTCCCGAGCAGAACAACGAGCAACCGGTTAGTTGCCCCGGTCAACGGGTCATCGGATGCGAAGTAGCCTGCGAGCGCCTTCCAACCCCGCCCCGCTCCCGTTGCGGCCGTAGAGGGGGCCGTCCCGCGCTCCATGGAGACGGTCTCGCCAGTTCCGGTCACCGAACTATCCCTTCCGGGACCCGGTACCAGATACCACCGGGCGCAGCCGGTAGTGGCTGATGCCCCATTCGGCGCCGCGTGAGTGGCCGAAGAGGCCCGAGGTGGCGAGGAAGAAGATCCGCCATCGGCGACGCCACACCTCGGCGTCAGCACCATATGTCTCTCGCATGATCGCGCCGACTTCGGCGTGGTTCGCATCCATGCGTCGTAGCCAGTCTTCCGCGGTGCGCGCATAATGGCGCCCGTCCCACCGCCACGTGTCTTCAAGATCGAACAGGTCCGGAAACGCTCCGGCCAGTCCATGGCTGGGCATGATCCCGCCGGTGAAGAAGTGCTGCGCGATCCAGTCCGCCTTGTCGGCACGGTCGAACCGGTATGCCCCGATCCGGTGGGTGAATACGTGGATGAACAGGCGTCCGTCGGATGCAAGCCACCCGCGGATGCGATCAAGCAACGCCCGCCAGTTCGACATGTGTTCGAACATCTCCACCGAGACCACGCGGTCGAACGACCCGGCCTCGAATGTCACGTCGTTCATGTCGGCGGTGATCACGCGCACGTTCCGGAGGCCCCGTTTCAGGGCCTGCGCTTCAACGTGCGCGCGCTGTGAGTGCGAGTTCGAGACGGCAGTCACCTGCGCATTCGGAAATGTCTCGGCCATGTGGAGGGAGAGTGAACCCCACCCGCTGCCCAGTTCCAGGATGCGCTGTCCATCGGCCAGTCCGGCGTGGGCGACGGTCTCCTCGAGCGCGGCAACCTCGGCTTCCTCCAGGCTTGACGCGGGTCCGCGGTAGAGGCCGGACGAGTACTTGAGGCGTGGTCCGAGAACGAGTTCGAAGAACCGTGCCGGCACCTCGTAGTGCTGTGCGTTGGCGTCCTCGACGTTGGTGGCGATGGGGAGGTCACGCATCGCCTCGGCAAACCACGCATTGGCTCCATCTGCCGTGGCGCCGAGTCTCCGCCGGGTCCGCCCGACAAGCCACTGGATGCCAAGGCGCAGGAACGCATCCGGAACCGGCTCCCGTTCGACCACGCTGATGAGTGAAGCGAGAAGCGTCATGTCCCACACCCCTCGCTTCGCCCATCCCTACCACCCCACCCCGTCGCCCCTTTATTTATATTTTCGCTGCGCTCACCAATCCCACCTGATTTACATGCCATCTTCCCGCCACTTCACCTTGGTCCCAAGGCGTTCAAGCTTGTAATCCATAGGACCCGCGCACGCCGGAATTGGCGTTTGGTTGAGATATCCTAGCGTAGATTCGGGCCGCAATTACAGATGCACGTCTGGCCGTCGGGCAGTCCGCGTTCCTAGCCCCACCACCACCCCGCCGGATGTACATGCTTCGCAGCGCGGGTCGGTTCAGGAGTGCCATCAGATGAGCGGCGCCGGCGACACACGGCTTCGCATCGCTGTTATCGGCACGGGAATATCTGGTCTCTCAGCTGCATGGCTGCTGGCCGGACCGCACGACGTGACCGTTTACGAGGCCGACTCCCGTGTGGGTGGCCATTGCAACACCCTGACGGTCGACGCAGGTGATGGCAACGTTGCCGTGGATACCGGGTTCATCGTGTGCAATCCGGACACCTACCCGAACCTCATCGCCCTCTTCGAACACCTTCGTGTGCCGACCGTGCCAACCGAGATGAGTTTCGCGGTCTCCCTCGGCAGTGGGGCACTGGAATACAGCGGCAGTGGCATTCAGGGGCTGTTTGCCCAACGGTCCAATCTGGTGCGCCCGCGGTTCTGGTCGATGCTGCGCGACCTCCTCCGCTTTTACGCCGATGCGCCGCGTGACCTGGCGCTGATGGGCGACCGGACCCTTGGTGAGTACCTGGACTGGCGAGGCCACGGTCGTGCGGTACGCGAGGACCATCTCTATCCGATGGCTGGCGCAATCTGGTCGATTCCCGCGGGACAGGTTGCTTTGTACCCGGCGCGGGCCTTCGTGGCGTTCTGCCAGAACCATGGTCTCCTGCGAGTGACCGGTCGGCCGGTGTGGCGGACGGTGACCGGAGGAAGCCGGGAATATGTCTCCCGCATGGTCGCTGGCCTTGGCAATCGCGTACGCACCGGGGCTCCGGTAACCGCCGTGAGACGCGATGTGGACAGTGTGACGGTCACTGCCGCGGGCTCGGCCGAGACCTACGACCATGTCGTCATTGGTGCGCACGCCGACCAGGCACTGCGCATGCTTGCCGATCCTGACGACGATGAGACGCGCCTGCTCTCCCTGTTCCGCTATGGACGCAACGACACGATCCTGCACACCGATGCGCGCCTGATGCCACGGAGGAGGTCGGCGTGGTCAAGTTGGAACTATCTTGCCCCGGACCGCGCCCCGGGCACGCCCTTCCCCACCCCATCGCCCCTGAGTGAAAGTCGCTCCGTTCTCTCGGTGACCTACTGGATGAACCGCCTCCAAGCATTGCAGACCCGCACCAACCTGTTTGTCACCCTCAACCCCCACACCATGCCACCCGATGAGCACGTCCTGGCGCGGATGACCTACGAGCACCCAATCCTCGACGGCCCGGCAATCGCCGCCCAACCCGCGTTGTGGTCGCTGCAGGGCCGTCGCCGGACGTGGTTCTGTGGCGCATGGTTTGGTGCCGGTTTCCACGAGGATGGGCTTCAGTCGGGCTTGGCCGTGGCGGAACAGCTTGGCGGGGTCCGTCGTCCGTGGCGGGTAGCCAATGAGTCCGGGCGGATCCATGTTGGGGCCGTCCCTCGTCTGGCGTCGGTGGCGTAGCGTGCCATGAGCGAAGCGAGGGCAAGCGAGGGGTATGTAAATCAGGCGGCCTTTGTGAGGAACGAACATATAAATAATGGGGCGATGGGGGGTGGGGTGTGGAAGAGCGAAGCGAGAGGCAGGGAAAAAAGCAGACCACCCAGTGCCATCTATGCCGGCACGGTCATGCACCGGCGAGTGCGCCCCACCCCGCACGTGCTCCAGTACGGCATGCTCACCCTGCTGCTCGACCTCGAAGAAGTGCCACGCCTCGCCAGCCGGTTGCGTTGGTTCTCGCTGGGCCGTGCGAACCTCTTTGCATGGCGACCACAGGATCACCTTTCCGGCGGGAGTGACCTCCGGAGCGAGGTTGACGGAATCCTTGGGCGAGCCGGGATGGATCCTGATGGTGGGAGTGTGCACCTGCTCACGATGCCCCGCGTGCTCGGCTACGTCTTCAACCCCATCAGTGTCTACATCTGCCACCGGGCTGGCGGCGGCCTGCAGGCGGTCCTCTACGAGGTGAACAACACCTTTGGAGACCGACACTCCTACCTGTTTCCGGTTGGCGACTTCGCAGGCGATGGGGGTACATCGTTGCGGCATTCCTGTGCAAAGGCACTGCACGTCTCGCCGTTCGTGGACATGGGGATGCGGTACGACTTCCGCCTTCGACCGCCGACCGAGACCTTTGGCCTGCGCATCGACGTCAGCGACGGTGACGGTCCCCTGCTGGTGGCTGCCGAACGGTTGCGCCGGCGCCCGTTGACCGACCGCGAACTGTTGCGCGGGTTCCTGGAGTTCCCGCTGCAAAGCCTCAAGGTAATCGCAGGAATCCATTACGAGGCATTTCACATCTGGCGAAAGGGCGTTGGTTTGCGCCGTCGTCCACCGCCGCCTTCAATGCCAGTCTCGGTCATGGCCCTGTCGCCACCCCATCGCCCTGCCTGATTTATATGCTTCGCTTGGCGTTGCCGACACCCGAACGGCGCGACGCGCTGGGCAGGGATGCCCGCGGACCGGACTGTGGCCCACCCTGTCTCCCCAGATCGCAATATGCTTCGCGCACATCACAACAGCTAGGACACGACATGTCGGACTTCGGACAGACCTCACGCAGAACCCAGCACTCACCAGGAGACGGGAGTGAGATGGCGACCTCCCCAGTTGCGACGGGAGCGGTGAGGATGCGGATCATGTCCGGGTTCCTGGCGAAGGCACTGGGTGCTGCGTTGTCGCGCATGCACTTTGGCGGTCTCACCCTTGTCTTGCCGGATGGGCGACGGGTCGGAGGGCATGGCCCGATGCCGGGTCCGACTGGCGTGATCCACATCCACCGTCTGCGATGCCTCGGGCAACTGCTGTTCACTGGCGACGTGGCCTTTGCCGAGGCGTACATGCGCGGCGACTGGACCACACCCGATCTTGCTTCGGTGATCGAGGTGGTGGCACGGAACCGGGAAGCCCTCGACCAGGCGATCGATGGGTTCGGCCCGGCTCGCGCCCTCGACTGGGTGACCCATCGCTTGCGGGCAAACTCCAAGGCCGGGAGCCGACGCAACATCTCGGCACATTACGATCTGGGGAACGAGTTCTATGCCGAGTGGCTTGACGAGGCGATGGTCTACTCGTCGGCGATCTTCGAACGTTCCGAGGCGACCTTGGAGGAGGCCCAAGCGGCCAAACTCGACCGGGTGATGGATCTGGTGGATGCCCAGCCCGGGCACCGTGTCCTGGAGATCGGTGTCGGTTGGGGTGCTCTGGCGTCGCGGATTGCCCAGTGCGTCGGCGCCCATGTCACCGGCCTGACCCTCTCGGCACACCAGCTGGCGCACGTGCAGGCCCTGGCGGCGCGTGACGGTCTGTCGGACAAGATCGACGCGCGCTACGAGGATTACCGCGATGCGCGCGGAACCTTTGAC
The DNA here is from genome assembly GCA_945865725.1 of Thermoflexus hugenholtzii JAD2. Lineage (GTDB taxonomy): Bacteria > Chloroflexota > UBA11872 > UBA12225 > UBA12225 > CAILQO01. Next base: position 5,203 of record CAMBEO010000038.1, on the reverse strand, counting down.
CGGATCGTCTCGGTCGAGATGATCGAGGCCGTCGGGCGCGCCTACTGGCCGGCGTACTTCAGCGCGCTGCGGGACCGTCTCCGTCCCGGCGGGCACGCGATCGTGCAAGCGATCACCATCGACCATGCGAGGCTTGAAGAGTACGCGGCCAAGCCGGACTTCATACAGATCCACATCTTTCCCGGCGGGATGCTGCCTTCGATCGAGGCAATGGCAGATGAGGCGGCACGTGCCGGGTTGTCGTTCGAATGTGTGGAACGCTTCGGGGCGAGTTACGCGCGGACGCTTGCCGAGTGGCGTGGACGCTTCCTGAGTGCATGGCCGAGGATCGAGGCGATGGGCTTCGACGACGTGTTCCGGCGCAAGTGGGAGTACTACCTTGGCTACTGTGAAGGTGGCTTCCGCGCGGGGGCGATCGACGTGGGCCTCTACAAGTTTGCCCCGGTGCGGTAGCCATCGCCGTGGGGGGGTGGGACGCTCCCGCGCTAGTCGTATGTGTCTAGGGGGCGCGAGAAGATTGCACTCCGACGCCGGTCGCTCTTCTTGGACCCTCTGCGCCTCACGCCGAAGAGGAGCAACTGGAGTTCGCCGGTGCGTGGCTGGAATGTGACCGGCGCACGATTCGACGCCGGGCTAATGGGATCTTGCGAGCGATCCGGCGGTCGAGGTGGCTTCCCCGTCCGAGGGCCTCGTCGATATCGTTTTCGAGCAGGGTAACCGTTCACGGGGGTCAGTTGGGAACGCGCACCAGGTGACTGGTCCTGCCACGTCCGGCGCAGCCTGAAGGCAGCCTGGGATCAGGCGGAGGCGGGGAGGAGCTGGGGGACGGCGAGGTCGGCCATGCTCGCGGTGCAGACCTCGGCCAGGTAGGCGAACAGGTCCAGGCCGTGCATCCGGCAGGTCGCCGCGACCGTCAGCATGGCACCGGCGAACCGTGCACCACTCGCGGACTGCGTGCCGAAACTCCCTTTGCGCCACAGGACGGCAGGCCGGATGGCTTGTTCGGCCACGTTGTTGGTGGGTTCGACCCCGGGGACATCCAGATACGTCCAGAGGGCGGGCCACAGGTACGATTTCTTCGCACATCCGTCGCACCCGGAGGTCAGCCGACCCGGTGGTTTGGGTCAGGAGCTTGCCGAACCCGGACTGCATCTGGCGTGTCCGGCGCTGGTACGTCCGCAGGGATGTCCGGTCCTCCACGGAGGCTGACCGGTCGGCGAAGAGGGACCGGTAGAGGCCCCGGGCCCACACCCCGGTGCGGGTGCCGTCGCCACCACGGTTCACCAGGCCCTCGACGTTCCGGGCGAGATATGCCCAGCACAGCTGCCGGAACGCCGGGTCCAGCCAGTTGGAGCCTGCGTCGCGGTCGCTGGTGACCACTCGGTGGGAGACCGCCCGGGTCAGCTCCCGGATCACCCGGCCACTCCTGACCATCCACAGCCACCAATTGCGTCCACCGTGGGGCCAGCGCGTCTCGTCCGCATGGAGCAGGGGTGCCGAGGGGAGGGTCGCCACCAGCGCCGCGGTCACCGGGGTGAGGGCTTTCCCCGGTTGCCTGGCAAAGGGCGTCGACGCTGCCGATGCTGATCGGCACCCCGGTCACCTGCCCCATGACCCCGGAGGTTTCCCGGCGGCTCAGGCGGAACCGTCCACCAGGCATGGCGACGGTTGCCTGCACCCGGGGACCGAACGATCCGGTGGGGACTCCGGCGGGCAAGGATGCCCGGGTCCGGGTCCCACACGACGGGCACGCAAGCCGGTGCAGGCAGTGTTCGGTGATGCGAGGATGGATCACCGGCAGCTCGGTCACCTGATGCGCCACGAAGTCCGGCGCTCCCGCCACTCCGGGCAAACCCGGTGTCTGTGGCAGGACGGTCAGGTATGCCTGGCACGCCTGGCACTGCAGGGGCCAGTGATCGGTCACCACGTCGACCCGTCCGGGTGGCGCCATGGCCCGCTGGTGGGCGACGTGACCGGGTTGGCCACCGCGTCCCCGGCCACTGGGCCGGGATGGCGGGCGCTTGGGCGTACCCGGCAGGTCGGACGACGGAGGCCGGGACGAGTTGCCCGAATGCTGCCCCACCCGGGTTTCGAGATCCCGGACGCGTTCCTCCAAACGGACGATCGTTGCCCGGAGCTCAACGATCACCGCCCGCAGCTCAGCAATGGTTACCTGCAAGGTGGCGACCAAGGGTGGCATCACTCAACAGAACGTGCACCGAAACCCACCCGGCACCTTACCCCCGCTATGACCCCGTGAACGGTTACACGCCCGCACCACATCCCGGTACAGGGCCATCGTGGCGGTCACCATCGACTCGCGGGAGAAGTGGGTCTGCACGCGGGTTCGGGCACGGGTTCCGCACGCATCGGCGAAGGCGCGGTCATCGAGGAGACGGGTCATTGCCGAAGCCAGTGCCCCTGCGTCACCCGGCGGGACGGTCAGACCGGTCTCGCCGTCGCGGTTGACGATCGCCACACCAGTCGGCAGGGTCGTGGAGACCACCGGCTTGCCACACGCCATCGCCTCAAGCTGCACCAGTCCGAACCCTTCGGCGGTAGCCGTCGAAGGCAGCACGAAGACGTCGCAGGCGTGGTAGACCGATGACAGGTCCGCCTCTGGCACATCGCCGATGAAGCGCACGCGGTCGGCAATGCCAAGGCGGGCGGCCTGGTCCTGAAGGGCTTCGCGGTCCCGTCCCTCGCCGGCAATCACCAGGGTGGCATCGGTCCGCGCCATCGCGTCAAGCAATACAGGGACACCCTTGTAATAGACCAGCCTGCCCAGGAAGAGGACCACCCGGTCAGGATTGCCCCACGATGCGCGCCGTTGCCGGCCCGCCTCGACGGCCGACGGGTCGAGATAGGCGTCCACATCCACACCGGTCGGGATCACGTGGCATTTCTGTGAGACTGCGGGCAGGAAGGACGACGATGTGACGTGCCGTTCGGTCTGGGCGATGATCGCCCCGGCTTCGGCGAGGAGGCGTTCCTGGACCGGCCCGTAGAGGGGGCGGAGCAACTGCTGGCGCAGGATATCCGCGTGCCACGTCACCACCAACGGTGGCATCGTCCGCCGGGCCTGCCAGTATCGCCACGCCACCAGGCCCAGGGGGTGCGGTTCGTGCAGGTGCACCACATCGGGGGAACGGCGCAGGGCGTGCCCGACGGCGCTGATGTAGCCCGGCGCGAGGTCGAGCGACCACAGCGACCCGTACGAGGCCACCGCGGTGACCCGCACGCCATTGTCCGCGAAGGTGCGGTGCGACGCGCCATCGCCGGCCACCACCACCTCCACGGATGCACCGGCATCGGCCACCAGACCGGAGGCAAGGTCACGGACGTGCCGTTCCACGCCTCCCCGGTGGGGCCAGTAGCGCTTGGTGAGGTGGAGAATGCGCATTGTTCGTCAAGTCCCCAGGAGCTCCCGGTAGATTGTCATGGCCCGCTCGCCCAGACGATTCACCGTGTAGTGTTCGGCACGGACCAGTCCACGGCCGATCAGATCACGGCGCAGGCCCGGATCGGCGCACACCCTGCTGAGCGCGTCGGCCAGCCCAGCGATGTCGCCGGGTGGAACAACGACTGATGCCCCATCGGTCACTTCACGGATGGCCGGCAAGGTGGAGGCAACGGTCGGGATGCCCATCGCCATCGCCTCCAGGATTGGGAGTCCGAACCCTTCCAGGTGCGACGGCAACACCACGACGGAGGCTTGCCGGTACCACGCCATAAGTTCCGCGTCGCTGATGGCGCCGGTGATTGTCAGGCGGTCGGCAACCCCCAGTTCGGAAGCGATGCGCCGGATGCTCGCGACGTAGTCCACATGCCCCGGCCCAACGAGCACCAGCCTCCGGGACCGCAGTGCGGTGTCACCCTGGGCATACGCGCGCACCAGGTCGGCCACACCCTTCCGGGCGGAGATCATGCCAACCAGGACAATGGCATCCGGGGCCGGGTCGCTTGCCAACCGGTCAAACGGAACCATGTCGGTGGCATTTGGAAGGATCCGGATCTTGCCCCGCGCCTCGGGCACATCCATCACCAGTTCGTCCGCAGCGGCTTGGGTGACCGCGCAAACGACGTCGGCGCGCCGCGCCGAAAGCCTTACCAGGAGACGATAGGCGCGCAGGCGCAGGGCCATGCCGGCACTTCGACGTGCGAGTTCGGGACGCCGGAAGAAGGCAACGTCGTGGATCGTCGTGATCACCCGTATCCGTCGAGGGATCAGCAACGGGATGGTGAAATGGGTGCCATGGAACAGGTCCGCTGGGTACCGGGCCATGCGGGCGGCGAACTCGGCGTGCTGGAGCGGCCCGTACCCACCAGACCACACTGTCTCACGAATGGTCCCCACGGGCATCCCGACAGCATGCGCCCAGCGGTCAGCGTGGGAGTACGCGCGCCAACGGTACCGGTCCGCCTCAGGCGACTTCCCGACAGCGCTGAGGAGATGCTGCGCATATCGACCAATCCCGGTCTCGCCCAACTTGCGCGCGTCGATGGCGATGGCATGCCGAACCGGGGTGGCACTGGGAACCATACGTCAGGGTACCATCACACAGCATTAAAGAATAAGTAAAGTATAGAAATAACAGAGAACGAAAGGAGTGGCATTGCGTCATGCCCGGAACTTCTCTCACCCCGTCAGGGGCTCCTTCTTCTACGTGCCGCTCCAATTCACCGTGGTGCTTCCGTAACCGTTCACGGGGGTCGGTTGGGAACGCGCACCAGGTGACTGGTCCTGCCACGTCCGGGGTAGCCTGGGGTCAGGCGGAGGCGGGGAGGAGCTGGGGGACGGCAAGGTCGGCCATGCTCGCGGTGCAGACCTCGGCTAGGTAGGCGAACAGGTCCAGGCCGTGCATCCGGCAGGTCGCCGCGACCGTCAGCATGGCACCGGCGAACCGTGCACCACTCGCGGACTGCGTGCCGAAACTCCCCTTGCGCCACAGGACGGCAGGCCGGATGGCACGTTCGGCCACGTTGTTGGTGGGTTCGACCCCGGGGACATCCAGGTAGGTCCAGAGGGCCGGCCACAGGGAGTCGATGCCTTTGCACATCCGTCGCACCCGGAGGTCAGCCGATAGGGTGCCTTGGGTCAGGAGGTCGCCGAACCCGGACTGCATCTGGCGTGTCCGGACCTGGTAGGTCCGCAGGGACGTCCGGTCCTCCACGAAGGCGGACCGGTCGGCGAAGAGGGAGC
>CAMBEO010000037.1 GCA_945865725.1 Thermoflexus hugenholtzii JAD2 | reverse complement strand
CTCGGCATCGGATACCTGAAGGCCTTCGGCGTCCGCGACGGCGTCGAGGAGTGTCCGCGCCCTGAGCTGCCGGATCGCCGACTCGCGAAGCGTGCCCCTCCAGTCTTCCTTCGATTGGCCCGTGAGCTGCAGGTAGCGCTCAAGAGTGAGCCGACGCTGCGTCAGCGAGGCGCTCTCTTCCGCAGCCAGGTAATCGGTCTCAAGATCGATCAAGGCCTCGGCCACCTCGAACTCGGACAAGGCAATCGCCGCGTCCACGGCAAGGTTTTCGATTTCAGAGTGGGCGCGCCGGGTCGCCTCGAAAGCGAGCCGCTGGCCGATGTCAGCGCGCAGCGCCTCTAGGCCAGCGACCTGCCCTCCGGTCACGTCGTGAACGAACGCGTCATCAACGTCCGGGAGGCGCTTCTCCCGGACCTCGTGGACCGTCACGGTAAACAACGCATCACGATCCTCGACCGAGGCCACGCCATCCTCGCTGGTGCGCGGGACGCCCTGCCAAACCACGGCAAAGGTCCTCACGTCACCAGCGCCCATCCCGTCGACGCCGCTGTCGAAGCCCGCCGGGAAGCCGTTCTCTCCGATGATCACCTCGGAACCGGTTCGCTCCGTCTTGCGCTTGCCGGACTCGTCGCCTGGCTCAAGGTCCATGACAATGTCCGCGTGGATCATCGTGCCGGCCGTTGCCTTCGCGCTATCGACGGCCTGCCAGGTAGAGCGACTTTCGCGCAACTGAGTGACGACGTTTTGGACCTGGTCGTCGGTGATTGCAAGGGTCGGTCGCTCGACCGTGATCGATTGGACGTCACCAAGGGTGACTTCGGGGCGGAGTGAGACGCGGGCAGTGAAGACCAAGGGCTCGCCGACCGTAGCCTGCTCGAGCCCAAACCGCGGGCGCTCGATCGGGTGCAGGCCCTCCTGCTCGATCGCGTCGTCGTAGCGCTCGGGGACGAGGTGGTTGACCGCCTCCTCCGTGATTGTGGCGGCACCGACATGACGCTCGACGAGCGCGCGCGGCGCCTTCCCTCGGCGGAACCCAGGCACGTTGGTACGCGCCGCGACGCGTCGCCACGCCTTCTCAAGTTCAGCTTCAAGCTCTTCCGGAGGTAATTCGATCGTCAGGGCGGCGACGCCGGGCTCGGGACGTTCGGTGGTGACTTTCACGTCGATCTTGCTTCCACTCTTGGTCTGAAATGCGCGGGCAAGTCTAGCACAGGGGTCCCGGTTGATCTGGTAGGGTCCGCGACAAGCCCCCGCGCCCGGGCATGGTATTTTTCTAAAACGGCGGCCGACGCGCATTACGCCGACACAACACCGCGATCGGAGGCCCGTCCCGATGGCATTCCTGCGACCAGCAGATGTGGAGCGGGTGCGGCTTCGCCTTGAACGCGACCTGGAGGACGACGTCGACGTCATCCTCTTCGCCGTGCCACAGACGGGCTTGTTCGTGCCCGGGCGCAACGAGTCCGCGACCGGCAAGCAGACCGAGGCACTCCTTGGAGAGGTCGCCGCTCTCTCGGAAAAAATTCACGTTCGAGTGGTGAATCCGCGGACCGACCCGGACGAAACGACCGCATTCGGGGTCGAACTCGACCCGGCCATCGTGATCGAGAAGCGTCTGCCATCCGGCAGCCCCCCAGCGGCGGCGGGGCGCGTACGCATGTATGGCGTGCCGACCGGCTACGAGTTCATGACCCTCCTGGATGCCGTGACGGCGGCTTCACGCGCGGCGCCGACGCTCAGCGATGACACGCTGGCGGCGCTCGGGCGGTTGCGTGAACCGGTCCACCTGCAGGTCTTCGTGACGCCCACTTGACCGCACTGCCCCGGGGTGGCCAGTTTGGCCCACCAGTTCGCGCTCGCCCAGCCGCTGGTCTCCGCTGACGTCGTGAGTGCCGGCGAGTTCCAGGAGTACAGTTCCCGCTTCGCGGTGCAGGCCGTGCCGAAAACGGTCGTCAATGCTCGCGCTGACATCGTCGGAGGCATGCCAGAGGCGATGTTTGTCGCCGAGGTCCTGCGAGCGGCGGGAATCGATCCCGACAACACTGGCGACTGAAGCCTCGCGAGGGCGGACCCGCCCCCTGACGCCCCGCGTCTGGTGGTGCGATCGGGGAATCAGCGGGCGCCACTCGCGGCGCGCCAGCGCAGCAGCGCGTACTCCATCGAGTCCGCCAGTGCGAACCAGGACGCTTCGATGATGTTCGCGGACCCCCCGACGGTGGTCCACGTGGCTTCGCCGTCGGTCGTGTCGATCGTCACGCGCGTCCAGGCGGCCGTGCCCGCCCCCTCGTCGATCACCCGCACCTTGAAATCCGTCAAGCGAACGTGGGCCAGTTGCGGAAAACGAGAGACAAGCGCCTTGCGCATGGCCTGGTCCAAGGCGTTGACCGGGCCGTTCCCCTCGCCGGCAGTGTGAATGACCTCGCCATCCACGCGGACCTTGACCATCGCTTCCGCCAGCATCTCACGGCCGTCGCGTGACTCGACCAGGGCGAGGAAGTCGACGAGGTCGAATGGCGCGCGATACTCGGGGTCAGTCCGCCGTGCCATGAGTTCGAACGACGCCTCGGCACCTTCGAACTGGAACCCGCGCGACTCGAGTTCCTTCACTTGTCGGGCGAGTTGGCGCGCGCGATCGGGTGACCCGAGTTCAAGCCCCAGGGCCTCGGCCCGAGACGCGACGGCGGCCTTGCCGGACAACTCGGAGATCAGGATGCGGCTCGCGTTCCCGATGGCGTCCGGTGCGACGTGCTGGTAGCTCATCGGGTCCTTGCGCATCGCATCCGCGTGATAGCCCGCCTTGTGGGCAAAGGCGCTTGAGCCCACGTACGCCGCGTGCGGGTCCGGGTTGAGGTTGCACACCGATGCCACGAAGCGCGAGACGTCGGTCAGCGAGCGCAGCTGGTCGTCACTGACGCACGGGACGCCGAGCTTGAGCTTGAGGGTGGGAACGATCGCGCAGAGGTTCGCATTGCCGCATCGCTCGCCGTACCCGTTGATCGTCCCTTGCAGGTGAGTCGCGCCGGCGTGAAAGGCGGCCAGGGCACCGGCGACGGCGAGCTCGCAGTCGTCGTGGGTATGGATGCCGATGTCATGTGCTGCGCCGAACTCGGCGTGCACCAGTCCGGTGATCGCGCCAATTTCGCCGGGAAGCGTCCCGCCGTTCGTGTCGCACAGGACCAGGGCCTCGGCGCCCGCGCCCGCGGCGGCGCGCAGGCAAGCGAACGCATACTCGCGATCCGCCTTCCACCCGTCGAAGAAGTGCTCCGCGTCATAGAAGACCCGCTTGCCGCGCGAACGAAGGAACGCGACCGAGTCGGCGATCATCTCGAGGTTCTGGGCTAGGGGCACCCCCAGCACGTCACGGACCTGCCCGGCGTGGTTCTTGCACACGATCGTGACGGCGGTCGTCCCGGCATCGACAAGGGCGCGAAGTGACGGGTCGACGTCGGCCCGGTTGTCCTTGTACCGGCTCGACCCGAAAGCAACGATCGTGGCGCACTGCCAGGTCATCCGGGAGGCACGCGCGAAGAACTCCTGGTCGCGTTCGTTCGAACCGGGGTATCCGCCCTCGATGTAGTGGACGCCCAGGCGGTCCAGCCGCTGAGCGATCTTCAGCTTGTCGTCGAGGGAGAGGCTCAGGCCTTCCCGTTGGACGCCGTCTCGAAGCGTGGTGTCATAGAGGTCGACTGGGCGGGTTCGTACGGTCATTGGCGTGCGCTCCGGCAGGGTCGGGGATGGGATGGTGCTTTCCTCTCCCCACCACCACGGCGGGCAGGGATGCCCGCGGATCAACGGGACGGCCCCTTCCATTTGCCGCAAGCGCCCCACGCTGCGGCGGGGGAGGGAGGAACCCCACCCCACCCAGCCCCGGCGGGGAGGGATCACGTACGCGGATATTGAGGGAGCCGTGTCCCCCTTCCGCCAGGCTTACAGTGCCTCGATGATGAGGTCGCCCATCCGGTCGGTCGTCACGACTTCCGTGCCCGGGCCGGCGATGTCCGGGGTGCCGTAGCCAGCCGCGAGCACGCGGTCGACCGCGGCTTCGATCGCGGCGGCGTCATCCGGCCTGCCGAGGGAGTACCGGAGCATCAGGGCGGCGGACAGGATTGCTGCGATCGGGTTCGCGCGCCCCGTGCCCACGACCTCCGGGGTGTACATGGCCGTGCCGTGGATTGGCTCGTACAGGCCCTGAACCCCCCCGCACGCGTTCGTTCCGGACCCGAGCGACGCGGAGGGCAACATGCCCATCGATCCGGCGAGGACGGACGCCTCATCCGTCAGGATGTCACCGAACATGTTTTCCGTGACCATGACGTCAAACGTCGCGGGCCGACGGATCAGGTACATCGCTGCCGAGTCGACCAGGACGTGCTCGAGTTGCACATCCGGGTATTCGGCGCCGACGCGCGTTGCGATCTCCCGCCAGAAGCGTCCGGTCGTGAGGACGTTCGCCTTGTCTACCGACGTGACCTTCTTGCGCCGACCCCTGGCCAGTTCGAAGCTGACCCGCAGGACCCGCTCGATCTCATGCTCGCTGTAGGCGAGGGTATCGACGGCGCGCCACCCGGTAGGTCCACGCCACCGGCGGCTCGGCTTGCCGAAGTACAGGCCCCCGGTCAGCTCGCGCACCACGACCATGTCGGTGCCGCGGACGACCTCCTCCTTCAGCACCGACTGGGAGAGGAGCGCGGGAGAGAGCTTGACGGGACGCAGGTTTGCATAGAGGTCGAGCGCCTTCCGCAACCCGAGGATCCCTTGTTCGGGACGGACCGGTGCGGACGGGTTGTCCCACTTGGGACCCCCAACCGCACCGAAGAACACCGCGTCCGACCCGGCGGCGAGGTCAAGCGTCTCCTGGGGCAGGGCCAACCCGGCAGCATCGATGGCGGCGCCCCCGACCAGGCCAGACCGCGCGTGAAAGGACCAGTCGGATCGCGCGGCCACCGCCCGGACGACCCGGACTCCCACTTCGGTGACCTCGACGCCGATCCCGTCGCCCGGGAGGACGGCAATCGTGGGCTGGTGGGCGGCTGTTGGAAGCATCGACATGGTGAGTGGCCCTCCTGGTGAAGAATGGGGGCGGGACGCCAGCGCTACTGGCATGGCGGGCACGGGCGGGTCTACCGTTGCCGCTCAGGCGGCAGGTGTAGTCACCGGCAGGCCATCGGGCCGCGCGTTCTCGAAGGTCGTGATCGAGTCGACATGCTGCAGCGTCAGGCCGATGTCGTCGAGGCCATTGAGCAGGCAATCGCGCCGGAAGGGGTCGACGTCGAATGTCGCGACCACGCCTTCCTGGTCGGCGATGACCTGTCGCTCAAGATCGACGGTCAGGACGTACCCGGGTCGCTCGGTCGCGCGCGCCATCAGGTCGCGGATCGTTTCCTCCGGAAGGACGACCGGCAGCATGCCGTTCTTGAAGCAGTTGTTGTAGAAGATGTCCGCGAAGCTTGGGGCAAGGATGGCCTTGATGCCCATGTCCTCGAGGGCCCATGGCGCGTGTTCGCGCGAGGAGCCGGACCCGAAATTCCGTGCGGCGACCAGGATGGATGCGGTCTCGTAACCGGCCTGGTTCAAGATGAAATCCGGATTGGGCGTGCCGTCATCGAGGTATCGCCAGTCGAAGAAGCAGAACGGACCGAAGCCCGTGCGTTCGATGCGCTTGAGGAACTGCTTGGGAATGATCTGGTCGGTGTCGACGTTAGCCCGGTCAAGGGGCGCGGCGACGCCGGTCAAGGACGTGAATGGCTGCATCGGGTCACCTCCGGATGGAAAATGCTCACGGGGGAAGGAACCCCCCTCCGTCGTTATCCGCGTACGCGATTGAAAACTCCCACGCGGCGGCGGGAGAGGGAATTACCGCCGGGGCTAGGCGTCGCCTGCCCAGGCACGGACATCGACGAAATGCCCGGCGATGGCGGCGGCGACGGCCATCTGCGGGCTGACGAGGTGGGTCCGGCCGCCCTTGCCCTGTCGACCCTCGAAGTTGCGGTTGCTGGTTGACGCGCAGCGCTCCCCCGGGGCGAGGATGTCGGGGTTCATCCCAAGGCACATGCTGCACCCGGCGTTCCGCCACTCGAACCCGGCGGCCAGGAAGATCTTGTCCAGTCCCTCGGCCTCGGCCTGCCACTTGACCTTGACCGAGCCGGGAACGACCATCGCACTCACGCGCTTGCTGACCGTTCGCCCACGGATGATCCCGGCGGCTGCCCGGAGGTCCTCGATGCGCCCGTTCGTGCACGATCCGAGGAATACCCGGTCGATCGGGATGTCCTCGATGGCCGTCCCCGCGGTCAGCCCCATGTACTCGAGGGCACGCTCCGTCGCGCGCCGCTCGGTATCGTCCGCCGCCGCGGCCGGGTCGGGCACGCGCCCGGTGACCGGCACGACCATGCCGGGGTTTGTACCCCAGGTCACGTGGGGCACGATCCACGATGCGTCAAGGATTTCCACGCGGTCGTACGTCGCACCAGTGTCGCTCGGCAGGAGCTGCCACGCGGCGACGGCGCGCTCGAACGCCTTCCCTTGCGGCGCGTGCGGCCTCCCCTCGAGGTAGCGGAACGTCGTCTCGTCCGGCGCGACCATGCCTGCGCGCGCGCCGCCCTCGATGGACATGTTGCACACGGTCATCCTGCCCTCCATCGAGAGTGCCCGGATCGCGCTCCCGGTGTACTCGAGGACCTGGCCCGTGCCGCCAGCCGTACCGATGCGGCCGATCACCGAGAGGATGATGTCCTTCGCCGTGACGCCCGTCGAAAGCGCGCCGTCAACCCGGACCTCCATCGTGCGGGGCTTGGCCTGCAACAGGGTCTGCGTGGCGAGGACGTGCTCGACCTCGGAGGTGCCGATGCCGAATGCGAGTGCCCCCATGGCGCCGTGCGTGGACGTGTGGCTGTCCCCGCACACGATCGTGGTTCCGGGTTGGGTCAATCCCAACTCGGGACCGATCACGTGGACGATGCCCTGCCGCGGGGAATGCAGGTCGTAGAGGGGCACGCCAAATTCCGCGCAGTTGGTGGCGAGGGCGTCCATCTGCTGCTGGGAGACCGGGTCCTCCACTGGCCCGTCCGTCGTCGGCACGTTGTGGTCCATCGTCGCGACGGTGAGGTCCGGGCGCCGGACGCGCCGACCCGACATCCTCAGGCCTTCGAACGCCTGGGGCGAGGTCACCTCGTGGACAAGGTGAAGGTCGACATACAGGAGGGCGGGCTCGCCTGGCGCCTCGCGCACGACGTGCGATGACCAGATCTTCTCGAAGAGGGTGCGCGGGGAACTCATTGGCTTGCTCGACTCCGTCAATGTTTGGCCGGCGGGACGCGAGGGGGAACGCTCCTGGGATGTCAGTGGCGCAGTGGTTCGGGATAGGCGTGGACCGCGGGGGCGCCCGCGGGGGCGACTGATGCGACGGAGGCGACGTTCGCACGTCGTCCCTGACCGGCGACGCGATCACGCGCGGCGGCGACCACCTTGTTGATGGCGTTGAGGTACGCCCTCGCCGATGCCACGATGATGTCGGTACTTGCCCCGCGGCCGACGAAGGTGCCCTCGGCCTCGGACTCGACCTTTACCGACACCTCGCCGATCGCGTCGGTGCCGGATGATGCCGAGTGGACGGTGAACTCCACCAGCTTGACCGGCAGCGCAACGATCCGGTCGATCGCATTGCAGGCCGCCTCGACGGGTCCGCTGCCGGTGGCGGCGTCCTGCGCGACGGACCCGCCGGCCCGGATGATCCTCACCGTCGCCGTCGGGATCGACGGTTCCCCGCAGCTGACCTGCAAGCGGTCAAGGTGGAAGGTCTCCGCCACGACGAGGACCTGGTCGGCGACCACGGCCTCAACGTCACCGTCCGTGACGTCCTTCTTCTTGTCGGCGATCTCCTTGAACGCGCGGAAGGCGCGCAGGAACTCCTCGTCCGAGAGGGCGTACCCGAGCGCCTTGAGGCGGTCGCGGAAGGCGTTCCGACCGGAATGCTTGGACATGACGATGCGGGAGTCAGTGCGGCCAATGCTGCCCGGGGTCATGATCTCGTAGGTGATCCGGTCCTTGAGCATGCCATCTTGGTGGAGTCCGGAGGCGTGGGCGAAGGCGTTGCCGCCGACGATCGCCTTGTTCAGCTGGACCGGGAAGCCCATGTACGACGCGACCATGCGGCTCGTGCGCCAGATTTGCTCGGTCTTGATGCCCGTCTCGCACCCGAAGGCGTCGGCCCGGGTCTTGATGGCCATCACGATCTCTTCGAGGGCGGCGTTACCGGCCCGCTCACCGACACCGTTGATGGTGCACTCGACCCACTCGGCGCCCTCCCGCACGGCGGCGAGGGATAGCGCGGTCGCCAGCCCGAGGTCGTTGTGGCAATGCACCGAGACCTTGGCGCGGCCAATGTTCGGGACGTGCGACATGACGTAGGCGACGAGGTCGGCGAACTCGTGGGGCTGCATGTAGCCGACGCTGTCCGGGATGTTGATGACCGTCGCGCCGGCGTCGATGGTCGCCTCGAAGACGCGGCACAGGAACTCCCGGTCCGAGCGCGCGGCGTCCATCGCCGAGAACTCGACCTCCGGCAGGAAGCTGCGACCAAGCTTCACCGCGGCGACCGCCATGTCCAAGGCCTGCTCGCGGCTGATGCGCAGCTGGTAGTTCAGGTGGATGTCGCTGGTCGAGAGGACGGTATGGAGGCGAGGCGCCACGGCCTTCATGAGGGCACGGGCGGTCGTCTCGATGTTCGGCAGCTTCGCGTCGGAGAGCGCGGCGACCTGGCAGTCCCGCACGAGCTCGCAGACCGCCTCGACGGCATGGAAGTCGCCTGGCGAGGTCGCGGGGAAGCCGGCCTCGATGCAGTCGACCCCCAGCCGTTCAAGCTGGCGCGCGATCTCGATCTTTTCGTCGAAGGTGAGGGCGCCCCCGGCGGCCTGCTCGCCGTCCCGGAGCGTCGTGTCGAAGATCTTGATGCGTCGCATCGCGTCCTCCTGGATCCTGCCTGGCCCCCAGGCCTGAAAACTCTCACGGGGGAAGGAAGCACCGCCTCCCACCCCCCGGGGGACGCGGTTGCCCGCGGACCAACGGGAGAGTGAAGCACCGCCCAGCCCGAAGCCCCCACCATCGTTATCCGCCTTCATTGGCCGCAAGCGCCCCGCGCTGCGGCGGGAGAGGGAAACACCGCCCCACCCATAGCCCCCTCCATCTGCCGCAAGCGCCCCGCACTGAGGCGGGAAGGGGACAGAACCTACTTGGCGTTCAGCCAGCTCATCTTGGAGCGAAGCTCCTTGCCGACCACCTCGATGGGATGGGCCGCCTCGCGACGGCGCGTCGCCAGGAACGACGGACGCCCGGCCTGGTTCTCGAGGATCCAGTTGCGGGCGAAGGTGCCGTCCTGGATCTCGGACAGGATGCGGCGCATCTCGTCGCGGACCTCGTCGGTGACGATCCGCGGGCCCGTGACGTAGTCGCCGTACTCCGCCGTGTCCGACACCGAGTAGCGCATGTAGGAAAGGCCACCCTGGTAGAAGAGGTCGACGATCAGCTTGAGCTCGTGCATGGTCTCGAAGTAGGCGAGCTCGGGCTGGTACCCGGCATCGACGAGGATCTCGTAGGCCGCCTTGACGAGTGCGCTGACCCCACCGCACAGGACGGTCTGCTCGCCGAAGAGGTCGGTCTCGGTCTCCTCCAGGAAGGTCGTCTCAAGGACGCCAGCGCGGGTGCCGCCGATGCCCTTCGCGTACGCCAAGGCATCCTGGCGAGCATGCCCGGAAGCGTCCTGGTGGATCGCGAAGAGGCACGGGACCCCAGATCCCTCGACGAAGACCTCCCGCACGCGGTGGCCCGGGCTCTTCGGGGCGACCATGCTCACGTCCACGTCGGCGGGCGCGACGATCTGGTTGAAATGCACGTTGAACCCATGGGCGAACATGATGGTCTTGCCCGCGGTCAGGTTTGGCGCGACCTCGTGGACGTAGACGTCGCGCTGGATCTGGTCCGGGAGGGCGAACATGATGTAGTCGGCGGCCCGCGTCGCCTCCGCGACCGTGCCGACCTGGAGGCCGGCGGCCAGCGCCTTCGCGCGCGACGGGGAACCCTCGTAGAGGCCGACGATGACCGTCACGCCGCTGTCATGCAGGTTCAGGGCGTGCGCGTGCCCCTGGCTGCCGAAGCCCAGGATCGCCACCGTCTTGCCGCGCAACCGCCCGAGGTCGGCGTCGGCGTCGTAGTACATCTGCGCCACGTGAGGATTCCTTCCTTCCGTCCCGGCAATCCGGCACGGTCATGAGCGTCTCCCCTCTCCCGCCAGGCGGGCGAGGGGCAGGGGGTGGGGGTCGTTCCGCCTGGCGCTATCCCGCGGCGTCGAGCATCCGTGCATCGGTCACCCGCGCCGTCACCTGGGAGCCCCGGACCATGCTGATGACGCCGGTCCGCACCATCTCCTTGATCCCGTAGGGGCGCAGCATCCCGAGGAGGGTGTCGATCTTCTCGTCGTTGCCGGTGACCTCGACGATGACGGCGTCGGGAGCGACGTCGACGACCCGGCCCCTGAAGATCTCGGCGAGGTTCGCGATCTCGACGCGGTTGGTCGCCGACGGGCAGTGGACCTTGATCAGGGCCAGTTCGCGCTCGACGGTGCGGTCGTCGGTCACGTCGCTGACGCGCAGGACGTCGATCAGCTTGTACAGCTGCTTGATCACCTGCTCGACTTGCGTCTTGGCGCCATCGACGACGATGGTCATGCGGCTCGTCCGCTCGGTCTCGGTATGGCCGACCGTCAGGCTCTCGATGTTGAAGCCGCGGCGCGAGAAGAGGTTGGCGACCCGTTGCAGGACGCCGGGCTGGTTCTCGACGAGCGCGACGAGGGTGTGCTTCATCGTGGGCATCTCCTCCGGACGTGCTTCACACGCCGCCGGCGTCGCCACCCACGGCGACGGCGACCTGGCGCATCTTCGGAGCGACCTCCTCGGCGTTCTCGATCGTCTCCTGCAAGGAGGCGCCGGGGGGCACCATCGGGAAGACGTTCTCCTCGGCCTCGACGACGAACTCGATCATCGCCGGGCCATCGATGCCCCGCGCCCAGTCGAGGGCGTTCCGCACGTCATCCACCTGGGAGACGCGGACGGTCGGGATGCCGTAGGCCTCGCCGAGCTTCACGAAGTCCGGATTCCACATCTTCACGCCCGCGTAGCGCCGGTCGAAGAAGAGCTGCTGCCACTGCCGGACCATGCCGAGGTAGCCGTTGTTGAACAACGCGATCTTGACCGGAAGCTTCTCCTCGACAAGGACCGATAGCTCCTCCAGGGTCATCTGGAAACCGCCATCACCGGTTATGCACCAGACCTCCTCGTCGGGCTTGCCGATCTGCACGCCGATCGCCGCGGGCAGGGCATACCCCATGGGGCCAAGCCCGCCGCTGGTGACGTGGGTGTTCGGGCGCTCGAAGAAGTAGTGTTGCGCCGCCCACATTTGCGCCTGGCCCACGTCGGTGACCAGTACCGCCTTCCCCTCGGTCGCGTGGTAGAGCTCGCGGATGATCCAGGGCGAGGACATCGTTTCCGGCCGTTCCGGCAGCGCCAGGGACGGGTGCTGGATCCGCCATTGCGCGAGGGTCTGCATCCAGTCGGGATGGTGGCCCGGCTTCACCTCGTCAGTGAGGGCCTCCAACACGTGCTTGGCGTCGCCAACGATCGGCACGGCGGTCGGGACGTTCTTCCCGAGCTCGGCAGGGTCGATGTCGATGTGGATGATCTGCGCATGGGGGGCGAAGGCATTCAGTCGACCGGTGACGCGGTCGTCCATGCGCATGCCTACCGCTACCATGCAGTCCGTGTGCGAGATGGCCATGTTGGCGTAGTACATCCCGTGCATTCCCGGCCACCCGAGATAGAGCGGGTGGGTCTCCGGGAACGCGGAGATGCCGAGGAGGGTCGTCAGGACGGGGATTTGGGTCTTCTCGGCAAATTCCCGCAATTCCGCGAACGCGCCTGACAGGATGATCCCGTGGCCGGCGATGATGATCGGGCGCTTGGCAGCCTCGATCAGCCGCGCCGCCTGGCGGACCTGGCGGGCGTGACCTTGCACGCGTGGCCGGAAGCCGGGCAGGTGGACGCGCGACGGGTAGACGTACGAGGCGAAGTTCGTCGTCACGTCCTTTGGGATGTCGATCAGAACAGGCCCCGGACGGCCAGTGCGCGCGATATGGAACGCCTCCTTGACCACCCGCGCCAGGTCATTCACGTCCATCACGAGGTAGTTGTGCTTCGTGATGGGCATGGTGATGCCGGTGGTGTCGGTCTCCTGGAAGGCGTCCTTGCCGATCATGTAGGTCGGCACTTGGCCGGTGATCGCGACCATTGGCACGGAGTCCATCATCGCGGTCGCAATGCCGGTGACGAGGTTGGTCGCCCCGGGGCCTGAGGTCCCGAGGCAGACGCCGACTTTTCCCGTGATGCGCGCGTAGCCGTCAGCCATGTGCGACGCGCCTTGCTCGTGGCGGCACAGGACGTGCCGGAACGGGTACTGGAAGAGCGTGTCGTACAACGGGATGACGGCGCCACCTGGCATGCCGAAGATCGTGTCGACGCCCTCCTTCAGGAGGCTTTCGCAGAGGATCTGCGCTCCGGTAAGTCGCTGCATCGACGTCTCCTCGGTCGTGCCCCGGCGGCGCCGAACGGCACAAAAAAACGGCCTCGTCCTGAGGACGAGAGCCGATCCCGTGGTACCACCCCAATTGGCGCTGATGTCCCGGCCGGGCACGCGGCCCGCCCGGGGACTCGTGCCCGCCGCGCGTTGGCGCGGGGGACTTTCGCCCGCTTGAAGCCCGATATCGGGGGCGTCCGGTCCCGGCTAGTCACCTTCACGGCGATTCGCGAGGACAGCTCGAGGGCGAGTTCGCCGGGCGGGCGACGCCGACTTGCACCAACCGTCGGTTCGCTGTGTGCGCCGTTGTCCGGCTACTGCTCCCTGTCAGGGCAGCAACTGTAGGGGCTGGGAAGCTCGCGCCCCGGAAACGGGAAACGAGTGATGCCACGATACCGGTCCGGGAGGCCCGTCGTCAACCGCTCGATCCGCACCGGACCCGTCAGGGGAGAACGACCACCTTGTAGAGGTGGACCGTCGAGTCATCCTCGGTCGCGTTTGGCTGGAAGATCTCGTAGGTGATCCGTTTCGCCACGAACGGTTCGCGGCTGACGGCGATCTCGACCAGGGAATCTTGCCCGGATGGCACGCCGGTGCCGGTGACCTCGAGGGGAACGCCCCCGGCTGGGCGATGGAGGCGGGCCGTGACGCGCCACATGCCCGCACCGAGCGTCATCGAGATGGACGAGACGCCCCGCGGGTCGTCATAGGTGACGTCCAGAAGCGTCGGGTTGGGGCCAGCGAAACGCACGAGGGCGCCTGGCATGGCATTGAGCACGGGTTCGACCGCGCCGTCCTCGACGAGGGTGGTCCCGACGGTTGCGCGGTCCCCGCTGATCGTCATCTGGGAGAAGGTCGGCCGTATCGACGCCGCGCGCTCGACCGCCAGGATCTGGTCGATCCCGGCGGACTCGCGGAGACGGGCCATCACGAACCCGGGTGACCCGTCCGGATGCGCGATCTCGTCGATCACCTCGATCGATGTGACGCGAGTGGCGGTTCCGTTCGCGGCCCCCGCCCTCGTGCGCTCCGAGAGGAAGTCGAATTGGGCCGGCGACAGGATCGCCCAGAGGTCCGGCCCCCACGGCTCCCGTGACTTCATGATCGTCTCGAGGGATCCGAGGAAGACGCGCCCGGATGCAAGGTCGCGCGGGTCGAGGAAGAACTTGATGAAGTGATGCGCGCCCCACGTCCAGTCGGTCGTGACCATCACGCGCGACCCCGGCGTCTCCCGGAGGCGGCGGTTCACCAGGGCGAACACTTCCTTGCTCCCCCACTGGATGCCGTACCCACCGTAATCCTGGACGCGGGCCGATTGGGTCGTCAGGGAGGCAACCAACGTGGCGATCGCACTCGTCGTGGTCACGGCAATGGCGATCGTGGCGGCGATGACTGCCAGCCGTCGACGCGCAGGAAGGAGGGCATCGAACCAGACCGTGGCGAGCAGGACGACCGGCACGATCGCACCAAGGGACCTCGTGGGTGCGAAGCGGGCGATCGCCGTCGGCGCGAACGACAGGGCGATCAGGGCGACGAGGATGGCGCGACGGCCTCGTAGCGCCGGGAGCGCGAGGCTGGCGATGCCGAGCAGGACGAGCGGAGCGACCCACCACGGCAGGAGCGGCAACGTCCCGGGGTAGTAGTTGTGGTAGCCGGTGACGTCGACGTATCGCCCGCGATCCTGGGTGACGAACCAGACCATCGGGTGCAACGAGCCGATCGCGGTGCGCCAGGCCGCCTCGGCGACGTCCGCGAGCGGTCGGGTTCCGTCCCCCCAATGCGGGTGGGCCGACCCAAGGCGCTGCGAGAGGTATCCGGGGTTCTTCGATAGGAACGTGGCCAGGGGCAAGGCACCCGCGCAGGCGAGCGCGAGGGCTGGCCACAGGGCACGCCAGTTCGTGCGGTGGTAGCGCCAGTCGATGACGGTGGCCGCCAGTCCGAGCCCGACCGCGTACAGGTGGGCGATCGCATTGGAATAAAACGTCAGGAGGAGGAAGGCGACGAACTGGAGCGACCACCGGGGATCGTGGAACCGGTACCGGAAATAGGCGGCGACGGCGCACGCGAAGAAGGCCACCCAGGTGGCGGTGTCGTACGCCGTGCGCGAGAGGTGGAACCAGGCAGGCAAGGCCGACAGGAGGAAGGGCGCCAACCACCATCCACGAGCGGCGAACCCCCATCGCAGGGCGGCCGCCAAGGCGAACGGGGCCGGGAGCGTAAGGATGACTGCGGTCGTCCGGGCGACCGGGACGGACACGCCGAAGATCGACGACGCAAGCAAGTGGGCGTAGAGGCCGACGTCCGGGTTCCAGTTCGGGTACGAGAAGAAGACCGGAAACCAGATGCCATTCCCGTCGCGAAACCCGGACTCCAGGAGTGCCCGACCCAGCACGACGATGCCTGCCTCATCCCCGTCGAACGCGATCGGGTACTCGGCGACGCCCCACAGGCGAGTGACCAGGTAGAGGGCGATCCCGAACCAGAAGAGGGCGCGCGGGAGGTTCGCCCCGACGACGGGAAGGGCTTGGACGGCCGCTTCAAGTCGGTCGACCGACAGCGCAATCTTATGTGGCCACGGGGTGCCTGACCCCGAGAGGATCGGGGCCAACGAAGGGACGATCTGGGGGTAGGCGACGCCGGGGGCGCCCCCGTTCACTTCGAGCAGTGCGGCGACGGCAGAGCGAGGACGGCCCCCGTTTCCATCTGCCCCAAGCGCGCCCACCCGGCGGGAGAGCTGAGAACGGGCTACCCCCACCCGTTGCTGAAACCCCCCGACGCTTCGCGGCGAAAGGGAGGAGGGCTCGAGCGGCTCAAGATCAGGGGGTCGGGATGCCAAGTCCCGCAGGCTGAGGGGTTGGCCATCCCCCTCGCGCCCGACCACTCCGTGCACGTACGCGGACGCCCGGAAGGCCAGCTCCCATGCCCCTTCGCTAGGCGCGTCGGGCACATGCCTTGCGACCGCGAGGTCCCAGTACACCTCGTCGCCGTCCACACCGCAGCCGAGGACGCAGGCCATCTCGCCATCGGACCAGGCGAAGCACGGCGCGCGCAGCGGTTCGATCGCGCCGGTCGCGCCACGGAGGACGGAAGCCGCCCCTTCCAGTTCGTGGAGGGTGGCCATGATCGCGCAGGCCCCAAGAGCGAGCGGCGCCCCGCGACGAAGACCGGCGATCGCCTCCACGGCCGCTCGGGAGTCGCCGGCAAGCACCCACGACGGCGTGCGAGCGACGGGGGGACCGGTGTCGGCGGCGATCGCGAACTGCCACGACGTCTCGCCATCCGCGATCGGCGATGGAAGGTGGACCGATGCGGCGACGACGAGCGCGCGGGGCAACCCCGCCGCCCATGGCGCACGATCCGCGACGCCCCACGTGACCGGTCCGCCAACCCTTGCCTCGCCGGTGAGGACCGTGACCACGACCGTGACGCCCGGGCCGTGCCACTCGGCGACGGTCCTGGCAGGCTGACCAGAGCCGATCACGACCACGTGACGTCCCGTAGATGGATGATCGCCTCGTTGCCGTGGACGCGACTTGCGATCACGAGGCGGATCGCCATCGCCTCGCCGGCGGGCAGGTCGAGGACGACTGCCGGGTCGCTTCGCGCGTCGATGTCGCGTTCGACCTCGACGATTTCCCCGCCCGGCCGGAGGACCCGCGCGGCGACGCGCCAGTTCCCCGCGGTCATCTGGAGCTCGAGGCGCTGAACCACCCGTGGCACCGGGAACGACCATTCGATCGATGCCGGATTCCCGCCATTGAACCGGCCCAGGGTGCGTGGGTTCCCGTCAAAGATGTCAGCCAGCGACCCCGCGTCGAGGTTCGTGTGCCTGACCGGAAGGGCCTGTCCGTCCACGACGGCCTGCCCAGTCCGGAGGGCGACACGGGCCGCTCGCTCCACCGCGATCAGGTCCTCGAGATTTGACGCGTACTCGAGGCGCACGAACGCGAAGCCGGGCGAACCATCGGGATAGCGCATCTGAGAGTCGACATCGATCACCCGGAATTTTTTCGCGGCACGCGCGAGTTCGAGTTCGTCCGCGGTCATCACCCAGACCATCGTTCGGGAAAGGTCGCGCCGCGACGCCAGCAGGTCGCGGACGTTGCCCATCCGCACGCGCCCGCCCTTTTGCAGCGAAGGAACGAAGAAGGGCAAGTACACGTCGGTCCCGTTCGCCCACGTCGAAGAGATCAGGAACACGTCGTCCGGCGAAGCGGCTGCTCGAGCGACGATCTGGCCGAAGACTTGGACGGCGCCCCATTGCTGGCCGTAGAGGCCGTAATCGGTGAACCACGTCGGGCCGTTTACCAGCGCATCGCGGGCCATGACGCCCGCCGGCAGCGCGAGCCCGACCCATAATGCCGACGAGAGCACGACCGCACTTCGCCGAGAAGGCCGGGCCTCCACGTTCGCAACGGCCGGCGGGAGTCCCTCGCTCGGGGTCGCGACGCGCCGCGCGATTGACCCGGCAAGCGCGACAGCCTGGTCCAGGCCGATGGCCGCGAGGAGGACGAGTGGGACGATGACCGCCAGGACCCGGGTGATCCCGACGTCTGCCAGGCTCGCGCCAACCGGGGTCGCGACAAGCGCGACGAGGACGAGGCGGTTGGCCGGCCGGCTGACCCCGAGGAGCGCCGCTGCGAGGCCGAGGGCGACGAACGGCACGAACCACGCGGGCACGTTGGGATACCCGAGCATCGCGTGACGGGATAGCTCGTGGGGGTTTGCCAGGAACCAGTACCTCGGGTCTAGCCCAGCGGCGTAGTGCAGGACGAACTGGCGGGCCTTTTCGACGATCGGGGTGTCCCTGACGAGGTACGACGAGACCCGCCACAGCTGGTCGGTCGTCGCATCCGGCGCTGCGCGCAAGTAGGCGACGAGCGGGACGAGACAAGTGACGCCGGTGGCGACGAGAACTGGCAGGTGGGAACGCATGCGCCAGTGATGTCGCGCGTCCGCCGCGGCGAGGATGGCCGCGGTCACCGCGATGATGAGCTGGCCATTCGTGTACGTGTAGAACGTGAAGGCCGCCGCGAGGACCGCCACGACACCCCAAGTCCCTCGCCCGTCGCGGTAGCGCCCGTACGCCCACAGGAAGAAGGCATACCCCGATACGCAGTACGCGGTCTCGAACGTCGTCCGCGAGTGGAGGAACCACGTCGGAACCGCCGCGAGGAGAAGCGGAACTGCCCACCAGATTCGAAGCCGAAGCGAGTCACGGGCGAACAGCGCCAAGGCCGCGCCCCCGACAATCGCGACAACGGAGGACGTGCCTCGCGCGACCTGGACGGAGAGGCCGAACAGCTCGGTAGACGCGACGTGCAGATACACGGTGACCAGGGGCGCCCAACTTCCCGTATTGGCGAAATACAGCGGCAGGGGGACGCCAAGCTCGTTCTTGAACTGGTGCTCCACGAGGCTCTTGGCAGCAACCACCTGAAATGCCTCGTCCCCGTGGAAAAAGGTCGGGAAGTCCTCGAGCCTCCACAGGCGTGTCAATGCGTATGCCGCCATCGCCAGGATGAACGCAGCGTTCGTTGGGGTCACCATCGCGCGAAGGCGGGATTCAAGCTCGGAAACGATCGCGCCGCAGCGCATTGCCCAGCTGGACGCCATTCGGGTGGCCCGGTCGCGGATCTGGTTCCCGTCGGCCTGGAGTAGACCCGCCGCCGTGGTCGCATCGTCGGCGGGAAGGAAACTCGCGGTCGTCGACGTGCCGGCCCGGGCGTGCGGAAAACGCAATACTGACGCAACTTGCCACGCCGGCACCCGGTCGTTCGTCCCGTCTGACTGCGCGAGGAGGTACACGGCGCAGGCCTGTTGCGCAGGCTCGACAGTCGCTACCCATGCGAGGCGTCCAAGCGAAGTCGCCGCGACTGGGCGCCCCCGTTCGGTCGCTGCCAGGCGCTCGCCAGGGACTCCATCCGCCAACGGCAAGCCCGCCCAGTGGAGGGCCTCGGCGACGTGCGCGTCCGTCCCGCGAGTGACCACTGGCGAGGAGACGCGGTCGGCAGTCTCGCCTGAACAAGAGGCGATCTCGACACGTGAGACGTCGTCGGACGGGTACCAATCGTGGATCGTGCGGGCCCATCCCCCCGCCGCGCAGCGGGCGAGATAGTTGTCGATCACGCGCGCCGCATCGTCCGCTGCCACGCCAGCCGATCCGCGGACGGCGCGAGGCTCTCCGTTCGATGCGCAGTGAAATCGCGCAGCCGGAACGGCGGCACCGGGCACCGCGAAAGACACCTCGAGGCTCCCGTCCTCATTCACGGTGACGAGCCACGATCCGTCAGCGACGCCAACGGCGCCTTCCCCGGTGGTCATCTGTCCCAACATTCGTCTGAAACTACACGGGCGATTCGGTTAGGAAGGGTTTGGCGACCGGGGGTGCCCGCTCCGCGGTACTCGTTTTGCACGTCACACATCATGGAGACACCCACGCGGCGGAGCGGGCTGGAAGCCCGCGCACCCAGTACGCGTGCCCACTAAGGCCCACACGTCACCCAACATCCCGGAGCGGGCAAGGATGCCCGCGGACCAGACCCCGTTTTGCAGGTAACGCATCGCGGCGACCCCCAGCCCCATCGCCCGCACGGCCCACCAAAGCCCGCACGTCACCCAACATCCCGGAGGGGACGCGGTTGCTCGCGGACCAGGCCCCACCCCGGGAAAGCGGTGCGTCCACGGCGCATGGTGTCCGTACCATCGAGGGGAACCGCGCCGTCGGCGACCCAACTTCCGTCCCTTCGCCTGCGGAGCGTCGGGCGCGTGTCAGCAGCAATTCGATAGGGAAGCCGCGATCTTGGACACCAATCGCGAGCGCCCAACGATATCGGTCGCCATGCCCGCGTTCAACGAGGAGGCGCAGATCGAGGCGTCGGTCGAGGCGATCGTCGCCCACCTCGTTGCCTCAGGCGAGACATGGGAGCTCGTCGTCATCGACGATGGCAGCCGCGACGCGACAGCCTCACGCGTGGAGGCCATCGCTGCTCGCGACGGGCGCGTTCACTTGGTCCGGCATGGACGGAACCAAGGCGTTGGCCAGGCAATCGCCACCGGGTTTCAGGCCTCGCGGGGTGACTGGTTCATGGTGATCCCGGCTGACCTCGCGATGGACTTGCGAGATATCGACCGGTTCCTCGGTGCCCGGCACGGCGTCGCCGTGGTTGCCGGTTACACCTCCTCGCGCGCGGACTACTCCGCGTGGCGGGGACTCGTCTCGTGGGCGAACCGCCACGCGGTCGCGCTCCTGGCTGGGGTACGCGTTCGCAATCCGAACTACATCCACCTTTTCAGACACGACGCGCTCCGGGGTGACCCCTTCCGGTTCACCGGCAGTGCCGCCTTGTATGCCGAGATGCTCCGGCGCGCGCAGGCGCGAGGACCTGTCGTTGAGGTTCCCATTCGATACGTCCCTCGGGTTAGCGGCGTGCAGACTGGTGCGCGCTGGTCACTTGTCGCAAGGACGGCGCGCGACCTGCTCCGGGTCCGTCTCGGCCTCCCGTGATGCCCCCTCAACCGGCATACCCCCCGGGCGCTTGCATAAAGCTTCACGGTGCGGGAAGTTTTCGAGAGCAGGTCGGACCGGCGGTCATCAGTCCAGGATCGGATCCTCGGTTGAGGTCATGATGCGAACGATCCGGGCCGGATTGCCGACCACAAGCGCAAGGGCGGGCACGTCGCGCGTGACAACGGCACCGGCGCCGACGAATGCAAACTCACCGATCTCGACCCCCGGAAGGATGATCGCGCCCGCACCAACGCGGCAACCGCGCCGGAAGCGCGGGCCGGAGAGTTCGGCGTTCGCGCCGGCGCGGCGCCAGAGCATACGACGGTCGTTGGTCGTGACCACGCCAGGACCAAGGAAGGCGTCGTCCTCGACGATGACGTGCGCCGTGACGTAGGCGCGTGTCTGGACGAGGACGCGGCAACCGATTGTCGCGCCAAACTCCACCACGGCTCCGGTGCCGATCACGCTTGACGTCCCGATGGTGACATCCTCGCGAATGGTCGCGCCATGTCCGGTCTGGCACTCCGCGCCAAGTGTGACACCGGAGTAGATGACGGTCCCAGACCGGACCACGCACCCGTCGCCGATCTGGACCGGACGCCTCGTGCCGTCGCGCAAGGGATGGCAGAGGTCGACTCCCGCCTCGATCAGGACGCCGCGTCCGAGGACGACCAGTCCCTGCCTGACCAGCTCGGAAGTAGCTACCGGTTCGCTTTCAGATCGTGCCCCGTCCATCACGCGACGATGCCACGAGACCTCGCGCGGGTCAACCCCAAAGAGGAGGAGTGCAGTCGCGGTCGCGCCGGAAGCCGCGATTACAATCACGCGGTGCGGACGGCCAACCCCAACCTGATCGAGCTTGTCGGCCCGATCGTCCCATGGCACCGCATCGGTTCCGCGGGCAGACGCGGGTGTTGACGGCGGTAACGGGTACCGCAGAGCGGTTGGACCCGACCTCGCGGTTGCGCCGCCGGGCGCCCGGGTGGCTCGGCCCCGACACCCTTGGAACGATCCTGGTCCTTGGTGGCGCGGGACTGGCCATCGTGACGCAGGTGCGGGCGAATCCGTTCGATCCCATGACCGGGCACGTGACCTTCCTTGGTCACGCGCTCGCCGCCGTCATGCTCCTCGCCGGAGTCGCCGTCGCCTCGGATGGCGCCTTGTCCCCGTGGCCGGCGAGGCGACGCAGTGCTGTGGCCGGGTCCCTGACCGTGGGCGACCTCGCGTTGCGCGCCGTCGAGGCGCGCACCTTGACCCGCGCGCGTCCGATCCGGATGCAGGTCCTTGGCGCCTCGGCGATCCTTGGGGCCGCCACTTTCCTCCTGTGCGGTGGCAATCGCTTCACGTTGCTCAACGTGACCGTCTGGGCCTTGTCGGTCGCCACCTTTCTGGTTGCCACCTGGCAGCGAGGCGAGCCAGGCCCGGGCACCGGGTACCGGAGCCGCCTCGCGAGGTTGTCGGACCTGCCTGGCGCCCTCGGTCTGGTCACGGGTCGGCGTTCGGACGGCGCCCCCGGACTGGGCCGCCTGGCCATCCCATGGTCGCTGGTCGTCGCCTGCGTGCTGTGCGTCGCTGGAACCGCCGTGCTGTTCTGGCGAATCGGGGACATCCCCCGCGAGATGACGAGCGACCACGCCGAAAAGCTGCTCGACGCCCAGGACGTCCTCGACGGCACCTATCGCATCTTCTTCCTGAGGAATACCGGGCGCGAGGCGTTGCAGTTCTATTTGATCGCGGCGATGGCCCCATTGGCGGGCGTCACGTATTTGACGATGAAGCTCGGGACCTCGCTCGTGGCCGCGTTCACTCTCCCGTTCACGTACGCGCTCGGACGGACGATGGGAGGAATACCGGTCGGCCTCGCGGCGTTGGCGTTCGAGGTGTGCATGCGCTGGCTCCTGCAAGTCGCTCGCGTCGGCTTGCGATTTCCGTTCCCCCCGGCATTCGCGTCCGCGATCGCCTACCTGACCATGCGCGCGATCCGCGACCGGAAGCGCAATGACTTCCTCCTGCTCGGACTGGTGATCGGCGTTGCCCAGCACACCTACACCGCCCTTCGGCTCTTTCCGATCGGTGTCGCCGCCTGCCTGTCAGTCGCCTACTTGCTTGACCGACGGGCGACGGACCGGGAGGAACCGGCCCGTCGGCTCCTGGTCGACAGTGCCCTGATGACGTCCGTCGCCTTCCTCGTGTTCATGCCGCTCGCGCGCTTCGCCGTGGAGGATCCGCAGGCATTCCTCTTCCGGGGAATGTCGCGTCTCGCGTCTGACCGCATCGACGAAGTGCCGGCGAATGCATTCGTGACGCTGGCCACCAACTTTCGCGAGGCCCTGCTCTTCTTTAACTGGACCGGGGATACGGTCTGGGTGAACTCCATCCCTCGCCTCCCGGTCCTCGACCCGGTCAGCGGCGGGCTGCTGGTGGTCGGCGTGGCGTGGTGCGCGTATCGGCTCGCGGTTCATCACGAGGCGCGCTACGGGTACCTCGCGATCTTGGCCGTGACCGGGATGCTGCCATCGGTACTGAGCATCGCGTACCCCGGTGAGAACCCGAGCACGGTTCGAATGGGCGGTGTCATCCCGAT
>CAMBEO010000036.1 GCA_945865725.1 Thermoflexus hugenholtzii JAD2 | reverse complement strand
CGCCGAGGCCACCCAGACGCCCGTCGCGTCGCCCGAGGAACCTGCCGAGGACGAACCCGCCGAGGACGCACCTGCCGTGGGCACACCGTCGACGGGCACGCCGTCTGCGGGAGTTCCGTCCGCGGGCACATCGACGCCCCCAGGCGCCGCGACCGGCACGGCCACCCCGGTTCCTCCCATGGCCTTGCCCCCGACCGCCGCCGCCACGCCTGCGCCGGCAGGCGGACTGGCCCTGTCGATCATCCCCGGCCGGTCGTCGGCGGCGTTCCGCGTGAACGAGCAACTGGTCGGCAAGGACCTTCCCGGCGATGCCGTCGGATCGACCGCCGCCGTCTCCGGGGTGATCGCCATCGGTCCTGACGGCGGGGTCGACCAGTCCCAGTCGCGCGTGGTCGTCGACCTGAACGGCCTGCGCACGGACAACGCCATGCGCGACGCGTTCGTGCGGCGCAACGTCCTTGAGGTCGACTCGTACCCCAATGCCGTCTTCGTCCCGTCCCGCGCCGAGGGGCTGCCCTTCCCGCTGCCCGAGTCCGGCGCCGCCACCTTCCGCCTCGTCGGCACCCTGACGATCCACGGGACGTCCCGGGAGGTCACGTGGGACGTGACGGCGCGCCGCGCGGGAGGCGATGTCAGCGGCACTGCCAACGCCACGATCACCTTTACGGACTTCGGCCTCGTGTCGCCGAAGGTCGGTGCCGTCATCTCGGTCAGCAACGAGATCCGTCTGGAGATCTCACTCGTCGCGACCGTCGCGCGCTAGTCGGGTCCGGAGGCAGCGACGTCGGCGCCACGTGCCGGGGATCCTCAGTGCGCGCGAGTGTCTAGGTCGACCGCGAGTGCCGCGACATCACCGGCGGTGCCATCGGCGCGCAACGGGATCACCCGAACCCGGTGGTTGTTGGTGTCCGCCACGAAGGCGTGCCCACCGCCGATCCCGATGCCGGTCGGTTCGGAGAAGCGCGCCGCGTCGGCCGCGCCATCGACATTCCCCTCCGGCGCCCCCACACCCGCCCACGTCGTGACCGTCCGCCCCGCGAGGTCGTAGCGCTTGACGCGGTGGTTGTAGGTGTCCGCGATCAGCAGCGACTCCCCCTCCGGGTCGTCGCGCCAGTAGGCGATCCCCATCGGGTGTTGCAGTCGCGCCGCCCTCGCGTCGCCGTCGATATCGCCGAAATCGAAGAGGCCGTGCCCAACCAAGGTGGAGACCGTCCCGCCTGCCAGGTCGACCTCGCGCACCGCACTCGTCTCACTGTCGGCCACCCACAGGCGGTTCGTTGCAGGGTCGACCGCGAGGCCCTGCGGTTGCGCGAACGCCGCGTCCAGTCGGGGCCCATCCACGAGGGCCTCGCGACCCGTCCCGGCGAACGGCGCGATCCTCCCCGACGCCAGGTCGAGGACCCACACCTGGTGCGATCCGGCCATCGCGATGAAAAGCAGGCCCCGGTCGTCATGCGGGTCCTCGTGCGCCCCGCGATCCGGCAGGGGCGGCGCCGACGGGTCCGGCAGGAACGCCAGGTCCCACGGGCTTGAGAGGTCGACCGCGCGCGCGGGACCTCCCTCCGATCGCGTGCGCGTCTTTCGGCCAGTCCCTGCGATCGTCGAGATCGTGCCGCCGTCCGGCGACATGCGCCGGACCAGGTGGTTGCCGGTGTCCGCGACGTAGACGGCACCGGTACGCGGGTCGAGGGCCATCCCTTGCGGCCACCGGAACCGCGCCGCCTCGGGCGCCCCGTCGATATGACCCGCCACGCCGTCACCCACGATGTGGTGTACCGGTCCGCCCATCGTCGAGAGGCCGGTGACGACAAGGCGGTGGTGGTTGCTGTCGGCGATCGTGACATGGCCCCTACCGCGCACATCGACGAGGACCTTCCCCGGGAACGCGAGGACTTCGCCCGGCGCCGCTTGCGCCTGCGCTCCGGCCGGGCCGAAGTCAGGCACGCCGGGGATGAGCCACCCCTTCGCCTCGAACTCGGCAAGCATCCTGTCAAGCACCGGTAGCAACTGCCCAGCCTCGAACTCGCCCTCGTGGCGCCCGATCACCTTTCCCTGGGGGTCGATGAACATCAGAGTCGGCCACGCGCGGCACGTAAAGGCCTGCCAGACCGCGAAGTCGGCGTCGTTCACCACGGGATGCATTACCTGGTGCCGACGCACCGCCTGCGCGACGGCATCCGTCCCACGTTCTTGGGGGAACTTGGCCGAGTGGACGCCGATGACGACCACGTGGTCGGCCAAGCGGGTTTCGACCTCCCGCAACTGCGGGAGTACGTGCAGGCAATTAATTCAACAGAACGTCCAGAAGTCGAGCAAGACGAGCTTGCCCCGCAGGTCGGCAAGCCTCACCGGGCGGTCGGTGTTCACCCACGCTAACCCCGCAGGAAACTCGGGCGCGTTGACCTTGCCGACGTACGACTCCATCGCCGGAAGCGTATCAGCGGTCTCTCGTGTCACCCAGAAGTTGCGACACGACGAGGCCTGACCTTCCGGTGCCGTCGCAATCGGAGCGAGGCCCGCGCAGGGGCCCAGAGAGCGCCGGGGTCCCGTCTCACGATCGTGCCGCGATCCGAGGAGGCCCAACCGACACCTCGTCAGCGTGCCCCCTTGCGCACTTCCCCGGCACCTACTCGATGGCGTGCGATCGATCTGCTAGGCGGCCACGGCGCCCACCGCCCAAGGTACCCGTGCCCTGATCGAGGCACTTCGGATCACGCCGTCGAGGGCCGCGATTGCCAACTCGACATCGATCCCTGCCGGGATCTCGTGCGAGTCGATTTCCGAGACAAGGTCTCTCAGGTGTTCTTCGTCCATGATCGTGGTCGGTTCGATCGATACGTCCGTGAAACCTGCCTCCCATAAGAGCGCCGTGCATGCGTCATCGGTCAGGGCGCCGGCGATGCACCCCGTCCAAAGCGCCACCACTTTGGCCAGTTCCGGAGGCAACGGCCGGGCGAGGACGACGTCCGAGATTGCGAGGCGCCCGCCCGGACGCAGCACCCGGTGCGCCTCGCGGAAGACTTGCGCCTTGTCCGGCGAGAGGTTTACCACGCAGTTCGAGATCACCACGTCCACCGAGGCATCTGGTAGCGGCACCGACTCGATGCTTCCAAGCAGGAACTCGGCGTTTGTCACCCCTGCTTCCGTCTGGTTCGCGCGCGCCAGTTCCAGCATCTCCGGTGTCATGTCGAGGCCATACGCCTTGCCACCCGGTGCCACGCGCCGCGCCGACAGCAGCACGTCGATGCCCCCACCCGACCCGAGGTCGAGCACGACCTCGCCGGGCGCCAGTTGTGCCAGCGCCGTCGGGTTGCCGCAGCCGAGTGACGCCTCAAGTGCCCGAGCCGGGAGCAACCTCTGCGTACCGTCGTCGTAGTTGACCGAACCGAACACTGCCGTCCCTTCGGGTTCGCACGACCCCGCGCAGCAGTTTTCCGTCACCGACAGCGCCGCCCGCGCGTAGCGCTCGCGCACCGCCACCCGGATCTCTTCCGGCGTCGACTCGATGGGTGTCATCGCCTGGGTTCCTCCAAATGGGGCATGTCGACCGGATCCACGAGGCACCCCAACGCGGCGATCGGTTCGGCGACCGTGTCACAACACAGCGTGTAGATGTTCTTTCGCGCCGACGTCTCCATCGTCACCAGCCCTGAGCCGGGTAGTACGAACAGCGCCGATGTCGCCCCCGTGAAGCGGGCCAGCGTCGTCGCGGTCGGCATGGAGTCAAGCGTGGTCACATCCACCGTCGAAGTGTACGGCGTGTGCGCCCAGATCAGGTCTTGGGTACCGACGGTGGCACGAGCCACTTGCCGTAACTGGTGACCCGGTCGTCGGCATAGCCGAGGCCGACGTAGAAGGCCTGGACCGCCGCGTTGTCGGTACGCACTTGCAGGTTGACCTTGATCACCCCGATGCGTGCCATCCGCGCCTCAAGGGCGTCCATAAGGGCCTTGCCGACGCCGCGTCGTTGGCGTTCCGGTGCGACCGCTAGGTGGTAGACCCACCCACGACGCCCATCGTACGCGCCCATCACCGACCCGACGATAGCCCCGCGTAACGTCGCGACGATGAACAACGATCGGTCGCGGCGTCGCTTCTCGCAGATTTCCGCGTGCAAGTCCAGCCACGGTCGCGCCAAGCCTGTGCCCTCCCACAGGGACACCACGGCGTCGCCATCACGTTCGCGAAACGTACGGATTTTCACCCAGTGCAGAATAGCGCCGCGCCCGGTGCATCGGGCGGCGGCTATCCCGCCGTCCCGTCGTGGCGACGGTGGATCAGCAGCAGGTTGCCATCCGGATCGGTGACGAGTGCCGTCCGGCAGCTTTCCGAGTCGCTCGCCTCGATGAACACCGGCGTTCCGGCCGTGCGCAGCCGTTCGACGGTCGCATCGACGTCCCGGACGGCAAGCGCGATGGCAGCGTTCACCCCCGGGTCGGCCGGGTCACGCCGCAACGCGAACGCCACCGGTGCCGTGTCGAACTCCACCCAGTTCGGGGAATCCTCGGTAAGCACCGCATCGATGCCGACGACCTGCCGATAGAACCGCACCGCGGCATCGATGTCCCCGACATTTACGACGACGAAATCGACACCGCGCACGATCATGGCAGTCGCCTCAAGTGAAACGGCTGCGTCAGCGGTTCGCGACGCTGAACGAGTGGCGCCCCTCACGGATCGACCCACTTGCCTCTCGCACGGCCGTCACGAGGTCGTCGTCCCCATGCGCCGCCACCGCGATTGTCTGGAAGGCGTCAGGATCGATCTCGAGCGCGCCAAGGCAGCGCTTGTCTGCCGGGCACGGGTAGATGTACTCGCCGACCGTACCGTTGGCCTTCGCGCGCGCCTTGTCCGCCATGCGGGCAAGCCACTCCAGATCACCAATCACCCATCCACGCGGGCGAGGCTTCCACTCGTCATCGACGACCCCACCATCCCACCGTTCGTTCGCAGCGCCCGTATCGACGTTTGCTTTTGCGGTCATGCTGCCGATTTCCTTCCCGTGGCCCGCATCGTCGTGGCCCCATTACATGCCAATCGTATCGTGCGCCTCGCCACTTCAGTCGGGGTCACCGACCGGCGGGCGCATCGCCATCAGGAGGTGCAACGTCCCGCCACACACCGCCTCGCCACGGTGGTTCGTCACCGCTACCCGGAACGTCACCACACCGGACCGCAGCCGTGGGTAGGCGCGCGTCGCCGCCACGTGCACCATCAGCTGCAACTGGTCGCCCGGGTAGGCGGGACCCGTGAACTTCCACGACTCGATCTCGCGGAACGCGCGCGTCGTGTCCTCAAGGATCCCTGTCTCCCACGCCATGCCTAGGGCGAGCGACAGCACGAGCGCACCGTGCGCGATCCGTTCCCGGAACCCGCTTGCCCGCGCAAACTCGTCATCGACGTGGAGCCGGTTCGCGTCGCCCGTGAGGGCGGCGAACGCCGCGATGTCCGCCGAGGTCACCGTCCGCTCCGGCGCCGCGATCGCGTCATCGACGGCGAAGTCTTCGAAGTAGCGCCCCATCGCGGCCTCCGTTGGCGCGCCCTGCCAATCGCCGGGGCGCCCGTGAGGCCGTACCTTACGGCTTGGTGCCGGTGACCCATAGCCACCGGCGTGGCACCGTCACCCTCCCGTCGACGACCGCCGCGCCCGGGTACTTGCTGGTGAACAGCGGGTCCTCGAAGACCTCCCGCGTCGCCTGGCGCATCGCCGTGCACGCGACATCGGCGCGAAACCGGTGGTGCAACGCACCGAGCGCGTAGTCCGCGTAGTCGGCAATCGCCTCCCAAAGCGCCTGGTCCATCGGCACGACCATCTCGGGGGCGTTGACCTCGGAGAACCCGGCCGCGCGCGCCAGGTCCTGGTATCCGGACGCATCAACCGGACGGGCGGCCCTCGGCTTGTCGTCCCCGCGCCCCTCGACGGTGGCCTCGGTGCCAGCCACGAGTTCACGGGCGAGGCGCAGGGCCCGGCGCACGGTCTCCATGTAGAACCGCTCGGTTCCCGCCACGATCGACCCGGAATAGAAGGCACTGTTGAAGAACAGGCCCGCCCCGCTTTGCATCACCCGGTATGCCTCGCCAAAGAGCGATCGCTTCGCGTCCTCGGCGAAGTTGTGGATGCCGTTGCCGATCACCACGAAGCTGCCGAAGTCGTCGGGCAGAGGCAGCGACTGGCCGAGACCCTGGAGCAGTGCCACGCGATAGGCCGCCAGCTTGCCACGCGCGATCTCGAGTGCATTGATGTCGCGATCGACCATCACCGTGCCCAGGACACTGGCGCCAAGCCGCTCCGCCACGTCCTGGCAGAGCTCGCTCATCAGGCCGACCCCGCACGCGATGTCGATCCCGACCCACGGGGTCGGGATCCGCAGGCCGGCCAGGAAGCGCTCGACCTGCGCCCGGTTTGCCGCCCGGTAGTTCGGCAGGCTTGAGAACCATTCGAAACTGAACCGGCCGCGCACCGGTTCCGACGGACGCGAATCCATCGCTCGTGCCTCCACGCCTCGTCCCGGACGCCACGGCTCCGCGCCGCGGCCCCTTTCCTCGGGGTGATCGGGGAGAGCGTTCCGTCTCGTACCGAACCGCGCCTCAGGGCTTTTCCCTGATTGCCCGGCCGAAACGGGTGTCCGGCATCCGCGCGGCTCAGGCGTAGCGCCGGATGACCAAGCAGGAGTTGTGCCCGCCGAACCCGAAGCCGTTCGACAGTACGGCGTGAACCCGCGCCTTGCGCGCGACGTTCGGCACGTAGTCAAGATCGCAATCAGGGTCCGGGTTGTCAAGGTTGATCGTCGGCGGCAAGATGTCGTCAAGCAACGACCCGATGATCGCGGCCGCCTCGATCGCGCCACAGCCCCCAGCCGAGTGCCCGGTCATCGACTTCAGGCCCGTGACCGGCACCTCGTAGGCGCGCGGGCCAAGCACCGCTTTCAGGGCCAACGTCTCCGTCCGGTCGTTTGGCCCGGTACTCGTTCCGTGGGCCGACACGTAGTCGATCGCGTTCGGTTCCATGCCGGCATCGGCGATCGCCGCTCGCATGGCCCGCACCGCCCCGTTGCCGTCCGGTGGCGGCGCCGTCAGGTGGTACGAGTCCATCGACGCGCCGTACCCCGCCAGTTCCGCCAGGATCGTCGCGCCGCGTGCGCGGGCGTACCCTTCGTCCTCGAGCACCAGCACCGTCCCCATCTCGCTGAACACGAACCCGTCACGGTCGCGGTCGAATGGTCGGCTTGCCTTCGTCGGTGCGTCGTTGAACTTCGTCGCGAGGGCGCCCGCCTGGTTGAACCCGGCCATCGCCACGGGTTCCAGCGCCGCCTCCGACCCTCCCGTCACCACCGCGTCGGCCCACCCGAGGCGGATCGACGCCACGGCCATGCCGATCGCGTCGTTCGACGACGCGCACGCCGAACCGATCGCCATGCCGGCGCCCCGCATCCCCAACGTCAGGCTGACTTGTCCCGCCGCCGCGTTCGGCATCAGCATCGGCACGCAGAACGGGCTTACCCGTCGCGGCCCGCGCTGCTGTCGCGTCGTCTCGCTATCGACGACGGTCTTCAGGCCGCCGACCCCCGTCGCGAGGATCACGGCGATGCGGTCGCGATTCGCCTCGGTGACCGCGAGCCGCGCGTGCGCCACCGCCTCGACGGCCGCTGCCACCGCGTACTGCGTGAACGGGTCCATGCGCCGGGCCGTCTTGGCATCCATCCACCGCGACGGGTCGAAATCGCGCACCTCGCCTGCGATCAGCGTCTCGAGGTTCAGCGCTTCCGCATCATATTTCGCGATGCGCGCAATCCCCGACTCGCCTGCAACTAGCTTCGTCCAGGTCTCGCCCCAAGAGTGCGCCAGCGGGTTGATCGACCCGAGGCCAGTGATCACCACCCGCCGCCGTTCCACGCGCGCCGCCTGCCCTTCCCGGTTCGGGCACGCCCCATGCGCGCCGGGCCCGGCCTCCAAGGATACATTCGGCCTCCGTTAGTCCCCGGGCATCGCCCTCCCTCGGACCCGCTTGCCGGGTGCGTCGCCGGCCGGTACCGTCCATGTGATGCCAACCACCCCAATCCCCCTCATCCTCGACACCGACATTGGCGACGACGTCGACGACGTCTTCGCCCTCCTCCTCGCGGCCCGGGACCCGGCCTTCGACCTCCTCGCGGTCACCTGCGTCTACGGTCAGGTGGAGGCCCGTGCCCGCCTCGCCCGCCACGTGCTTGACCTGGCGGGCAAGCCCCACGTCGCGGTTGCGGTCGGGTCCGGCGCCACCCTCGACGCGCCCGTCGCGCCGGGTGCGCCCGGGAATGCGATGGCGTCGAACGACCCCGGCCTCCCGCCGCCCGGTGATCGTGCGTGGGACGAGTTCGATGCCCGACTTCACCCGCGATCAGGACCGGACCTCATCGTGGACCTCGTTCGCGCATCGACGGAACCAGTAACCCTGTGCGCCGTCGGCCCGCTGACGAACGTCGCGCTTGCCTTGCGACAGGCCCCGGACATCGCGGGGCGCCTGCGCGCCCTCGTCCTGATGGGCGGGCGCCTCGGACCGGAGGCCGGCAACGGCGAACACAACTTCAACATGGACGCGGCGGCGACGGCGGTCGTCCTCGCCTCGGGGGCGCCCCTGCGCCTTGGCACGTACGAGGTCACCAGGCAGGCATCGCTCGGGGTCCTCGACGTCGTCCGCCTCCGGGACGGCGACCCGGCATGCCGGTCGGCCAGCGCGCAACTCGCGCGGTATCTCGCGCACCGCGATCGCGCCACCACCAGCATGTATGACCCCGCAAGCCTGACCCTCGCCATTGACGAGCGGTGGGTGCGGTGCGAGGACATGGCCATCGCCGTCGATGCCGACGTCGCGGCGCGCCGGGCGGTCCTGCGCCATGTGGCCGGGGCGGTACCGAACGCCCGCGTCAGCGTCGAGATCGACGCCGCCGGCTTTGCCGCCCACCTGATGTCGATCGTCCTCGGCGAGGCCTGAGTCCAGCCGAGGGCGCGCGGGGCGACACGCCGTCACCCCCCCACCCGGTGCGGATGCGGTGCCCCGCCCGCGACCCGGAAGGCGGCGGGCAGGGCATGCGCGGGCGGGCCGACCTAGTGGTCGAGGCCCTTCCCGAGGCGTCCGCCGTGCGGGACCTCGCGCCCGTCGTCCAGGTCCAGGCGGTCGGCCATGGTGACGATGTCGGTCCGGTGGCTGAGGCCCGCGTTCGCGAGCATCGTCCGGTGGCGTTCCTGCGCCTCCGGGTTGCCCTCCGGCCACGTCTCGACCACCTGGTTCAACCGGGCGATCTCCTCGTCGGTCGGCCGCTTGTGGTCGAGGAGCGCCGCGAGGACCCCGTCGTCGGTGTCGTTTGCCCGCACGATCGCCTCGAAGCCATCGGGGTCGATGCCGAACAAGTCATACAGGCGCGTGCTGAACCCGGCGCGCGCCATGTACTCGCCGACCGTGCCCGCGACATGCGCGCGCATCTTGTCGATCGTCCGCGCCAGGAACCGGACGCCGCCCACGTCGTCGTATGGACTACGCGGGGGTTGCTTGGACAGGTCCATCCGCTTGCCTCCTTCACGAGCCCCGGAACGGTGGCGCCTTGCCCGGACGCCACCCGGCACCGCCGCCAACCGACGATGCCTCCCTACGATGATGTCGCTCCTACTCGACGACCGCGATCTCGTTCGTCGACGCGTCACCGATCCAAACCCGCCCGTCGGCACCGCGCGCGAGCGCGTGGACCTCAGGCACCCCCGTAAGCTGCCACTCGTCGAGGACCGCGCCGTTCCGAGGGTCGAGCCGGTACACGTGGTTGTGGTTGGTCTCGACGACGACGAGGGTGTCGTCTTCCCAGTACAAGCCGTGCGACCGCGTCACCGGGAACGGCAGCTGCCCCAGTTGGTCACCCGTCTCCGCGTCGATGTGGTCGATCACGAGGGTGCCCGGACGGGTCACCCACAGGGTGCCGCTGCCCCCCGGCCCTTCATTGAGCGCGCCGCCGTGCGCCGTCGGGAAGAGTTCCGGCGGCCTCGGCGGCGCCGGGATTGGCGTGACGCCCAGTTCGAACGGCCGCCAGAGGATGCCGTGCACGCCGCCTTCCGCTGCGTTCGGCAGGTGCAGGGACGCGAGGCACTCCCCGCTCGCCGGGTCGTGACGGAAGACCATGCTTGGCTTCACGTTTGACGCGACCCAAACTGACCCGGCCCCGACGCTCGTGCCGCTCGCATTCCGCGCCGGTGACCGGAAACTGTGCAGGACGGCGCCGTGGTAGTCGACCAGGTACGTCCGGTTGTTCTGCTGGTCCGAGACCCAGAGGCCCTCGGGCACCGCCTCGAGGCCGTTCACCTGGATGCCCGGCCCCTTGAAGGCCACGCGCGCCGCGACCGTGCGCACCAACGTCGAGACCATTCCCGCTCCTCCCGCCGTGTGGCCCGCCACTCGCCGGGAGCCTCCCTGGCGCCGACCGGGCCGGTCGCGGGCCAGTATAGGCGCGATGCATGGGCGCCGGTGACGCTACAGCCACTTCCACCATGGGGCGCCGCCCCACTGGTGGAAGGTCGCGTGGCCAGCCCACCCTGACGAGTCGCGGTCGAAGCCCCGCCAGAGGCGGTTCAGGATCGAGTACGCCCCGGCATGGTCAGGACGGTTCGTCGCGATGTCCTGGACCATGTGGAACCACCACCCGAGGGCGACGCCCGCTACCACCTCGCCCCAGATGTCAGGCGTCCCTGCGGGGCGACGTCGGCGGAGCCACGCCGCGTACACGCCGGCGAGGGCGAGGAGTTCCCACGCATGCAACGGTGCCAGAAACTTGTCTCGCCGGCCTGTCATCCGCATCCACGCGAAATCGACGAGGTGATCTCCATCTATGAGGATGCCCATCGCCCCCGCCGCCAACGCGCCGGCGACCCCAAGGCGCTTCCGTGCCCACCAGGCGACTGGCAGCGTCGCGAGGACGTGATATCGGGGGCGCGCCATCAGCGAGTGCGGGCCGCGGCCTTGGCCCGGGCGGCGCCCTTCGAAACGTTCAGGGCGCCCGTCACGTCGAGGGCCGACGTCTCCGGGAGCTCAGCGAGGGATTCGATCAGGTCGCGCGGGGCCGCCACCTCGACGATCCCCTCGGACGCGCGGATCGTCACGTCGACCATCGCCTCGCGTGCCACTTCCCAAGCCCTCACCGCACCCATCACCGCAGAGATTCCTGCCAGAATCGCCGAATCGCGAGCCGTCGCCCGTGCCGCGAATGACGACAGCGGGAGGCGATCACGATCGACCGCGATGTCGATCGCGCAGCGGACGGGCGAGTCGCCGGCCGCCTCGAGGGCGAGCGCAAGGGCACGAGTAATCTTACGCGACATCTGCTTGACACCCTAACCACGCAACCCGCCGCCCCCGGATTCTTGACAGAATCGGACGCTAAACGTCGGCGACCCCACCGTCTGGGTGGAAAATCCCTGGCCAAAGCTTGACACCAGTATAGGGGCGAGCCCGCAAGTAATCCTCGTCAAGATCGACGCCAAGCCCCGGGCGTTCCGGCAGGGCGATCCGCCCGTTCCGCGCCTTCAACCAGGTTTCTTCACCCCCGGCCTGGCACGCGTCACGCGTGGGCGACTGGGCGTACTCCAAGATGGAGAAGTTCGGCACGACCGCCGCAACGTGGACTGACGCGGCGGTGCCGACCGGACCGTTCGGGTTGTGCGGCGCGACGAGGATGCCGTAGGTCTCGGCAATCGCCGCGATCTTCAACGTCTCCTTGATCCCGCCCGTATGGCACAGGTCCGGTTGGATCACGTCCACGAGTTGGCCTTCGATCAACTCCCGGTAGCCCCACTTCGTGAAGGCCCGCTCGCCAGTCGCGAGGTCCATCGACAGACCCGCATCGCGGACCCGCCGGAGTGACTGCACGTTGTCTGGCGGAACCGCCTCCTCGAGGAACGACAACCCGACAGGTTCGAGGGCGCGCCCCAACCTGATCGCGGCCGACGGGCGCAAACGACCGTGAACGTCGCACATTAGTGCGATGTCAGGACCGATCGCAGTGCGTGTCGACTCGTAGAAGGCGGCCGTTGCTGCGATCGCCGGACCTTCCTCGAACGTCCTCCCCGCCCGTTCGGGGAGGCGCAACCCGGACTTGAGTGCCCGCCAACCGTCGGCGACGAGGGTGCGCGCCTGGTCGACCGAACCGAAATGGGTGTAGCACGGGATCTCATCTCGCACCGCTCCGCCGAGGAGACGGTACACGGGTTGTCCAAATGCCTTCCCCGTGATGTCCCACAGTGCCATCTCCAAGGCGGAGATCGCGGTCAGGATTCCTTCGCCGCCACGCCAGAAGCCGTGACGGTACATGCGCTGCCATAAAAAGTCGATCCGGGTGGGGTCCTG
The DNA here is from genome assembly GCA_945865725.1 of Thermoflexus hugenholtzii JAD2. GTDB lineage: Bacteria > Chloroflexota > UBA11872 > UBA12225 > UBA12225 > CAILQO01. The sequence goes on along the minus strand of CAMBEO010000036.1, from coordinate 10,995 downwards.
GCCGAGGATGAAGCCTTCGAGGTCCCGGATCGCCGCCGCGACCGTCCCCTGCTTCATCTCTAGGGTGCCTTCACCCCATCCATGGAGTCCTTCGTCGGTCTGGACCTTTACGAACAGGTATTCCCGTCCGGGGCTGTCCATCACGTACGTCGTGGTGCCGGTGATGCGCATCGCTTGCCTCCGTTCGTCTGTGGGTTGCCGGATCGCCTACCGTGACCGCTTTCAGTCCGGGATCGGTTCTCGGTGCCTCACTCGGTCGTCGCCCCTTCCTCAGGGCACCAGTCCGAGTTCCGCGGCGATTGGCTTGAGCGACTCGACGACGACGAGGACGTGCGCGTCGAGATCGACCCCGAGTTCCGCCGCCCCGTCGATGATGTCGTCGCGGCTGACCGCCCGGGCGAACCCCTTGTCCTTCATCTTCTTCCGCACCCCTGCCGGGTCGACCTCGCTCAGGGACTTGCTCGGTTTCACGAGGGCGCAGGCAGTGACGAAGCCCGAGAGTTCGTCGACTGCGAAGAGGGACTTCTGGACGGGACGGATGCGGTCGACGCCGCTGTAGCGCGCGTGGGAAAGGATGTCTTCGACCAGGGTTTCCGGATAGCGTCGTTCACGCAAGATCCGGGCCCCCTCGAATGGGTGCTGCTCGGCCGTGGGGTACCGCTCGAAGTCAAAATCGTGCAGGAGGCCCACGATACCCCAGTACTCGACGTCGCCACCATGGATGGCTGCCTGTCCGCGCATCGCCGCCTCGACCGCGATTCCGTGGCGGATCAGGACCGGTGTCGTGGTGAACTCGGTAAACAATGACCACGCGGCCTCGCGGGTCAAGATTGGTACAGGGATTCCGGTCATGATCCGCGGGGCTCCCGACCCGTTTCGGGACGGTACCGATCGGGTCGGGGAAGCATACCGGTCGTGGGTCGTGCGTCAGACCGGGTGGTTGTTCCCCGTGCCTGCTCCCGTTGCTACGGGAGAGGCGGCATCTGGGGCGTGAAGGCATCCATCGGGATCGGTGGCGTGTCACCCTGGCTCGTCGCGACGTGCGCGATGTCTTTCAGGAGGTCGCCGGCACCTACGACGGTGATGTCGCCGGCCTTCGCCCACGGACGCGAAACTTTCCACAACTGGATCACCGCCCGTTGCGTCCGGACCACGTAGACGTCGTCGAACTCTTCGAAGGCGGTCGGCAGACCGTAGTCATCGAGGTGGTTGGGGTTTTCCATGTACGCCGCCCGGGTCAGGGCATTGTCGGCGAGAAAGCCAATGTGGCGGACGATGACTTCGTCCATCGATAGGCCCTCGTCCGCCTCGTTGCCGAAAGTCTTGGGTACCTGGAGGTTGTCGTGCAGGTAGTCGTCGAAGCCGGATGCGTTCAATTCGTCCAGGACGTTCATTTGCATCGCCTGGCCCCCGTTGCCGCTCGGATCGCCGATCCATTGCAGGACGGACCGTTGCATCACCTGGACGCGGAAGCCCTTGAACGTCGTCTCGCGCGAGATGGGGAAGCCAAGCCGGTCGGTGCCGCCAAGGTGGTCGAGTTTGGCGCGGAGGGCCGGGCCGTCCTCGGTGTCGGAGACGGCAAACCCCAGTGGGATCGCACCGGGTTCGCGGCCGTTGGTCTGCGTGAAAAATCGTGCGCGCGGTTCCCCGTTCGCCGCGATGCCGATCGAGTATTCCGCGTCTGGGTGGACGGTTGCCGGGTCGAACGCGACGAAAATCGTCAGGCCTCGCGTCGCTTCCGCGATGAGGTTCCCGGTCGCCTCGTCGAGGCGGGTCGGGATCGGCTCCCAGGTTCCGTTCCGGTCTTCAAAGGCGACTACGTTTGCGGGGTCGAGCGTGGCGCCAGACGGTGCGACCCCGAGGAGGCCGGATGGGTTAAGCGTGACGAGGTGGCGAGCCGTGAGGGGGGTTGAACCTCCGTCGCGGTCTCTGGCCACCGTCTGGAACGCGGCGAATGGTTGGGTGTTGTTCGGGGGGGCCCCGACGCCGGGCAGGGCGAGGGCGATCGCCGGGAGGAGGGCGGTCGCGTCTGCCATCGTGCCCGGTGGGAGCGTCGCGCCGGTGCCAGGTGCGAAGCCGATGCGGGCGCCTGAAGAGATGGCCTCGGTTTCGGGGATGAATGCTGGCAGGTCGGTCAAGCGGACTGATCGGTCCCGTGGCGGCGTGAGACGTATCGGGGTCGGTACCGAGTCCTGGGAGATGGGCGGTGCCGGCGCGGTCCCGTTCGTGGCGCCGCTAGTAGCCCCCGTGCCCCCGGCCGGGGCATCACCGGGTTTTCCTGGCGTGCCTGAGTCAGTGGGGGGCGCGCCATTCGTCGACGCTCCCGTCGGTGCGTCGGGTTGCGCCGCCACCGGTTGCGAGGTCGGCACGATTTCGGTCCCGGACGGGATTGGTGAGGCGAATGGTGCCGGCGCGGTCGCCGTTGTCGGGGATGGCGTTGGGGAGGGTGTCGCGGTGGGTGCGGGCGTCGCTTGGCTGCCTGTCGTTCCCCCGTCCGACGATGAAGACCCGCCATTCGATTGCCCGCCGCCTGACGATGGTTGGGCGATCGATACCGTGAGGTCACGGGATCCCGTGACGGGGTTGACGCCTGATCCGGTCAGGGAAAGCGTCGTGGTTCCCGCCGGCATCGAGAGGGTTACCGTTCCCGTGCCGTTGCTTAGGGTAGTCGCCTCTGGCGACGCCCCGCCAGTGACGGTCACCTGGTAGCCGGCGCCGGTGGTCGTCTGGTTGTATGTCCCGTCGGTCGCGACAATCGTGGCCACGATGCTCGCGGGGGCGCTTCCCACGGTCACGACGCCCGAGCCGAGGATGCCGGTCGCAGTTCCCGGGGCGAGGGTCTCGCCGGGCAAGAGCAGGACGAGCCGCGTGAACGGTCCGGGGGCGACGCTCACGGCTTGCGCGGCGGGGGCGAGCGGGCCTGATGTCGCGGTGTCGGTTGCCGCGAGGTTGAAGTTGCCGATGCGTGCCGGTGTGACCGGAAACGTGGCCTCGCCGGCGACGAGGGTCACCTGGTTCAGGCCCGCAGCCGTGGCTGGCAGTCGTGTCTGCAGGTCGGTGTAGGTGAGGGACACCGTCGCGGTCGATGACGCCTTGTTATAGAAGCGGTCGACCGCACGCAGCGTGATCGTTCCGGATTGCCCGGAGGCGACGGCAGGAGTGCCGATCTTGCCGGGCGCCGAACCGGGCGCCGCCGTCTCGCCGGGGAGGATGAAGAGCAAGCGCGTCGGTGGTTCGGGCGTGAAACTCACCGAGCTGGTCGCGTCGACCGGGGCAACCGAGGTCTGGACCGTGAGGGCATGGGGACCGGCGTGCGTCGGTACCGACAGGCCGGCCGCCGCCCAGATGGCGACATCGACGGGAGTGCCGGCGCCGATGTTCACGGGTACCGGAAAGGTGATGGCCTGACCGCCAGAAGGCCGTGCGGATGCGGTGATTGGCGCGCCGGCCGGGATCGTCACCCCGTTCACGAGGATGTACTGCCGTGCGATCGTGGCCGGGATCGGGAATGTCGCCGGGAACCCGAGCGTGATCGTCCCGCTTCCGATGGACAGGGCCGCGCCTGCACCATTCGTGAAGCCGATGACCAGTCCGCCCGACGGCTGGCCGATAAGCGTCGGACCGACGGGTTGGATGGTGACGCCGCTGGCAGGTGATCCGATCGTCGCAGTCGCGCCGGTGGTGTCTACGGGTGCGGACGAGGTCTGTACCTTGGCGGTGTACGCCCCACCCATTGGAGGCGTACGGACGCCGGCGCTGGCGGCGATCAAGACGCGCACGCTTGAGCCTGCTGGCAGGGAGACTGGTGTCCCGAGTTTGATCGATGCCCCGGTCTTCACCACGGCGGTCGCGACCTGCGCGGACCCGCCATCGACGCTGACCGTGACCGTTGCCGTGTCAACCGTCGCAGGCATCGTCACTTCTGGCGGCAGCGTGACCGTCACGGTCCCGCAGGCTGTCCGTGCCATCACGGTGCCGGAGGTACTCACGCCGAGGTCGACGACCGGGCCGGGACATGCGGGGACGGTGGCGGCCGTCCCCACGGTGAAGGTGACGGCAAACGATGCCATCGCTCCAGTAACCGCCGGGTCCACTCCCAGCGTCACGTTCGTCGCGCGCTGCGGCGCCACGAGCACTCCCGTCGCCGTCGTGCCCTCGTCCTGTGCATGGCCGGCTGCGGTCTGCGTCCGCACCGTGGTCGTGCCGGTCGTCCCCTTGGTGCCGGTCGTTCCCGAGGGCTCCTGGCCCGCTGCAGGGATCGTCGTCGGCAGCCTGATCCCGTCGACGGGTAGCACGATGGTCGCTCCGGCCGGCAGGGTTGACGAGTCATTGAACGTCGCCGATCCGGCGTACGTGATGACGAAGACCGACGCGGATGCGGACGTGACGGAAAATGCCCCCGTGCTTGATCCGCCGGTGGCGGCGGTGATGCTTGCCGCGCCGCCCGGGATGGCTGCCGATGACGCGTCGAAGCCATCTGCCGGAAGCGCGACGCGGATGCTTCCCCCGGCGTCAAGCGGGTTCGCAAGCTTGACCTGGATCGTGGCGCGTTCGGCCACGCCTGCCTGCCCGGTCGCGAAGTCCATCCTTGGAGACCCGAGGCCGGTCGAGGCACCGGACGGCGTTGTCCCGGGACCGCCTGCGAGGGCAGGCACGATCACGGGGCCAGTCGCCGTCACCCGGTCGATCAGGAGCATTCCGAGGATTGCCCCCGTCTTCGTGGAGACCGTCCACTGGGTCGGCGTGCCGTTTGGCTGGCCCGCGGTGACGGAACTCGCCGTCGGGTTGGTCAGGCCGGCGAACACGACCGTGACGGTGGTGCCCGGTGCGAGCGGTGACGAGCCCGCGTAGTTCAGGTCCAACTCCGGTGCGGTGTACAGGCTGCTGACCGAAAACAGGCCTGGGACGGGGGTCGTCGTGCCATTTACCGTCGTGCTTACCGAGTCGACCGTGACGGCGCCGAACCCGAATGCCGCCGGACTGGTCGGGAACGTCACGGTGACGCGCCCGCCGACGGGCAAGGGATTCGTGGCGGACAAGGTAAAGGTGACCGAAACCTTCACGGCCTTGCCCGCGTCGTTGTCCGGTGCCGAGGCTTGTGTCGCCAGGGTGACGGGGCCGGTAGAAAGCGCTCCGGGCAACACGGTCAAGGCACCGGACGCCAGGCCAGTGTCGATGAGCGTGCCGGAGTTGCCGCGGGTCGCGATCGTCATGTTCGCCGCTCGTCCGGACACCTGCGGGAGGCGCACGTTACCGACTTGGGCGACGACACAGGCGCCGGCGGGGATTGTCGTGCCCTGAGGCACGGTGATGGTGAACGGCACGGTGGATGCAGGCGTGCCCCTGGTGCCGGTCGCGCCAGTCACGGTCGTTGCTCCGGACGGGATCGTCGTCGTGCAGCTCGCTCCCGATGCGGGCATGGAGTACGCGAGGCCGGCCAGGTTTGCTAGCCATGGGTTGGCCGTCAACACGTACGCCCCGGTGCCCGTGACTGACGTGATGTCCCCGGGGAACGAGACCAGGATCGTCCCGCCGTCTGGTACCGGGTTGGTGACAAGGAACGGCACCGAGACGGTCGCCGTCGCGCCAGACGTGTCCGGCGAGGCGGTCACGGCGCCTCCGGTGATCGCCCCTCCCGTAATGCTGGACTGGATCGCGGTGACGGACGGCGCTGACCCGAGGATGGTGGCGCCGTCGCTGGCGAGGGTTTTGACCGCCCCGGCTCCATAGGAGATCGGGCCGGTCGACGTCGGGTTGATGACACCCGTGATGGCGATGACGACCACCGTCCCGGCAGCCGCCTCCGTACTTCCGCCGGGGCGCGTGACGGTGAACGTCACCGGCGCTGCACCGCACGATCCAGACGGCGTGACCGAGGCCGTCGTCGCCGTCCCCGCGCCGATCTTGACGGTCGCGGTCGGTGTCGATCCCCCCGTGCCCGCGCAGAACCCGGTGGGGAACGTGATCGACGCCTTGCCGTTGCCGGGCCACGCGTCATCGGACGTGAAAGTCGTCGTCGCTGTGGTGGATGCGCCCGCCTGCGCGGTCCCGAGTGCCACCTGCGCACCGCTGAGCGACGCGTTGACAATCGACGGACCAGTTACCTGTCCGGCATCGACGTCATTCGTGACAACCCCATTCGCCGTCGCGGTCATCGTGCGGACGATGAACGACGCACCGGCGGTCGCGCCCGGCGGGTTTGTGATGTTCGACAGCGTCAGGGTCACGCTCGTCCCCCGCGCCACGGGGGAAGAGCCGATGACGACCGTGATTGCCTGGCCGGACATCGTCGCCGGGCAGGACGGTGTGCAAAGGGGCGCGGACGGGACGAGCGTCCCCGAGGCCGTCGAGCCGCTTCCGGAAAAGCCTGAGGGCAACGTGACCATGATGGTCCCGCCTGCCGGGATCGGGTTCGCAATCGTAAAGGCGACGGTCGCCGACCCAGTCGCGCCCTTGGCGTTCGACGAAAGGGTGAGCGTCATGCCTGAAAGGGCGCCCGGTACGATTTGCGGGAACGACAGGGACCCGGAAATGGTGTCGATCGTGGCGAGATTCGATCCCCTCGTCGACATCGACTCGAGCACGCCGATCGTGCCCGTGGTCGCGTTCGGCGGCAGGCCGATCCCGTTGAGCGTGATCGTCAGTACTCGTCCTGCCGCCGGCGTGTAGGTATCCGTGCCCCCGGTCGTGGTCGCGGCGACGGTCACCGTCGCTTGCGTGATTGATTCGATGGCGAGGGTGGTTCCCGCATTGAATCCGGTTCCGGTGACGGTGGTAGGCGCGACGGCGTACGGGGAACTCCCGGAGGGGAAGGTGACAAGGACCTTGCCGTTAGAGGGGATCGCCGTCTGCGGTACGAAAGTCACCGTCGCAGCCGTGGTTGACCCGGCGACGGCCGTGCCGAGGGTCACGCGCGCGTTCGTGATCGTCCCGGCATTCGCCGCGCCCGGAAGCGCGACGAGGCCGAGGAACGCCGCCATGACCGCGGCGAGAAGCGGCACCCACCAGCGGTGGGGCCGCTTCCGGTTCTTCGATTCCGCCTGTGCCCCTCTCGGGGCAACTTCCGACGGGATTGCGTTCACTCCACGGCGAACTCGGGGTTACGTCCACCCCGGCCGGTCAGTGAACGGGCCGTGACGACCGAAGTTCCGTGCCCGCGGCGTCGGGCGTCTCTGGTGCGGCGCGCGGCTAGCCTGACGGGAGGCGGCTGTTCGACCGCGGTTCCGCCACGCCCCGGATTCCCAGGTGTCCCACGTCCACGCGGTAGAGGGCGCCGGCCGGGGGCGTCGGGTCCGCGACGACCGGCCCGTCCGGCCCGTCGACCATTCCCCGGGCCGTCGTGACGTACAGGTGCGCATGGTCCGGCCCGCCGAACGTCACGCTCGAGACCCGCTCGACCGGGAAGCGGATCTCGGCAACTGCCTGCCCGGTGTCTGGATGGTGGCGGACCAGCTTGTGCCCGCCCCACCTCGCCGACCAGACGTAGCCCGCGGCGTCCACGGTCATGCCGTCGGGCACGCCCTCATCTTGTCCGGTGACCGTGACGAACGCCTCCCGCGATCCGAGGTGCCCTGTCGCGACGTCATACGCGTACTTCCAGATCACCCCGTCCGCCGAGTCGGTCAGGTACATCGCGTCGTGGGAAGGCGTGAACCCTATACCATTTGAGCAGCCCAGCCCATCGACGACGGCGCGTAGGGATCCGTCCGGGTCGAGTCGGTACAGGCTCCGTCTCTTGTCTGCCGCTGGCATGAGTGCGGTCAAGCCGCAGAAGACGCGTCCTGCAGGGTCCGCACTCACGTCGTTGAAGCGGATGTCCGCGCCATGGGGCGTCGCGATCCGGTGGAACAGCGGTGTCAGCTCATGCCCGTCCCAGTGCATGATGGTGCCGTCCTGCATGAAGAAAATGAACGTGCCGTCCCGCTGGATAGTGAATCCGCCGAGGTACAGGTCGCTACGGAAGACCTCCGCATGGCTGCCGGACGCCGGGTCGTAACGGTACAGGGCGCCCTGATAGATGTCGACCCAGTACGCGCACTGCTCGTCGTCGTGCCAGGTCGGACCTTCCCCGACTAAACACTCATAGTCACAAAGCATCTCTATTTGCACGTCGAGTTGCGGTACCATGCCAGCCTCCGGAAGGTGACGCGACGCACGCGACGGCGCGTCTCGGCCATGGCGTGCGGGCGGGTCCGGGCGCGGGTGCCCGGCGGCTCAGGATAGCCCGGTGGCCAACGTGCCCGGTGCGGGCACCCCGTCCAACAGCCAAGCCAAGGCGGCGCGCACCGAGGCGGCGTCGTCCCCGTACGTTGCCACGCTGATGGCGCCCGGGAGGATCATCGCGTCTTGCGGGTCACGCAGGGCGATGACTGCCAACTGGCGCGCGGTTTCGGCGATGGCCGCGATGGCCGTTCGCTGACGTTCGTCTTTCCACGCGTTGCGGGTGGCCACGATTACCCGCCCGGCCCCCGCAATCGCCGCGAGGGCCTCGGGGGCGCGGTCCACCCACTCCGCCGGCGAGAGGATGAGCGCCGTCGCTTCCGGCAAGCGTTCGCGCAGCGCGTCGGCCATACGTAGTGGTGGTGCGTGCACGTTCGGGTCGGCGAAGGGCAACCGCGGGTCGAACTCGATGACCACGACACCGCCGGGAATGGGATGCACGCCGGTGGCGAGCCAGCCGGTCGTGGCGCCAGTTGACGTGAGTGCGCGCCTTGCTACCTCGTCCGCGGTTGCGACGTGTGACGGATCGCCCACGATCTCAAGCGGTGGACGCGGGTTGCGGTTCAGTGCGCGGCGCATGGCACGGACGCGTGCGACCGATGCTGCGACTTGCACTGGCGGGAGGCGTCCGCTCTCAATGGCCTTGGCAAGGGCGTCGTGGACCTTTCGCGCTTCCGCGATGGGCGCGTTGAAGGCGACGAGGTCGCACCCGGCGGCGACGGCGCGCACCGCGGCCTCTCCGAGGCCGTAGGTGTCCGCGATCGCGCGCATGTCCAGGGCGTCGCTGACGATCACGCCCCGGAAGCCGAGGCGTTCGCGTAAGAGGCCGGTGACGACCGCGGGAGAGAGCGACGCGGGGTTCTCGCCGTCGATCGCCCGCACCAGGAGGTGCGCCACCATCACCATGTCCACCCCCGCGCGGATCGCGGCGCCGAACGGGACGAGGTCGATTGAGTCGAGGCGCGTGCGGTCGTGCGCGAGTACCGGCAGGGCGTGGTGCGAGTCGGTGTCGGTATGGCCGTGGCCGGGGAAGTGCTTGGTGCACGAGGCGACGCCCCCCTCGCGATACCCGCCGATGGCGGCCGTGACGTGGCGGGCGACGAGCGCCGGGGTGCTGCCGAAGGCGCGCGTCCCGATCACGGGGTTGCGCGGGTGGTCGTTCACGTCGGCCACCGGGGCGAACGGCGCGTCGATGCCCATCGCCCGGAACTCCCGTGCGGCCATCGTCGCCGCGCGGCGCGTCAGGTCCGGCCGGTTCGCGGCCCCGAACGCCATCGCGGACGGCCAGTGCGTCGCGGGCGGGCGCAGGCGCCAGACATGGCCGCCTTCAAGGTCGCAGGCGACGAGGGCGTCACGCCCGACGATGGCCCGGATCGAGTCGGTCAGGGCCAGTAGTTGTGCCGGGTCGACGACGTTCCGCCCGTACAGGCAGACACCCCCGGCGCAACCGTCCCGCAGGAGCGACTCGCCGCCGGCGTCAAGCGTTGGCCCGGGGAGGGCCGCCATCACCAGGTCGCGCGCCTGCACGGTCGCCGTGGCGACGGTCCCGGCCGTGCCCGACGCCATCGCGCGCGCTAGATCGTCTTCGGGCGCGGCGTGCCTGACGTGACCCGGTTGTGCCCCAGATGCACGCGCGGTGCGTCCAAGGGGGCCAAGGTCTGCTTCTTGGCGTTGTGCGCCGCGTCCATCGGCGAGTGGTAGGTCTTGACCCGCCGGGTCTCGGTGAACGCCGCATTGTTCAAGGCGAGCCGCGGGAAGCTCCCGATGATTCCGCTTCGCTCGTTCGTCATGCCGCCAGTGTAGTCGGTGCGGCCGCGCTTGTCATCCACTTGGCAGCGGCCGTCCGCGAAGTCTTCCGCTCAGGTCAGAACCGTCCCTCGCGTGAGAGGGTGCGTCCCCCTTGGACGGGCGCCGTCGCCGCCCTCACGAGCGCCTGCGCTCGCACCGGCACGACGCCCCGCCCCGCCCATGCCACCAGTGCCAGCATCGTCGCGTGGTCGTCGTGTCCCTGTCCGGGCGGCGCCTCGAACCCGAGCTGGTTCCCTGGACGCACGACCGGTCGCACGCGCGAGACCTCGCGCCAGAAGGCCTCCGCCTCGCGAGACCGACCGCCCCCCGCCTCCGCCCACATCTGCAGCCGGCCGCTCGCCACGTGGGCCAGCAGGTGGTACGCGAGGCGGCTCTTCGATGCGACCGTGAACGCGAACGGCTCGACCACCGTCGTTCCCAGCGCGCGCGCCAGCCGCCCCGCGAGGTCCGCCCCCAAGCCCGAGGCGTCCACCACCACCCGTCGACACTTCCACGCGTCCCGCAACAGGTGCACGAGGCGATCACACTGCTCGTGCAGGGGCACGCCGGTCCAGTGGTACGCCTCCACGATCCGCACCCGGGCGTGCCCGCCGTCGTCGGACGCCACCACCTCGGCGATGCCGGCCACCGTGCTGTCCCGCCGCGGTTCCCGGTAGCGGTCGACGTCGATCCGCCCCCCGTCGCCCGTCTCGATGCCGCCCGCCACGTCGATTCCCGCCACGTAGGTCGTCCCCGGCGCGTCGACCGGGACTCGCAGGCGCGGGTGCGTGCCCTGCAGCAGCAGGAGGTTCTCGGGCGAGAGGAGGGTGTCCCGCCCGTCGAGCGGGAGCAGGAGGTACTGCGTGCGAACCAGGGGGTGCGCCTCGCCCATCCGCGCGATCTCCGACTCGACGAACCGCCCGTACGCCGCGTTGTGCGCCGCGCCGGTCGTCCAATCGAAGATGAAGTTCCGCTCGATCCCGTCCG
>CAMBEO010000035.1 GCA_945865725.1 Thermoflexus hugenholtzii JAD2 | reverse complement strand
GGACCTCTTCGCCTACCTGGCCGGGGTCTGCACCGCGAGCATGGCCGGCCTTGCCGTCCCCCAGCTCCTCCCCGCCCCCGCCTGACCCGGATGTGGCAGGACCAGTCACCGGTTGCACGTTCCCAACTGACCCCCGTGAACGGTTACCCGGCCATGAGGCCGATCCGGTGCCTGCCTTGGCGTCGCCTCCCCGGCCACGCCGGTCACGCGATGCCCCTACGCGCCAGTCGCCGGGGATTCGGCGCGCGCGGGCACCTCGCGGGCATCCTCGCGCCGATGGTAGGCCTCCGGGTGCGCCGCGTAATCGGCGAGGATGTCCCCGAGTTCGACCGCGGTGCGCGCCTTCGACAGCACCCGGCGTGCCTCGTTCGCCCCCGGAGCGCCCCACACGTACCACATCACGTGCGGCAAGAGGTGGCCGAGTGCCCGCCCGTCGGCAAGCCCCTCGATCGTCGCACGCGCCTTGCGTTCGTTCGCCGGGTCGGCGTCGAGGCACGCGATCTCGTACGCCACCTGGCGCCGCACGTGTTCGAGGCCGAGTGCCAGTCGGGCCGGCAACTCCGGGTCGGGCGGCACCGGTTCCCCGCGGACGGCGGCGGCGATCTGGCCGAAGAGCCACGGCCGCCCGCGCGCCCCGCGACCGATGGCGACCCCCGCGCACCCGCTCGTCCGCAACCGGTGCAACACGTCGGCCGGCGACTGCACGTCCCCGTTCCCGATCACCGGCACCGCGACGGCCTCGGCAACCGCGGCAATCGTGTCCCAGCACGCGAGGCCCTCGTACCGCTGCTGGCGCGTCCGGCCGTGCACGGTGATCATGCGCGCGCCCGCGTCCTCGAGGCGACGCGCCAGGTCGACGGCGATGCCCGAGTCGCGGTGCGGGTCATCCCATCCCACGCGGATCTTGACCGTCGCCGGGGCCGGGGCGACCTCCGCCACGACCGCGCGCATGATCGCGACCGCCCGGTCCGGGTCGCGCAGCAGCGACGACCCGCCCTGCCCGTTCGTCACCTTCGGCGCCGGGCACCCCATGTTGATGTCGAGGACATCGGGCGCGACGGTCGCCATCACCCCGGCCGCCGCCCGGCGCATCGTCTCGGGGTCGGCACCGAAGATCTGCACGCCGACCGGGCGGCGGTCAACGTGCAGGTCCGTCAAGTCGAGTTGCTGGCGCACGCCGCGCAGCAGCGCCTCGTCACGTGCGAACTCGGTCGTCGCGTAGCCCGCACCCGCCTCCCGGCACAGGCCGCGGAAGACGCCGTCGGTCACGCCCGCCATCGGCGCCAGCAGGACCGGCATGTCGATGGCCACGCCATTGCCGAGGCGGATCGCGGGGATCGGGGCGGTGGCGGCAATCATGCGACGGCGACGGGCCAGGGGGCGCCGGCAGGGAGGCATCGGCGCGCCGAATGCGCCGCTGCGTGATCGACGGCGGCGCGACGGGGTTCGCGAGAGGCTACCACCCGCTCCCCGCAAGCCATCCCTCAAGGACGTCGGCCACGCCGTCGGCGTCGTGATGCGGCGCGACGCGCGCGGCGGCGGCGATGACGGTCGCGTGCGCGTTGGCCATCGCGACCCCGCGACCGACCGTCGCCACCATCTCGCGGTCGTTCCGGCCGTCGCCAAACGCCGCCGTCTCCCCGACCGGCACGCCGAGGTGGCGGCACAACCACCGGATCGCCGTCGCCTTCGTCGTCCCGGGCGGGTTGATGTCGCGCCCCTCGATCCGCAAGAGCCGGTTGCCGGTCATCGACCCCACGCGGCTCGTCCACGACTCGTACCGGGCGCCGCACAGGGTGCCGTCATCGGCGATCTCGTCCAGGCGCGCCAGTGCCCGTGCCGTCCCGATCACCCAGATGGCGAGGACGTCGGCACCGCTCCCGTCAGGGGCGCGGGCGAGGCGGCGCGAGTCGCGCCAGTCCCAGTCGGGATCGAGTCGCTCGAGCGGCACGTCCGCCGGATCGTCGTTCTCGCGGCGCGTCGGACCCCAGATGAACGACGTCAGTTCGGGCCGCGCGCGGCCGGCGTAGCAGGTGCGCGCCTCGCCATCGATCCCGACCACCTCGAAGACGATCCAGACCGACCGGCCGCTTGCACGGACGGCCGTCGCGAGGGCGGCGTGCGGGATCGGCAGGCGATGCACGAGCTGGCCGTCGGGCCGCCAGATCGCCGCCCCGTTGTGCGTCACCATCCAGAGGTTCGCCACCCCCATGCCGCGCAGGGCGTCGGCGACGACCCGCGTGCGACTGGCGAAGCCGCCGGTCGCGAGGACGACCGTCGTCCCGCGCGCGGCCATGGCGGCGACCGCCTCGGCATTGCGTCGACGCAAGTGCGACCCGGTCGCGAGCAGGGTGCCGTCGAGGTCGAGGAAGAGCAAGCGAGGCAGGGCCGGGCGCGAGTCGCCCGCCGCCGGGTCAAGATTGGACATGTCCGGCAACCGTACCCGGCAATCGTCACCGGATGGGGGTTGGTACCGTTCACTCCCGTATCGGGGACGCTCCGGATGGACCGGGCGCCCCGGCCGGTGCCACGGAGGCCGGGTGCATGGCGGGATCGGCGGGCGTCGGGCCGCATGCGGCGGTGTTGTTCGACCTTGATGGCACGTTGCTCGACTCGTTCGGGTCCATCGCCGACCTGACCGATGTCGCCCTCGTCGAGGCGGGCCACGCACCATGCGACCGGGTCACCCTGCGCCGCCTGATCGGCCTGCCGCTCGAGGCGGTCTTCCGGCAGGTCTGGCCCCATGACCCGCACCCGGAGGAGGTCGCCAGGGCGATCGCGACCTACCGCGCGGCGCAACTGGACAACCCGTCGCCGACCTTCTTCGCCGGTGCGCGCGAACTGGTGGACGACCTGCGCGCGGCCGGCACCTCCCTGGCGATTGTCACGACGAAGGGCACCCCGGCGGCGCGCCGGGCCTTGGCCGACGGCAACCTCCTGCACCGGTTCGGCGCGGTGATTGGCGGTGACGTCGTCCCGCACCTGAAGCCCCACCCGGCGCCGGCCGAGATGGCCCTGCGCCACCTCGGCATCTCCCCGCGCGATGCCGTCGTCGTCGGTGACACCACGCACGACGTCCACATGGGGGTCGGTGCCGGGTGCCGCGCCGTCGGCGTCACGTGGGGCGCGCACGATGCCGGGACACTGCTCGCCGCCGGTGCGATGGCCGTCGCCGACGACATGGCGACGCTCCGGGCGTTGCTGCTTGGCGCCCGGTAGGAGACCGTCCGACATTTGGGCGGTCAGTGGGGAAGGTCGGCGACAAGCCCCGACGCCCGGGCCGATCCGTGGTCCGCGGGCATCCTTGCCCCATCTGTCCCAACGAATTTCGAGTTCCCTGTGCAATTGAAGCGATCCGGGGTCTCTTTCGTCGGGCCGTGGCCGTGGCCACGCCCCTGCGATTATCGGACAGGCTCCTCGTCCGCCGACCCCGGTAGGGCCTACGGGTGCAGTCCGGCCTGCATCTGGCGCGCGATGATCGCCGCGCCGGTGATCCCCGCATCGTCACCCATCGCCGAGGCGACGATCTTCAGCGGCTGCGTCGTCGCGCTGAACGGTTCCTTCCGGACGAGGCGGGTGACCTTCCGGATGAAGGGGTCGCCGAGGGCCTCGATCACGCCACCGCCAAGCACGACGATTTCCGGGTTGAGCAAGTTCGCCATGCTGGCGATGCCGATCGCGAGGTAGCGCGCCGCCCGGTCAAGGACCGCGATGACGGCCGTGTCGCCAAGGGCGGCGGCGGCGGCCAGGTCGCTGCTCTTCGCCCGGGTGACGTCGCGCCCGACGATGCGCGTCAGGCGCGTGCGCTCGCCCCGGCGCACCAGCCTTGCCAAGTGACGCACGATCGCGGTCCGGCTGCAGTAGGCCTCGAGGTGGCCCCGCCCGCCACACCCGCACCGGGCGCCGCCTTCCTTGATGGTGACGTGCCCGATCTCGCCCGCGTAACTGGCCGACCCCGTGTAGATGCGCCCGTCGAGGATCAGCCCACCACCCACGCCGGTGCCCGGCCAGATGCCGACCATGTTCCTTGCGCCAACGCCCGCGCCTGCGCCATGTTCGGCGATCACCGCGACGCGCACGTCGTTGTCGATCGCCACCGCGATGTTGCCAAGGCGACCCCCAAGCTCCTGCTTGAGGGGCATGCCCTCCCACCCGGCGATGTTCGGCGTCATGTGGACGACGCCCGTGACGGGATCGACAGGGGCCGGCACGCCGGTGCCGACGGCGACCACCTGCGAGAGGTCCAGGCCGGCCACGGCCGTCGCCTCGCGCACGGCGGCGGCCATCCGATCGACCACGTCGAGGCCCCCGGTCCGCCCGGTGACGACCTTGGCACGGCTCACGATCGACCCGTCCGGGGCGAAGATCGCCGCGAGCACCTTCGTGCCGCCAAGGTCGATCCCGGCGACGTAGCCCTCCCCCGCCAAGGCGTTGCCGGCGCGGGTCACGGCGGCGGCGTCAGGCCGGTCGCCGGCAGCATCCAGGGCGGTCGTGGCATCGATGGTCATGGCAGCCTCCGGTCAAGGCGGCCTCCGGTCTGGGGGCCTCCGGTCAGGGCGGCCAGTATAGCCACGTCCCCGTGCCGGTACGGGGACGTGCCTCCGCCATCCACGCCGCTCGACCCCTCAGGCCGCGCCCGGACGTCGACTCCTCAAGCCGCCGGGGCGCCAACCACGTCCAGCCAGAGGCCGGCGGCGGCGCGCGCGTGCTCGTTCCCCGCCAGGTCCACGCCGATACGTTCGCCCGTGCGACGCACCGCCTCGGTCACCATCGCCGCGCGCGGCGCGTGCCGGTCCGCCTGCCACGCCTCGATTGCCCCCGCCTCGACGTCAAGCGCCGTCGTCAGCGTGTCGGCAAGGAACCGCCGCGCCAGGTCGCCCCGCCGCGCCGGCGTCTCGACCACCCCCAACGGCGGCCGGAACGGGTACCGGTGCGCCGGTCCCACGAACTCCACGTCCAGGCGCTGCACCGCCAGGACCGTCTGCCGGTAGGCGACCACGTCGGAGAGGAGGGGGAAGCGCCCGATCCCGGCACTGCCGGTCAGGCTGTCGCCGCTCAGGAGGGCGCGGGCCCGCGGCACGTGGAAGCTGCACGATCCCGGCGTGTGGCCCGGCGTGTGGATCACCTCGACGACCTGCCCGCCCCCGAGGTCGAACACGTCGCCGCCGGCATGGGTCGCGTCCGGTTCCGGGAAATGCGGTTCCGCCCCGGAAAGGGCTTCCACCTGCCGCGCGTGAGCCTCAGCGCCCTCGGTCGTCACGTCCCCCGCGGCGACGCGACGTGCCTGCCAGAACCTGGCGAGTACGTCGGGGTGGCGGAGGGCGATGTCGGCGGCGTGCAGGGAGGTCGTCGCGCGCGGCGCGAGACGCTTGAACTCGCCGTTCCCCCACGCGTGGTCGACGTGCCCGTGCGTGTTCAGGACGAGGTCGATGTCCTCGATCCGCCGCCCGAGGCGGGCAAGGGCGGGGACCAGGCCCTGCGCGGGGGACGCGGTCGTGCCGGTATCGATGATCGCGCGGCGCGACGCGCCCTCGACGAGGTAGCACGCCATGATGGCGGTCTGGCCGTACCAGATCTCGAGCATCGCCACGCCATCGGCGACCCACTCCGCCCGCTCGACCCAGTCCGTCCGGTCCGCCATCGCATCCTCCATCGTTGCGCCACCGTCCCCGGTCAGGCGCCGAGGAGGCATGGTATATGCCCCTGACCGATGCCCGACGACGCGCCCTCCGGTCGATACCCCGGTCTCCCGACGCCGTCGCCGCGAGGGACTGGCCCGTGGGGTCGCGTCGTCGCGCGCTTGGCCGGTGCCCTCGACCTCGACCGCAACAACCGCCTGATGGCGGTCGCCAACTGCCTGTGGGGCGCCGGGACCGGCATCTACCTGCCGATCTGGCCGATCCATCTCGAGCACCTTGGCGCCTCGCCGGCGGTCCTCGGCTTCCTGCTCGGCCTTGGCGGGGTGATCGGCATCGCCATCTCGATCCCGGCCGCGTCGCTCGCCACGCGCCTCGGCCTGAAGCGCGCCCTGCTGGTCGGGTGGGGACTCGCGCCGTTCGGGACGGCCATCTACGCCGTCGCCGGGACGTGGGAGGCCGTCATCCCCGGCATCGTCGCGCTTGCCCTCGTCGGCCTGTGCGGCCCGGCCTACTCGTCGTACATCGGCGTCGCGGCCGGCGGGCGCGACCTGCCTCGCACCTTCACGTTGATGGGTGCCTCGATCACCCTCGGGACGGTGGTCACCGCCCCGATCGGCGGCGCCATCGCCGACACCTACGGCATGACGCCCGTCCTCGTCCTCACGACCATCCTGTACCTCGCGTCATTCGGCTGCACGTGGCGCCTTGACGACCTGACGATGGACACCCGTCCCCGCGGCGAGGGAGCGGCCGGGAGGCCGGCGCCAGTGACGGGAAGCGCGTGGCGTGGCTTCGTCGACCTGCTTCGGGAACCCTCGTTCGCCAGGCCGATGGCCGGCCTGCTTGCGGTCGTCGCCGCCGGCCAGGTCGGCCTCGCCCTCGCGCCCACGTGGCTGGCCGACACCTACGGCTACTCGCGATCGACGATCGGCCTGCTTGGCAGCGTCGAGGCACTGGGGTCGATCGGCCTGAACGTCGCCCTCGGGCAGGTCGCGGCGCGTCGCGGGGCGTCGCTCGCCCTTGGCGTGGCGGCGCTGCTGACGGTCGCCGCCCACGCGGCCCTCCTCGCCGCCGCGCCGACGTGGCTCGGGGCGACGGCCTACCTCCTGCGCGGTGGCGCCGTGACCTTCCACTGGATCGGCACCGGCGCGATCGGGGCGATCCTGGCGCGCCTCGCCCCGCGCCTGCCGGGGGCCAGCGAACGCGGCTTCGCCCTGTACTACGCCGCCGAGGGGGGCGTCGCCGCCGCCGCCACGATGGCCGCCGGTGCTCTGTACGGCGCGTGGGCGCCCGCCCCGTTCGCCCTCTCGCTGGGCGCCCTCGCGGTGATGTCGATCGCCATCGTCTGGCGGTCCGGGCGGCAGCGGCGCCCCGGCAGCGATACCCTCACCGCCGGTCGGCCGGGCATGGCCGACACGACAGGGGCAGGGACCGGATGAGCAACGCGGGACACGGACGACTGGCAGGCAAGGTGGCGATCGTCACTGGCGGGGCCCAAGGCATCGGTCGAGGAATCGCCCAGCGGTTCGTCGAGGAGGGCGCCCGCGTCCTCGTGACGGACATCCAGGTCGAGAAGGGCGAGGCGACCGTCGCGGCGATCAACGCCGCCGCGCCGGAGGGTGCCGGCGCCACCTTCATCAAGGCCGACATCCTCGTGCCGGCCGAGATCGAGGCGATGGTCGCCCGGGCCGTTGACTCGTACGGACGTCTTGACATTCTTGTCAACAATGCCTACTGGAACGCCGGGGGCACGGCCGTCTCGATCGACCTGGACGACTGGAACAAGGCGCAGGCGGCGATGGTGACGGCGCCGATGCTTGGCGCGAAACATGCCGTGCCCCCACATGGTGGCGGGTGGCGGCGGCAGCGTGATCACCATCTCGTCAGTGCATGGCCTGCTCGCGGCGGCGAACAGCGTCGCCTACGAGACGGCGAAGGGCGCCCTAATCCTCCTGACCAAGGCGATGGCGGTCGACTTCGGCCCGCAGAACGTGCGCGTGAATGCCATCTGCCCCGGCTACATTAGCCACGACGCGCAAAACCGGGAGTGGCAGTCGGAGGCGTACCCGACTGGACTGCAGCAGATGAACTACCCGTTGCGCCGGTGGGGCGAGCCGCGCGACATCGCCAACGGCGCCCTCTACCTGGCCTCCGACGAGGCGCAGTTCGTCACCGGACACGCCCTGGTGATCGATGGGGGCATGACGGTGCAGTTGCAGGACAGCCACGCGCATCGGGTCGCGCGCTACGTGGAGGAGGCGCGGCGCGAGGGGGACACGTCGTAGGGGCGTGGGGTCTGGTCCGCGGGCATCCTTGCCCGCCGGGTTGGGGGTCGCCCACCGAGCCACTGGTACTAGTGGGTGGCATGGGGTACCCCGGGTGGCATGGGGTACCCCGGGTGGCATGGGGTACCCCGGCAGCCAGCGATCCCAGTCCGCCTTCCGCCCCTCCCCGATGGCCGTGGGCGCGCTTCCTGTCGGAAGGCCTACCGCAGGAAGCGCCCGCCGTCGATGACGATGACCTCGCCGGTGACCCATGGGGCGGTGGCGAGGTACTCGATCGCGCCGGCCACGTCCTCGCCGGTGCCGTTGCGTCCCAGCGGCGTGCGGTCGCGGGCCGCCGATGCCGCGGCGTCGCGCCCGGCGTGCCATCGCGTCTCGATGTGGCCGGGGGCGACCGCGTTCACGCGCACGTTCGACGGCCCAAGCGCCACGGCGAGGCTTTGCGTCAGCGACACGAGGGCCGCCTTGCTCGCGTTGTAGGCCATGCTGCTCCCGACGGGGCGCAGGCCGGAGATCGAGGCGACGTTCACGATCGCCCCGCCGCCCGCCGCCTTGAGGTGTGGCGCCGCCGCCCGCGCCGCGAAGAACGCGCTCTTCACGTTCAGGCCGAGGATCTTGTCCCATACCTCGCCGGTCAGGGCGTCCAAGTCGGCGTAGTCGCTCACGAAGACCGTCATCCCCGCGTTGTTCACGAGGATGTCGAGGCGCCCGAAGCGATCGACCGTCGCGGCGACGAGGCGGTCGATCTCGGCCGGGTCCGCCATGTCGGCCTGCACCGCCCACCCGTCACCACCGGCGCCAGCGCAGTCGGCCGCGGTCTCCTCGGCGTCGTCACGCGACTTCGAGTAGTTGACGGCCACGTGCATGCCGCGCCGCGCGAACGCCAGCGACGTCGCCCGACCGATACCCGTGCCACCGCCCGTGACGAGCGCCACGTGCCCGCGCTCACTTGCCGTCTCGCCCATCGTCACCCTCCGCGCCCGGCCCGGTGGCCAGGGCCGTCGCCCAGTGTGCCACGCGAGGGAATCGAAACGAGTTGTTAACGGCGCGCGGTCACAGGCTTGGCTACAGTGAAACCTACCAAGGAAGGGGCGGACCCGCAGGCCACGAGCGCCTGCCCACCCACTTCCGGGCCAGCCCGACAGACGGCCTGGCCTCGTGCAATGACGCACCCCGCGACTGGGCGCCACATACCGCCCCGGCCGGGCCCCCGAGGAACGACGCCAAAATGGTTGCACCTGCCCCAGTGTCCAAGCCAAGCGCCCGGAAGCCTCGCACGCGTGCGGCATCGTCGTCGACACGCACGCACACGGCCGCGCCGACTACCGCCCACGCGCCGGGCACCGCCCCGGCCTCGCTCCGCATCGGCGGCGCCGAGATCATTCCCGGGTTCAAGGACATCCTCACTCGCGGCCGTGAGGTTGGCTTCGTCAACCTGCGCGACATCGAGGAGCTGTTCGAGGAGGAGGGCGAGGAGCTCGACGAGCTTCGCCTGCTCGCCATCCGCCAGCGGCTTGACGCCCTCTCGATCGAACTCGTCGACGCCGAAGCCGAGATCCAGACCACGCAAGAAGGCTTCGGCAACGAGGCCGTCGAGGTACGCCCCGACGCCGACTCGGGCGCCATCCAGGCCGACCCCGTCTGGCAGTACCTCAAGGACATCCACGACATCCCGTTGCTCACCGCCGCCGACGAGATCAACCTCGCGAAGCGGATCGAGGCCGGCGACGAGTCGGCGCGGCGCCAGTTCACCACCAGCAACCTGCGCCTCGTCGTCAGCATCGCCAAGCGCTACGTCGGCCGTGGCCTCTCGCTGATCGACCTGATCCAGGAAGGCAACATCGGCCTCATGCGCGCCGTCCAGAAGTTCGACTGGCGCCGGGGCTTCAAGTTCTCGACCTACGCCACCTGGTGGATCCGCCAGGCGATCACCCGCGCCATCGCCGACAAGGGGCGCACCATCCGCCTCCCCGTCCACGTCTCCGAGGCCCTGACCAAGCTCAACGGCGTGCAGCAGCGCCTGACCCAGGTCCTCGGGCGCGAGCCCTCCGACGAGGAGGTCGCCGCCGAACTCGGCCTCGACGTGACCCGCGTGCGCGAGACGCGCCTCGCCGCCCGCCCGACGTCATCGATCGACCAGCCGATGGGCGACGACGACGAGGCGAGCGTCGCCGACTTCGTCAACGACCCGACCGCCGGGCCGGAGGAGATCACGCAGGACCGCATGCTCAAGGCGGAAGCGGACCGGACAATCTCCCTCGCCCTGAACGAGCGCGAGAAGCGGGTCATCGAGATGCGGTTCGGCCTCGGCGACCGCCAGGTCTCCTCGCTCGAGCAGATCGGGCGCGCGCTCGACCTGACCCGCGAGCGGGTCCGCCAGATCGAGTCGGAGGCCTTGCGCAAGCTTCGCGACCCGGAGGTCAGCGCCCGCCTGCGCGAGTGCCTGGCCGTCTAGCCCACCGCGACCACCCACCCCGACCGGACGCCGTGACGCCCGCCCTCGATCAGGGGGCGGGCGTTGTCGTTCCCGCCGACGGCACCCCCGTGACCGACGGTACCCCGGGCGCCGACGTGTCCGGACCCAAGGTGCCCGCGACACGCGCAAGGCTCCGGACGACGTCGGTCGGGACGACCCATTTCCGGGCCGGGCCGGCGGCGACGGCACGGACGGCCTCGAGGTACTGCACGGCGATGGTGTTCGGGTCAGCCTCGCGCGCGGCGCCGTACATCACCCCGAGGGCACTGGCGAAGCCTTCCGCCCGCAACGTCGCCGCCTCCCGCTCGCCCGTGGCGCGAAGGATCGACGCCTCCTTCTCCCCCTCCGCGATGAGGATCGAAGCCGAGCGCTGCCCCTCGGAGTCGAGCACTTGCGCCCGGCGCTGCCGCTCCGCCGTCATCTGGCGGCTCATCGCTCCCAGGATGTCCGCGGGAGGCACGATCTCGCGGATCTCCACGCTCGTCACCTGCACCCCCCACCGCTCCGTCGCCTCGTCCAGGCGGACCCGCAACCGCTCGTTGATCTCCGCGCGCTTCGCCAGGACGTCGTCCAGGTTGATGTCGCCGATCACCGCCCGCAACGTCGTCGTCGCCAGTCCCTGCGCCGCCCCCGAGAAGTTGCGGACCTGGACGACCGTCAAGGTGGCATCAACGACCTTGGTGTAGATCAGGAAGTCGATGTCGATCGGCGCGTTGTCACGCGTGATGCAGGTCTGGTGCGGCACCTCGATGAACTGCTCCCGCAGGTCGATCGAGACTGCCGTGTCGATCAGGGGCACGAGGATGACGACGCCCGGGCCCCGTTGCCCGAGGCAGCGGCCAAGGCGGAAGACGACGAGGCGCCGGTACTCGTCGACGATCCGGAGCGTCCCCACGAGGAAGAGGGCAAGGGCAAGCCCGGCGAGGGCGAGCAGGATCGTGGAGGCCAAGGCGAGGCTAGCGGCCATGCGGCCATCCTAGCATCGCGCGCCCCGCGGCGCGCCCCCGCCTACACTTGGGCAAGGGGCGCGCCGGAAGGATGACCGCACAAGACGACGGCACTCCCGGGCCGGCACCCGCGCCGGACGACCTGCCGGCGGCCCCGCCCCGGCCGTGGTGGCGGCGCCTCGGCGCGCACTTCGGGCGGCTCGAGCGGTCGCACTTCCTCGCCCTCGCCCTCGCCTTGGTTACCGGCGCCCTCGCCGAGATCGCCTTCACGCGGGTCAACCTGCCCTACGTGATCGAGCGCCCCGGGCCGGTCTTCGACGTGCAGGACTCGATCGACCCCGCCCCCGCGACCCGCCACGGCGCCCTGTACATGACGACCGTCGTCACGTCGACCGGCCGCATCGTGAGCATCGTGTCCGCCCTGCTCGACCCGCGCGCCGTCGTCGTGCCCCGCACCGACGTGCGCCCGGCCAGCATGACGCCCGAACAGTACGAGCGCATGAGCATCCGCATGATGGACGAGAGCAAGGTCGCGGCCCAGGTCGTGGGCGTGCGCGCGGCCGGCTACGAGGTGCGCCTCGAAGGCCAGGGCGCGCAAGTCCAGGTGGTGCAGTCCGGGTCGCGCGCGACCGGGCTCCTCATGCCCGGCGACGTGATCACCGCCGGCGGCGGCGACCCGGTCCGGACCGCCGCGGACCTCGTCGCGGTCGTGCGTCGGTTCGCGCCCGGCGACCTCCTCCCCCTCTCGCTGGTCCGCGATGGCATCCGCCACGACCTCGCCGTGCCCCTGGGCGCGGTGCCCGGCGACCCGATCCGCCCCCGCCTCGGCGTCGTGATCTTGACGCACATCCAAGACGTTGACCTTCCCGTCCCGGTCCAGATCCGTGCCACGGAGGTCGGCGGGTCGAGCGCCGGCCTCGCCCTCGCCCTCGGCGTCTACCAGGGGGTGTCGGGCACCGACCTCACGACCGGCCGCAAGATTGCGGTCACCGGTGCCCTCTCGCCCGACGGGAGGGTCGACCCGGTCGCCGGGGTGACGCTCAAGGTATGGGCGGCGGAGGCGGCGGGCGCCGAACTGTTCGTCTTGCCCGAGGCAAACCGCGAGGCCGCGACCGCGGCGGCGACGCGCCTGCAGGTCGTCGGCGTGGCAACCTTCGACGAGGCCCTGCGCGCGATCCGGGCCTTTACCGGCCAGTGACCGCCGACGGCGCAGGCAACCATTGACCATTCGCCGGGATGAGGTCGAGGGCCCGGTACCCGGTCCCGACCGCGAGCGCCACGGCAATGGCGCCGGCGATCGCGAGGCGCCACGCGCCGGGGCGCCGGGCGGGTGGATCGGCAGCCGCCAGGAGTTGCCGCATGAACGGGCGGACCGGACCGGCCGGGCGGCGGGGCGCGCGCCGTCGCCGGAAGGTCCCCGCCAGGCGCCGTTCGATCGCCGCCATCGCGCCCAGGACGCCCGCCGCGACGACGGCGGCCGGCACCCAGGCAACCACGAGCAGGATTCCCGCGCGGACGGGGTCGGTGGCAAGCACCTGCAGGTAGGCGTCGATCGCGGCCATGCCCCGGTGGGGCGCCGCGCGGCGACGGCCGCCGCGGATGCCGCCTCGCCAACGATACCCCCGGACCGGCACCGGGGCGACGCGAGGCCCGTCCTATACTTCGACCCCGCGCGCAGGGCATCGGCGCCGGGCCCAGGAGATCGCGACGATGGCAAGCGAGGCGGCGCACGCGCCACAGGTCATCATCCTTGCCGGGGGCAAGGGCGAGCGGCTTCGGCCATACACCGACGACCGGCCGAAGCCGATGGTGCCGATCCTCGACCGGCCCATCCTCGAGTACCAGGTCCGGTGGTTCGCCGCGCAGGGCGTGCGTCGCATCGCCATCTCGTGCGGCTACCTTGCCGAGGTCATCCAGGACCACTTCCAGGATGGGCGGCGCTTCGGCGTCGAGATCCGCTACGCCCTCGAGCACGAGCCGCTCGGGCGCGGCGGTGGTATCAAGCTTGCATGGAACGAGCTTGACGACACCGGCGGCCCGGTGATCGCCACCAACGGCGACGTCGTCACCGCCTTCCCCCTCGCCCCGATGCTTGACGCGCATCGCGAGTCGGGCGCGATGGCAACCGTCCTGACCGTGCCGTACAAGAGCGCCGTCGGCATCGTCGACATCGAGGACGACGGCCGCGTGATCGGCTTCCGGTCGGAACCGGTCCTGCCGTACTGGGTGAACGGCGGCGTCTACGTCTTCGACCCGAAGGTCCGCGCGATGTTGCCCGACAAGGGCGACCACGAGGAAGGCGCCTTCCCCGAACTGGCGCGCGCCGGCCTCCTGCGCGCGTACCCCACCGAGGCCTTCTGGCGCGCCGTCGACACGGTCAAGGACATGACCGTCGTGCGCGAGTACCTCACCCGCCGGTTGCTTGACAGTTTCATAGGGGCGTGACCGTGCCCGCGGGGCGTGACCGTGTCGGCACCGCGAGTCGGGACCTCCCGCGTCGCGAGGTCAGGCGCCCGTCATCCCCGTCGCGTCCACGGGGCCGTCGCGTCCACGGGGCCGTCGCGTCCACGGGCGCGCGTTCCGGGTAGCGCCGACGACCGCTGGTCGCGTCCCGGCGTGACGACGTACCTGCCCATCCCGGATCGCGGCGGCGGGTGCGGGGTGCGCGGAGGCGCATCCTTATACTCCACGCGATCATGCTGCACGTCCTCGTCTTCGTCTCTGGCCTGACCGTCCTTGGCTGCGAGTTGACCGCCTCGCGCCTCCTCGCCCCCTACTTCGGCACCTCCCTCTTCATTTGGGCCAACGTCATCGGC
Source organism: Thermoflexus hugenholtzii JAD2 (assembly GCA_945865725.1). Taxonomy (GTDB): domain Bacteria; phylum Chloroflexota; class UBA11872; order UBA12225; family UBA12225; genus CAILQO01. The sequence continues at coordinate 9,994 of CAMBEO010000035.1, read as the reverse complement.
CTGATCCTCCTCTACCTCACCGCCGGCTACTGGGTCGGTGGGCACCTCTCCGAACGCGTGCCCGTGCGCGCGGCCCTCTACCACGTCTGCGCCCTCGCCGCCGTCTTCATCGGCCTGGTGCCGTTCCTCGCCCGGCCCATCCTGTGGTTTTCGAGCTACGGCTTCGCGTCGGTCTCCCTCGGCATCTTCTGGGGGTCCCTCCTCGGCGTCGTCGGACTCTTCCTCGTGCCGCTGACCCTCCTTGGCTGCGTCTCCCCGTGGTCGGTCCGCCTGTCGGTCACCGACGTGGCCGGCGCCGGGCGCACCGCCGGGCACCTCTACGCCCTCTCGACCCTCGGGAGCCTCGCCGGCGCCTACCTGCCGGTCCTCCTCCTCATCCCGACCGTCGGCACCGACCGCACCTTCATCGTCCTCTCGGTCGCCCTCCTGGCGACGAGCATCGCCGGGCTGGCGATCGAGCGGCGGGCGGGCATCCCGGGCGAGGGCCCGTGGCTGCCGGCGGTACGCGCCTGGACGCCGCGCCTCGCGGGGGCCTACGTCGTCCTCCTCGCCCTCATCGTCGGCCTGGGCCTCCTCCCGCGCGGCATCGTGCGCGCGCAGCCGTACGGCGACCTCCTCTGGGAGGGCGAGTCGGCCTACAACTACATCCAGGTCGTCCGGCAGGGCACGCGCACCGACCTCGTCCTGAACGAGGGCCACGCGATCCACTCGATCTACGACCCGACCCAGTTCCTGACGGGCGGCCCGTGGGACTACTTCATGGTCGCCCCGTACTTTGCGCCCGGGACTCGCGCCGCCGACGTGTCGAGCTTCCTGCTGCTTGGCAGCGCCGCCGGGACGACCCCCCGCCAGATGACCCAGGCATACGGCCCGATCCCGATCGACGGGGTGGAGATCGATCCTCAGATCATCGAGGTCGGGCGGCGCTTCTTTGCGATGACGATGCCGAACCTGACGGCCATCCCGCAGGACGGTCGCTACTTCCTGCGCAACGCGACCAAGCGCTACCGCATGATCGGCGTCGACGCCTACCGGCAGCCGTACATCCCCTTCCACATGGTCACGCGCGAGTTCTTCCACGAGGTGCGCGACCACCTCGAACCCGATGGCGTCGCCGTCATCAACGTCGGGCGCACGCAGACCGACTACCGCCTCGTGACCGCGTTGGCGGCGACCATGCACGACGTCTTCCCGACCGTCTTCGTGATCGACGTGCCGCGCGCGATCAACAGCATCGTGGTGGGCACGCGCGAACCGGGGTCGCTGGACGCGTTCCGCGCGAACGTCGCCCTCCTCGAGAAGCCGGAGTTCGCGCAGGTGGTGGCCTCGGTCTCCGGGCGGATCTGCGAGTACGTGCCACCGGGGATCATGCTGTCGGCCGGTTCGACGCCGTGCGCCTTCGCGCAGGGCCACGTCCCGCTGGCCTTTACCGACGACCTCGCGCCCGTCGAACAAGTGGTCGACCAGATCTTGCTGGGCTACATCCGCGAAAACGGGTGATCAGGGGACCGTGGCGGGCGGCGCGCGGGCAGCGCCAGTAAGGACGAGGCGATGCTTGGCGAACTCCGCGGGGCGCTTACCGGGTCGCGCGCCAACTTCCTGCTGCTGGCACTGCCGGTAGCGATCGGCCTGGAACTCGCGCACTCGCCCCATACCTGGATCTTCATCGCGGCGACCCTCTCCATAATCCCGCTGGCCGGCCTCATCGGCGAGGCCACCGAGGCGGTCGCCAGTCGCGTCGGGCCGGGCATCGGGGGCCTCCTCAACGCCACCTTCGGCAATGGCGCGGAACTCCTCATCGCCGGCTTCGCCCTCCACGCTGGCCTCGTGGACGTCGTCAAGGCCTCGATTGCCGGGTCAATCCTCGGCAACACCCTCCTCGTCCTGGGCGCGGCCATGTTCCTCGGGGGCCTCGGGCGCGTCTCGCAGTCGTTCAGCGCCGTCGGCGCAAGCGCCAAGTCCCTCTCGCTCTTCCTCGCCGTCGCCGGCCTCGTCATGCCCGCCGTCTTCGACCTGACCGTCCTCGGAAGCCTCGACCGGTCGAGCGACGCGCTGGACGAACTGAGCCTCGCCACCGCCATCGTCCTCCTTGCCGTGTACGTGGCCAGCCTGATCTTCTCGCTCCGGACCCACGCCGATGCCTTCGGGTTGCAGGCCGACCCCGCGCCGGGCCACGAGCACGATGGCGAGGCCCGGCAGATGCTGGCGCACGGCCTGTCGATGTCGGGCGCCATCGTCCTCCTCCTGCTGTCGACGGCGCTGACCGCCGTGGCCGCGGAGGTGCTGGTCGGTGCCGTCTCGGAGGCGGCGCATGCCTTTGGCATGACGGACTTCTTCATCGGCTTCGTCGTCGTCGCCGTCGTCGGCAACGCGGCGGAACACTACTCGGCGATCACCTTCGCCCGCAAGAACCAGATGCAGCTCGCGATCAACATCGCCAAGGACTCGAGCGTCCAGATCGCCCTCCTCGTCGCGCCGGCCCTCGTGATCTTCTCCTGGATCCTCGGCCGCCCGATGAACCTCGTGTTCAACCCCTTCGAACTCTTCGGCCTCGGCCTCGCGGTCTTCGCCGTGACCTTCGTCTCCCTCGATGGCGAGTCGAACTGGTTCGAGGGGCTCCTCCTCCTCGCCCTGTACGTGATCGTCGCGCTCGCCACCTTCTTCGTCCCGGTCGTGGGATAGGCCCCATTGCCCGTGCCACGGGCCTTGTCTATCCTTCAACCGGCCGGGACCGCGCAACGCCGCGCGATCCCCGGGCCGGTCGCGGACGAACCCGGCAGGATGCCCGACGATGGCCGAGATGCTCGTCACCCCGTTGCGCGCCCTCAACGTCGCCCAGACGGTCGGCGCCCCGGTGGCGGGTCGCGCGGACGAGGACATCGGTCGCCTGCACGACGTCGTGGCCCGTGTCCTGGAGCCCGGTGACGAGCTGTTCCCGCCCCTGACCGGCCTCGTCGTCCGCCTCGGTGGCCGGGGGTCGCACCTCGTCTTCGTCCCGTGGGAGGCCGTGCGCGAGCTCGGCCCCGGCGGCGTCCGCCTCGCCAGTTCCAGACTTGACCTGCGCCCCTTCACGCGCCGCGACGGCGAGCTGCTCGTCGTCGGCGACGTCCTTGACAAGCAGGTGGTCGACGTCGACGGGCGGCGCCTCGTGCGCGTGAACGACGTGCAACTCGCCCCCGACCCGCGGGTGCCTGGCGGGTGGCGGGTCGCCGCGGCCGACATCAGCGTCGGCAGCTTCCTCGCCCGGGTCGTGCCCCGGTGGCTGGTCCCCGCCGTCCATCACCGCTTCCCTCCGAACGTCGTCATCTCCTGGGACCAGGTGGAGTTCTTCGCCGCCGACGTGCCTGGCGTCAAGCTGCGCGTCGACCACGCCAACCTCGCGCGCATGCACCCCGCCGACGTGGCCGACCTCATCGCGGAACTCGGGTACCGCCACGCCGGCGAGGTCCTCGCCGTCCTCGACGACGAACGCGCGGCCGACGTCGTCGAGTCACTGCCAAGCGAGGTGCAAGCGGCGGTCTTGACCGCGCTTGACGACGAGAAGGCGGGCGACATCCTGGACGAGATGGAGAAGGACATCGCCGCCGACATCCTGGCCGACCTGTCGCAGGACGAGGCGCGGGACCTCCTCGACGCGATGGAACCCGCGGAGGCGGCCGACGTCACGCGCCTGCTTGCCCACGGGCGCGACACCGCGGGCGGCCTCATGTCGACCGAGTACGTGACCATCCCGGCGAACGCGACCATCAGGAACGCGATCAAGCGCCTGCGCGCGGCCGACTCGGTGCCGGACGAGATCCCGTACCTCTACGTCGTCGACCGGGAACCCGACGGTCGCCTCGTCGGGACGGTGACGCTCCGGAACCTCCTGATCTCCGTGCCACGCACGACGATGGCCGAGATCATGTCGCCCGACCTGATCGTCCTCACCCCCGAGATGACGCGGGAGGAGGTCGCCGAGGAGTTCACCCACTACGACCTGGTCGCGATGCCCGTGGTCGATGCCGACATGCGCCTCCTTGGGATCGTGACGATCGACGACGCGATCGACGTCCTGCTTCCCAAGGGGTGGCACCCGCGCATCCCGCGAGTCTTCCACCGCTGACGACCCGGCGCGCGACCCCCCGTCATGGGTCCCGGCGCGCACCCTAGCTTGCGGGAGCCACCGTCCCATGCTGGCGTTCCTCTCCGGTCTCGGCAAGCGCGCCCGCGGTCGCGGCCGGTCGTGGCACCCCTACCTCGTCGCCGTCGGTCCCGGCATCGTCGCCGCAACCGCCGGCAACGACGTCGGCGGCATCGCCACCTACTCCTCCGTCGGCGCGCGCTACGGCTACGAGCTGATCTGGATGATGCTCCTGACCGGCCTCGCCTTGGTCGTCGTCCAGGAGCAGTGCGCGCGCCTTGGTGCCGTCACCGGCAAGGGCCTCTCCGACCTGGTCCGCGAGCAGTTCGGCCCCCGGTGGACCGTGATCGCGATGCTTGGCTTCCTCGTCGCGAATGGCGGCGTCATCGTCACCGAGTTCGTCGGCATCGCCGCCGCCGCCGAGCTGTTCGGCATCTCGCGCTTCGTCGCCGTGCCGGCCATGGCCGCCCTCGTCTGGTGGCTCATCGTCTACGGAAACTACCGGCGCGTCGAGCGCCTTTTCCTCGGCCTCGCCCTCGTCAGCCTCGCGTACCCGGCCTCCGCCATCTGGGGGCAGCCCGACTGGGGGGCGGTGCTCGCCCACGCCGTCGTCCCGACTGTCCGGTTCGACCCCGACTACGTCCTGCTCTTCGTGGCGACGGTCGGCACCACGATCTCGCCGTACATGCAGATGTACCAGCAGGACGCGGTCGTGGAGAAGGGGTTCACCGTGGACGACCTTCGCTTCGCCCGCGTGGACGTGATCGTCGGCTGCGCCTTCTCGATCTTCGTCGCCATCTGCATCATCGTCGCGACGGCCTCGACGATCCACGCCGCGTCCGGCGGCGCGGGCGTCGAGATCTCCTCGGCCGAGCAGGCGGCGCGGGCACTCGTGCCCCTCGTCGGCCCGTACGCGTCGTACCTCTTCGCCGCCGGCATCTTCGGCGCCTCGATGCTGGCTGCCGGCGTCCTGCCCCTGGCAACCGCCCGTTCGGTCTGCGAGGCGTTCGGTTTCGAGCGGGGCGTCGAACGTGACCTGCACGAGGCACCGATCTTCTACGGCATCCTCTCCATCCTCATCGCCGGCGGTGCCATCGTCGCCCTCCTGCCCGGGATCCCGGTCATCCGCCTGCTCATCGTCGTGCAGGCCGTGAACTGCCTCATCCTTCCCATCCTCCTCACCTTCATCGCCCGCATGAGCGGCGACCGGCGGCTGGTCGGCGTGCACGCCAGCGGCCCCGCGCTCGGTGCGGCGTCGTGGGTTGTGACAATCGTCATCGGGGGCCTTGCGCTGACCGTCCTCGGGTCGTCCCTCCACGCCGCGGTCACCGGGTAGGGCCGGGCACGGCACCGCTGCTAGACTTTCGCGTGATGCAGGGAACACGCATGGTGGAAGTCCGCCGCGCGCAGACGTATGCCGGCTTTTGCGGTGGCGTCAAGCGCGCCTGGAACCGGGCCGTCAAGGCTTCGCAAGCGACGGACGGGCCGGTCCTCCTCTCCGGGAAGATGATCCACAACACGCCGGCGATGCGGGAACTCGCCTCGATGGGCGTGCGCGAGGCGACCGCGGCGGACCTCGAGGGCGAAACCACCGGCCAGACCTACGTCATGCGCGCCCACGGCGAGGGGCCGGCCGCGTTCGAGGCCGCCCGCGCCCGCGGGTTCAACGTGATCGACGCCACCTGCCCGATCGTGACGGCGGTGCAGAAGATCGCGGTGCAACTGGAGGAGGACGGGTTCCAGGTGGTCCTCTTCGGCCACCGGGACCATCCCGAGGCGCGCGCGACCGTCGCGTACACCAAGCGCGGCCTCATCATCGAGTCGACCGAGGACGCGCGGGCGTTGCCCTACTACCCCAAGCTGGCGTCGATCGCGCAGACGACGGTCCTGCAGGCCGACTACGTCGACGTCGTCGCCGCCCTCAGGGAGCGGGCAGACGTGTTCGAGGACCGCGGGCGCGTCTGCGGGTGGACCCTCCATGCGCAGGACGAGGCCCTCGCGCTTGCGCGGGAGGTCGACGCGATGGTCGTCGTCGGCGGTCGCGACAGTTCGAACACGATCCAGCTGGTGCGCGTCTGCGAGACGGCGTGCCCGACGTTCCACATCGAGTCGCCGGACGAGTTGCAGGCCGGGTGGTTCGCCGCGTCGTCCGTCGTCGGCGTGGTGGCCGGCGCCTCGACCCGCGAGGTCGACATCCAGCGGGTGATCGCCTTCGTCTCGGCGTTGCCGTCGCCGGTCGCCGCCTGACGCGCGGTCCCCCTACCGACGCGCGCCGGGACTGCCCTCCGCCCCGGGGTCACGTTTTCACGTGGAACCATGGGGAACCCGCCCCGGCGCGCCTTGACCCCTCCGACCCAACCGGAGGGTTTCACGTGAAACCACGCGGGCACGCACGCCGCACGCCCGGCCGACGCGGGGACGCCCCCGGAAGGGCGTCCGTATACTTGCCGCCATGCCGCCCCTGACGACCGCCCTCGGCGTCGACTCCCGCGAGGTCGTCGCGCTCCGGGCCGACCAGGTGGCCCGCGCCATCGAGCACGTCGCACCGACCCACGTGCTCTGGATCCCGAGCAGCACCCTCAAGTCGGTCATCGACCTCGTCGAGGCGCGCGCCCGCGACGGTGCCTGGATATCGCTCCCGCTCACCCGCGAGGAAGAGGGCATCGGCATCGCCAGTGGCCTCCTGTTCGGTGGCGCCCGGCCCCTCCTCATCATCCAGGACAACGGCATCGGCAACGCCATCACCGCCCTCACCACGCTCCCGCAGCCCTACCACCTGCCGGTCGTGATGCTCGTCTCCCAACGGGGCGGCCTCAACGAGTACAACAGCATGATCCACGGGCTTGGCGAGCGCGTCGAAGGCATCCTGCACGCCGCCGGCATCCGCACCTTCCTCCTCGACGAGCGCGTCCCGGTCGACCGGTGGGCCACCAGCATCGTCGGCGCGTGCGAGCATGCCGAGATGACCCACCGCCCCGTCGCCGTCCTGCTCAACCTCCTCTACTGACGCCACGACCCCTTGCCGACGCCTCCCGCGCCATCCCACCGGTGAACGCCCCCAAATGACCACGTTGCCACCGACCGAGTTGACGCGCCTCGAGGCCTTGGCCACGATCGCCCAGGCCTTCCCGACCGAACCAGTCGTCGTCGCCCTCGGCACGATGGTCCGCGAGATGCTCCTCGTCGCGGGCCGGCGCGCCAACCACCTCCATGTCCTCGACGCGATGGGGCTCGTGCCGGCCATCACCCTCGGCGTCGCCATGTCGCCCCACGCCGCGGCACACGCGCGGGTGGTCGGCATCGAGGGCGATGGCGGCCTCCTCATGGGCCTGTCGTCCATCGCGACCATCGGCGCGGCGCGCCCGGAGAACCTGATCCTCGTCATCCTGGACAACGGCACCTACGCCGCGACCGGCGGCCAGCGCACGGCCGCCCCGCACCTCGACCTCGCCGGCATGGCGCGCGCCTGCGGCTTCCAGACGCATGACGTACGCACGGCCGCCGGCCTCGCGGTGGCGATCATCGACGCCAAGGCCCGGCCCGGCCCGTGGCTCCTGCGCGTCGCGATCGGCCCAGTGAACCAACCGGCGCCGTACTTCCTGCCGGACCCGGTCGAACTCGCGATCGACTTCCGCCGCTACCTCGCCACGCCGGTCCCACCCCAGCCTGACGTCGCCCCAGCCTGACGTCGCCCCAGCCTGACGTCGCCCCAACGGGCACGTTGCTCGCCCGCGCAACCGGCGCGACGCCGCACCGTTGCCGTTCGCGCGGCCCCGGGCGCCGTCCGCGGCACTCGGCCGACGCAACATGCCCGATCCCGGACCGTTCCTTAGGACACGAGGAGGGCCTCGCACGGGGCAATGGCTTCCGCGTGCGGCCCCCGGCGGCGACCGAGGACCAAGGGAACCATGCAGTGAGGACTGGCCCCTCTGGCTTGGCATGGCGCGTGCAACACGCCGCACTCGCGATCGACCAGGCATTGGAGGCGGCACGCGACCTCGTACCAGATGCGCAAGGAGACACGTCACGCTGGCTTGAAGGGGTACTGCAAGCGCTCGAACGCGCGCGACTCGAGTGCGCGGACGCGCAGTTTTGCGCGCGCGAGGCACGTGAGTCGTCCCCTTCCGCGGACGCGATCCAGCCGCGACTGATCTGAACCCGACGCGGCTCGCACGAACGACAAACACGCCGGAGGTCGCCACAAATCGGCGACCCGGCAAGGAGTGAGGAACCATGGTGTCACCACTTGCCGCTGATGACCAGGACGGCGCATCCGCGTCAGCCGACAATCCGCTAGCCGCCGCCGGCGATCCGCAGGCAGCCGCCACCGACGCGACCGGCAGCGCGCGGGAACACGCCGACCAGGAGCCGGGGACGGTCCACGGCGGCACCGACGACGCGTCGGGTGCCGTGGAGGGTGCCCCCGCGCCTGCGCGGCCGGCCCCGACCCACCTGCGTGCCCTGCCCCCCCAAGCCGAAGGCGCCCCCGCATCGACGGCGGCGTCAACGGCCGCGGCGGGACCGGCTGCGGCGTTCGGGTCGACCGGCCAGATCCCGCGCCTGCGTGACATGGTGCGCCACGAGGGGCGCACGCCAGAAGAGGCGGCGCGCGAACTCGGCATCGACCCGATCATCGCGAGCATGTGGCTGCGCCTGCCCGAGAACCTCTGGGGAACCGGTCCCATGGGGCCCGTCGCGCCCTTGGTACCCATCGCGGCGCCGCCGATCGGGGGCGTCATGCGAGTCCTCTCGTGCCGCGTGCCTACACCGGCGTTCGAACGGCTTCGCGCCGGGGACGGATCGGTCGTCGAACGCGCCAACGCGGCCCTCGCGGCCGGACTGCAAGCCCTTGACGCCGGCATGGTCTTGCCCGTCACCGGCGCGCGTTGGCGGGGATTCACCCGGCCGCTCGCCCTCACCGTGGATGGCGACGCCTACGTGCGACTGCGCGACATCGCGTCCCAGGCGTTCGAGGATGACATGCGCGACGCCGCCGGGTGGCTTATCGCGCGTGGCGCGGGCGTCTCCATGACGAACCCGGCTCCGGCACGCCCGGCGGTGGAGACCGCCGCACCAGTCGCGGCGCCCGTCGCGCTCCGCACGTCCGTGGCCGTTCCGGGAAGCGGTCCGGCCCCCGCGCGCCCACTCGCCACGCCGGTCGCCACGCCTGAGGGCGCCTCCGACCGCGCCACCCCGCCGGCCGCACCCCGCCCGGTGCGCAAGGAACGCGTCATCGAGGCCATTCGTGCCCGGGCCGTGCCTCGCGCCTCGCTCCCCCCGGATGACAGTGCCCCAGACGGCGACGAGTTGCGCCGTCGGCGCGACCTCGTCGGCATCTCGCAGCGTGACCTCGCGGCGGCCTCGGGCCTGTCGCGCGGCCTTGTCGCCGAGGTCGAACGTGGGCGACGCAGGCACGTCATGACGCGCGCGCGCATCGCCGAGACCCTCGCGTCGGTCGCCGCCGAGAAGGGCGTCTCCCTCGACGTCATCGACACGTCGGTCGCCGTGTAGCCCCTCCAACGACACTTCCTGCGCCTGCGGGGGCCGGGACGGTTGGGATCGCATCCCACCGGTCCGGCCCTTGTGATTCCGGCGGGCACGAGACACCGCGGCGCACGCCCGGGTACAGGGGCGCGTGTGCCTCGGGGCGCGTGCGCCTCGGTGCTCCTGGTCCGCGGGCATCCCTGCCCGCCGGGGCGGGGGGAGCGAAGGCCGTTCCCGGTTCGCCATCTGGTAGCCGTCCGGAGGCCTTGCCCTTGGGTGATCGTCCCACGGCGGCAGGGCGGGCAAGGATGCCCGCGGACCAGACCCCACCCCGGGAAAGCGGTGCAGCTGACGACCTACCGCGCCGTCGGGTTGACCACGAGGCCG
>CAMBEO010000034.1 GCA_945865725.1 Thermoflexus hugenholtzii JAD2 | reverse complement strand
CCTTCACGGGCGTGCGGGTTCGAGTCCCGCCTTCCGCACCCGTCTTTGGGCTTGCCTTCGCGGAGCCTTCGTTCGTAGGGATCCTCCGCTCGGTAGTCTTCGGCACGCCACGGCTTTCGCTTGGCGTATGGGTGCGCGTCTGCGAAGGGCCGGCCACGTTCCGTTAGTCCGCGTTCGTACCAGTGGCGGCGCAGGAGGCCGTACTGGTCGCTAGCTTCGTGCCGCGGTGCGTGTGCTCCCTGAGGAGATACGGGACGGATGTTGCCGATCGAAGATGTCGGGCGATACCGGGCGGCGCTCGCGGCGTGCGTGCGGTTGCAGGATCCCGCGGCGTACCGCGGCTTCGTGCTCGAATGGCGCGACCTGATCCAGAGGGGTGCGGTAGAGCGGCTCGTCGCGAAGTCCGATGGCGAGTTGCGAGAGCGGCTCGCGCGAATGGCGCTCGATGATGCGTCGCTGAGCGATGTTCATGAGGCCGCGCGGGAAACCTTGGCCGATCTTGGCATTGTCGTAGCTGACGCTGCTCCCCTTGTTGGGACGAGGCTCGGTCGGGCGCCGGGCACGGTGCGCTTGCGGCGACCAGGCCGATAGCGTCCGGAGGGTCTTGGGATTGCGGACTGTCATCGGTTGGCTGCTCGTGTGGCCGGTGGCGGCACTTTGGTCGTCCGGTTGCAGCCTTCCCCAGTGGGCACGCATGCCACGTGGTCTGGCGATCTCTGGGCAGGGCGTTGGTAGGATTCGCGCGGCGTAGAACTGGCGCGGGCTCTCGCCCTCGGGCCCTGGGGATCGGACGGTAGCGACGTGGTTCGATGGGCCCACTGCAACGAGATGCTTGACGGTCGGGAGATTGGCGAGCAGTTCGACTGGTTCGCGCGGCACGGGTACGCTGGTGTCGAGGTTGCCCCTTTCACCCTCGCCGGGACGGCGGGCGAGATCGGGCCGGCTGTGCGCCGGGAGATCCGGAGGCAGGCGGCGGCGGCGGGTATCGAGGTGACCGGCCTCCATTGGCTTCTGGCCGGGCCGGGTGCCTCACGCGAGGGATGGCATCTCACGACGCCTGACGACGGTGCGCGTGCTCGCACCGTCTCCTACCTTGGTGAGCTTGCTCGTTTGTGCGCGGACCTCGGCGGCTCGGTGCTCGTTCTCGGTTCGCCGCGACAGCGGTCGACGATCGGGGGAGTCGGTGTCACGGCGGCGACAGTCACGCTTGCCGATTCGCTCGCCCGCGCGATGCCGGCCGTCGCCGAGGCAGGCGTGACGCTGTGCCTGGAACCGCTGCCGCTTGCTGAGACTGACGTGGTGACGACTTGCGACGAGGCTTTGGCCGTCATTCGCGAGGTCGGTCACGCTTCGCTTCGCCTGGTCCTCGATGTAAAGAGCCTCGTGGCGGAGTCGCGGGTGTCGGGCGAGGCGCTGCCCGACATCATCCGACGGGTCGGTCTCGCGGTTGCGTACGTGCAGGCGAACGACGAGGATCGTGGCCACCCAGGGTCCGGCCGGACCGATTTCGTACCGGTCTGTGCGGCGCTGCGTGATGCGGGGTATGACGGCTGGATTTCGATGGAGCCGTTCGACTTTGGGCCGGGACCAGAGACTGTCGCGCGCGAGGGGCTCGCGTGCCTGCGCCGTGCTTGGGCCGCGACGGCCCCCGACAGGACCACGACCCATGGATCCGCTTGAGTTTGTCGTGAAGGCCGGCCCGCACGCGCGACACGCCTGCCCGGTGTGGGTGCAATTGCCGGTGCCGCCCGATCCGAGGCCGACACTCGCGATCTTCGATGATGGCGGGACCGAAGTGCCGTGCCAGGCCGAGGTTGTCGGTACCGGCACGGAGGAACGCCTTGCTTTGACCTTCATCGTGCGCGACCTGCCTGCCGGCGCGGAGCGGGTGTATCGCCTCGTTCCCGGGCCGCCGGCCGTCGCGATAGCGGCACCGGATGACGGGAGCGAGGTGCACCAGGACTTGGGACCCCCCTCGGCGGCCGTCGACGAGACGACAGAGGCTACGGGTCTCCCGGAAGCCGCCGATCCGCTGCCAGCGGACATCGATGAGCCGGAGGACGTGCGCCTGCGGCAGATCGAAGCGCCGAGTCATGCCGACGAGGCACCGACCCTCGGCTTGCTCGTGGGGCCGAACGACGGCAACCTGGTGGGCGGCCCGCCTTCAGTCCGCGCGCCACGCGAAAAGGTGCCGGGCGTCGCCCTGGAGGAACTGCCGGACGGTCGCCTCGGCGTCGAGATCGACGGCGTGCCTTTCACGACCTACCATTTCGGGTCTGACGTCACGCGCCCGTACTTCCACCCGCTCATCGGCCCGACCGGCCGGTCGGTGGTACGCGACTACCCGATGGTCGAGGGCATCGAAGGCGAGACCAGCGACCATCCGCATCATCGCGGGATGTGGACGGCGCACGGTGACGTGAACGGACACGACAATTGGCTCGAAGGATCGGGCAAGGGGTCTATCAGACACACGGGTTTCCCGCGTCTCGTGTCGGGCGTGGTCTACGGGTCGTTCGATGCCAATGCCGAGTGGATCGACCGGTGGGGCTCGGTCGCGCTTACCGACACGCGACGGGTCACCATATTCAACCTCGGTCCGGACGAGCGGCTGATCGAGTATGCGATCCGCGTCAGCGCAAGCCAAGGACAGGTGAGCTTCGGCGACACCAAGGAGGCGGGAATCGTGTCTGTCCGGGTGGCGTCGAGCATGGATGGACCGACGCGAAATCGACCCGGAGGCACCGGGCGTATTGAGACGAGCGACGGGTCGATCGGTGAGGGCGAGACGTGGGGCCGTCGTGCCGCGTGGTGCGACTACTCCGGCCCGGTCGATGGCGAGATTGTCGGCGTCGCGATCCTTGACCACCCGACGAACCCGCGCTTCCCGACCCATTGGCACGTGCGGGACTATGGCCTAATGACGGTAAACCCCTTCGGGTTGCACGACTTCACCGGCGATACGAATGCTCACCTTGGCGACCTGATCGTGCCGCCTTACGAGTCGCGCGTCTTCCGGTACCGCATCCTGCTGCACCGCGGTGACGCGACGGCGGGCTCGGTGCTGCTCCGGTACCACGACTTCGCGAACCCGCCCGTGGTGGAACTTCGCTAGGTGTCAGGAGCCGGCGCGATCCTCCAGGGGTCGGGGACCCTGACGCCCGAGGCGGCGCGCCGGACCCTCCTGACCGGCTTCGACGTCCCGCCCGGGACCGGGTCCCTGACCTGCCGCCTGACGTTCGCGCCGGCGCGGGTCAATGGCATCCGCAACTTGATAACGCTGGCCTTGTTCGAGCCCGGGGGCGCTTCGCGCGGCGCGGCGCACCGGCACGAGCCGGTTCAGGTCGTCGAGATCGGAGCGAACAAAGCGACCCGGGGCTTCGTCGCCGGCGCGCTACCGCCCGGCCGGTGGACGGTTGCCCTTGACGTCCACTGCGTCGTGCCGTCGGATGTTGGCGGCGTGCGCTACACGCTGGACGTGGAAGCGACGGCACGCGACGGGGAAGACGACCCCCCCCCTACCATGCTGGGTGGGGGTGACGCAGTTCCGGACCTTGGACCGGTGCGGTGGTTGAAGGGTGACTTGCACGTCCATTCCGACCACTCGGACGGAAGATGGGGAATCGACGCGGTCGTCGCCCACGCGCGCACGAATGCGCTTGACTTCATCGCCTTGACCGACCACAACACGTCCACGGGCACCGCGCCGCTACGGGAGGCACTTCGCGACGCCGGCCTTGCCACGATCGTGATTCCGGGCCTCGAGTTGACGACCTTTGCGGGGCACGCAAATGTGCTCGGGATCGAGGGGTGGGTCGACTGGCGGACCCGGCTTCCTGGAGGCGGCACGTCCGACGACGACCTCGACGATGCATTCGCGGACCCTTCGGATCTTGCAGATCTCGCGGGTGCGGGTGATGCCGGAACGACGCGCATGGTCGTGGCCGGCGAGGGTGACGTGCCGGTCGAGTTCGCACTGCACCGCCCGGCCGGCAAGATGGAGGCGACGGCGCGCGCGATACAGTCGCGCGGGGGGTTGTTCGTTGTAAACCACCCCCGTTCGGCCGGGTACCCGGCGTGTACCGGGTGTCGCTGGGACTTTGACGACGCGCCGGCGTATGCCGACGTGATCGAGGTGATGAACGGCGACTGGCCGCGTCGACAGAACGACGAGGCCATGGTGCTTTGGGACCGATGGCTGGCCAGTGGGTGGCGCATCCCGGCAACGGCTGGCAGCGACGCGCACGGGGCGCCGGCGCACCCGGACCGCGTGGGCTACACGTGGGCATGGTCGGTGCCGGAGGTGGCGTCGATCATCGGGTCGGTACGCGCGGGGCGAACCTTCCTATCGCGGGGGCCGCACGTCTCGTGGGAGGCGCCGCGACCCGGCGCCGAGGTGGCACGGGCCACGACCAGTCTCGCAGTGCGCCTCGGCGGCGTCCCGGCAGGGTGCTTGGTGCACTTCGTGTGCGACGGCCGCCTCGTCGAGTTCCGCCCCGTTCCCGAGGGCGACAGCGTCCAGGCCTTCCCGCTGCACGCGCGCCCGTTGGCCGGCACCTGGTTCCGCGTCCACCTCGTCCATCAACCGAAGGTAGGTACCCCGGAACTTGTCGCGTTGACCAACCCCGTCTGGGTCGGCCGGTAGGCAGGCCCGCGGTGGTGCCGGGTCAGGCCTCGCGCCGGGTCGCGAGGACCTCGCGGTAGGCGGCAACGGTTGCCTCGGCGATCCGTGCCTGGGTGAAGTGGGCGTGGACCCTCTCCGTGCCCAAGCGCACGAGGGATGCTCGCAGGACCCGGTCGTCCCGCAGGCGGCGCAGGCGGTCGGCCAGGGCGGGGGCGTCGCCCGCGGGGAACGTGAGGCCGGCGTCACCGACCAGGTGGGGGATCTCGCCCGAGTCCGACCCGACGACGGCGACGCCACAGGCCATCGCCTCGATCAGCATCCGCCCGAACTGCTCCATCCATCTCGGCGTCGGCAGGGAGGGCAGGACCGCGACGTCGAGGTTCCGCGCGAAGGCGGGCACCTGGTGCGAGGGCACGCCGGGGAGGAGGCGGAAGCGGTCGCCAAGTCCCGCGCGCGCCGCGAGGTCGCGGAGACGCCCTTCCTCGGGGCCCCACCCGAGGATTTCGAGGCGAGTGTCGTCGGCGAGGGCCGCGACCGCCTCGATGAGGAGGTGGACGCCCTTGAAGGCGTGCAAGCGCCCGGAGAACCACCCGACGGTGAACGGGCGCGACGGGTCCGGCGCGGGATCGGGCGCGAAGTGCGCCGGGTCGACGCCGAACTGCGGGATGACCCACGACCTGCCCCGGTAGCCCTTCTCGCGGAGGACGTCGGCAGCGTCGCGGTTCCCGGCGATCGCGCCATCGGTGACCCGGTACGCGTATCGCTCGAGGAGGCGAAACGGCAGCGGGTAGGTCCGGTTCAGGTTCTGCCAGGTGAAGAAAAGGGTGCGTGCCCCGGCGGCGCGCGCGAGGAAGAGGGCCTGCGCGGTCGCGACGTTGTAGGGCTCCTCGTCCACGTGCACGAGGTCCGGGCGGGCGAGTCGCACGACCTCCGCGAGGCGCGGGTAGAAGTGGACATGGAAGTGGCCATTGAAGGCCATGGGCGTCTCGACAAGCCGGTAGCCCTCGACATGGCGTCGTTCGAGGGGCACGCGCCGGCCCGCGTCGTCGCGCCAGTACGGGGGCACGGCGACGGTCAGGTCGACGCCTCGCGCGGCGATCTCCTCGAGCTTTCGCTGGTACGTGCCGGCGATGCACGCCTTGGAGACCATCAGGACGCGCATCACTCGGATCCGGCGCCGCGACCGGTGGCGGCGTCGTGCCACGCGGCGACCGTCCCGCGGGCGCAGTCCTCCCATCGGAACCGTGCCGCTTGGCCGGGGCCGCGTGCCGCGAGGTCGGCCCGCAGGTCGGCGTCGCGCCACACCCGGTCGATCGCGCCCGTCAACGCGCCGGGTGCGTTGGGATCGACGAGGATCGCCGCCTCACCCATGAGTTCGGGCAGCGAGGTTCGGTCGGCGCAGACGACCGGCGTGCCTGCCTGCAACGCCTCGAGGGGGTCGAGGCCGAAGCCCTCGTACGTCGACGGGAACACGAAGGTGTCAGCCATCTGGAAGAGGGCGGGCTTGTCGGCCTCGGCGATGAAGCCGGGGAAGTGGATCCGGTCGGTGACGCCCCGGGCGGCGGCGCGGGCGCGCACGTCGGGAAAGAGGTCGACGCTCCTTGTCGCGCCCGGCAAGCGCCCGGCAACGACGAGATTCCAACCGATCGCCGGGTCGAGGTCGGCGACGGCATCGATCAGTCCCGTGACGTTCTTGCGCGCATCAAAGCCGCCGAGGTAGAGGAGGTAGCGGTCCGGGAGGCCGTAGCGCTGCCGGACGCTGGCGCGCGCCGCCTCCGGCACCGGTGCGCCGAGATGCGGGTCGACGCCCAGGTACACGGTACGGACGCGCGAGGCCGGGATCCCGAGGATGCGGATCACGTCGCGCCGTGAGGCCTCCGAGTCCGCGAGGACCAAGGCGGCGCGGCGCGCGCCGCTGGCGACGAGGCGGTTGTAGAGACGGACGAGGGGGTTCGGGGCGTACGCCGGAACGATCAAGGGGATGAGGTCGTGGATGGTTACGACGACCGGGACGCCCTGCGAGACGACTGGGGGCGCAAAATACGGCACGTGCATGACCGGGGCGCGAACATCGCGCGCGAAAGCGGGGAAGCCGAACTGCTCCCACGCGATCTTCTGGAGGGTCGGGGGCAAGCCTGGAGCGGCGCCCCGGGCCACGGCGGGCACGGTGCGGAACGGCCACGCGCCACCGCCGGGTGCGAACGAACGGTCGGCGACTGGCACGGGCACGTAAGGGTCGTCGAGGCCCTCGGCGCCGGCGACGAGATGGGCAAGGTATTGCCCGCTGCCGGTGGCCGGGTGGGCGAGGAACTGGGCGTTGATCGGGATCGCGACGTATGGTCCGGCCACGCCGTGGGAACGGATGACCGGGTCGCCCCGGCATCCCGCGGTCGCCACTTCGCCGCCCGGAGAGCGCGGCGCGGGCATCCCCTCGCGCCCCGGCACCGAGGTGCCTCGCCTGTAGTGGTCGGGTCGGCGCGTGGGCTTGCCAGGGTCGCGGGCGCGCCATCGCCCGTCGGGTGGCAGTGGACGGACCGGGGCGCATTGTCGGGACGAGTAGCATCACGGGAATGCTGCTGGCACTTGACATCGGGAACACCAACGTCGTCGCCGGGCTGTTCGACGGGGTCGAGTTGCGGACGGAGATGCGCGTGGCGTCGGCCCGGGACCGGACGGCCGACGAGTGGCACGTCCTGTGGGACAACCTCCTGCGCGTGCGCGGTTGGTCGCTGGGGGACGTCACCGGTGCCTGCGTCGCGTCTGTCGTGCCCGGGTTGATCGCCCCGTTCGAGGCATGGCTGGCTAGCGCCGGCATTCCTGCGCTGACGTGCCGCCCGGACCAGGACCTGGGGGTCGTGATCGACATCGACAACCCCTTGGAGGCTGGCATCGACCGCATCCTGAACTGCCTCGCCGCCCGGGAACGCCATGGCGCGCCGGCGATCATCGTCGACATGGGGACCGCCACGACCTTCGACGTCCTGTCGCGCGCCGGTTCGTACGTGGGAGGCGCGATCGCCCCGGGCATGGGCGTGGCTTTGGACGCCCTCGTGGGGCGCGCGTCGCAGCTGCGGCGCGTACCGCTGGTGCGCCCGCCAAGTGCGATCGGCCGGTCGACGGTGCAGGCGCTGCAGTCGGGGGCGATCCTCGGGTACGCCGGCCTCGTCGAGGGACTGGTTGCGCGCCTCCGTGCCGACTTGGGGGAACCCGTGCCGGCGATCGCGACCGGTGGCCTTGCGCCCCTGATCGTCCCGGAGACGACGATCTTCGCGCACGTCGACCCGGACATCACGCTGCACGGCATCCGCCTTGCGTGGGAACGCCTCGGGGGCAGGGGCGCGATCCGTTCTCCACTCTCCCGCGCCAGCGTGGGGCGCTTGCGGCAGATGGAAGAGGGCCGATGACCATCCTCGCCGGGAAGCGCGTCGTGCTCGGGGTGTGCGGGTCGATCGCGGCGTTCAAGGCGGCGCAACTCTGCAGCACCCTGGTGCAGGCAGGTGCCGAGGTCGACGTCATCCTGACGCGCGCGGCGCGCGAGTTCGTCACGCCCCTGACCTTCCAGAGCCTCACGCGCCGGGCCGTCTACGGGGACCTGTACGGCGACGTGGCCGCGAACCCGTCGCTCTCGAGTGCGCACGTGGACGTGGGGATGCACGCCGACGTGCTGGTGGTCTGCCCGGCCACGGCGACGACGATCGCGCGACTGGCGCACGGGCTGGCCGACGACATGCTGGCGTGCACGGCGCTCGTGTCGCGCGCGCCGCTGGTGATCGCGCCGGCGATGAACGTGGGGATGTGGGAGCACCTGGCGACGCAGGCGAACGTCGCCACGCTGTTGGCGCGGGGTGCGACGCAGGTCGGGCCGACGTTCGGGCGCCTTGCCGAGGGGATTTCCGGGATGGGGCGCCTGGCCCCCCTTGAGGACGTGGTCGGGGCCACCCGCGCGGCGCTCGGGCGCGGTGGGCCGCTGGCAGGTCGGCGCGTCGTGGTGACGGCCGGTGGCACCCACGAGCCGATCGACCCGGTGCGGTTCGTCGGCAACCGGTCCAGCGGCAAGATGGGGCATGCCCTTGCCGAGGCGGCACGTGACGCCGGCGCGATGGTCGTGCTCGTCACCGGGCCGGTGTCGCTGGCGCGGCCGTGGGGCATCGAGGTGGTGCCGGTCGAGACGGCGAGGCAGATGGCCGACGCGACCCTGGGGGCGTGCGAGGGTGCCGACCTCCTCGTGATGGCGGCGGCGGTGGCGGACTACCGGCCGGCGGTCGAGTCGGACCGCAAGCTCAAGCGATCAGGCGATGCACTGGCGATCACGTTGGCGCCGAACCCGGACATCCTGGCGACGGTGTCGGCGCGGTTCGGCGACCGCCTGGTCAAGGTTGGCTTCGCGGCCGAGACCGGCGAGGTCGCCGCCGAGGCGACGCGGAAGCTGCACGCCAAGGGGGCGCACCTGATTTGCGCGAACGACGTGTCGGAGGTCGGCAGCGGCTTCGGCACCGACACGAACCGCGTGACGATGTTCGGGCGTGACGGGTCGGTGGAGGCATTACCGATGCTGCCGAAGCCGGAGGTGGCGACGCTGATCATCGCGCGCGCCGGGGCACTGGTAGCGGCACGGGGCGGCGCCACGGCGTAGCCCGCGCCCTCCCGGTCGCCGCGCTGGCCGGGAACTGGCGTGGCGCGTCTATCATGGCCGCATGCCAGACGCCTCGAACGACACCCGCGCCTCCTTGAGTGCGACGCGACTCGCGGCCGTGCGCCGCCTCCTTGCCTCGCTGAATGCCGACCCGGCGCGCACGACGCCGGTCGATGCCGTCCTCGTCACGCAGGCCGAGAACCGGCGGTATGCCACCGGCTTCACCGGGTCGGCCGGCCTCGTGATGGTGTCGGCGACGGACGCGGCGCTGTTCACCGACTTCCGGTACGTAGAACAGGCGGCGGTCCAGTCGCCTGCCTACGAGGTCGTGCGGATCGAGGGGTCCGCGTGGGACGCCATCGGCGCGCGCGCGAAGGCGAACGGGGTGCGCCGCCTCCTCGTCGAGGCTGACAACCTGACCCTCGACGCCGGAAGGCGCCTGTGGGTGGCGGTGTCGGCGCACGCCCCCGACCTGGACGTGGAAGACGCGACCGACCTCCTCGTGCCGCTGCGCCAGGTCAAGGACGCGACCGAGATCGAGTCGATGCGGCGGGCCGTCCTGATCGCTGACCGGGCCATCGAGGCGGTCGGCGCGTCGCTGCGCCCGGGCATGACGGAACGGCAGGTCGCGTGGAAGCTTGAGGTGCACATGCGCGAGGCGGGCGCGACCGGGCTGTCGTTCCCGACCATCGTCGCCAGTGGCCCGAACGGCGCGATGCCGCACCACCGTCCCGGCGACCGGCCGATCCAGGTTGGCGAACCGATCGTGATCGACATGGGATGCGTCGTCGACGGCTACTGTTCGGACATGACGCGCACCCTCGTGATCGGCGACGGGGACGAGACGTTCTGGCGGGTCTACCGGACGGTCCTCGCGGCGCAGGAGGCCTGCGAGGATGGCCTGCGCGCAGGCATGACCGGGGTGGCGGCGGATGCCCTCGCGCGCGACACGATCGGGCGGGCGGGCTTCGACCCGATCGAGGCGTTCGGGCACAGCACCGGGCACGGGGTTGGCCTGGCGATCCATGAGGCCCCGTGGGTCAGCCGCGGGGAACGCGGACACGCGCCGATCCCGGTGGGGGCGGTCGTCACCGTCGAACCGGGAATCTACCTTCCGGGATGGGGAGGCGTGCGCATCGAGGACATGGTCGTCGTGGGCGACCAGCGGTGCCACGTGATGACGACGGCGCACAAGCGCCCCGTGGTCGCCCTCGGGGTGTAGCGTCGGCCGCCGACGCCATCGCACCGGCACTCCCGCTGTCGTCGCCTCCGGGGTCTCGCCGAGGTGGCCCGGCGCCCGCGTACACTTCAGGGATAACCGGGCGGGCGCGCGCCTCGGGGGCACGCGCCGCACCGCGCGGCCCTCGCGCACGGGAGACCAACGCACGTGATCAACGTCAGCGACTTGCGCCGAGGCATCGGCATCGAACTCGACAACAAGATTTATAGCGTGATCGAGTTCCAGCACATCAAAGTGGGGCGTGGGGGTGCGCAGGCCCGCCTGAAACTGCGCGACCTCCGCAGCGGCGCGATCTTCGACCGCACGTTCTCAGCCTCCGAGAAGTTCCGTCGCATCCGCATCGAACGGAAGCCGGTCACCTTCCTCTACTCCGAAGGCGACATGTACCACTTCATGGACCAGCAGTCGTACGACCAGCTGTCGGTCGGACGCACGATCCTTGGCGATGCGATCAACTACCTCAAGGACGGCATGCACCTCGAGGTGAGCGTGTTTGGCGAGGAGCCGATCGGCGTCGAGTTGCCGTTGAACCTCGTGATGACCGTGACGCAAACGGACCCGGGTTTCAAGGGCGACACGGCGACAGGCGGCACGAAGCCGGCGACGGTGGAGACCGGCCTGGTCGTGCAGGTGCCCCTGTTCGTCAACATCGGCGACAAGATCAAGGTCGACACGCGCGACGGCAGCTACCTCGAACGCGCGCAATAGGCGACGACCGATGGGCGAGGGGCGATTGGAAGCCGACGACCGGCGGGATGCGGACGCCGCCCGCCTCGGCGCGCTGCTGTCTGGCGACATCGCGGCGCTGCTTCATGCCGTCGCGCGCACGGACCTCGAGTCGCTGCGCTTCGAAGATGGTGACGTCGCGATCGAGGTCGGTCGGGTCGTGGCGAGCGACTTCGTCCCTTTCGATCCCGGGCGCGAGGGCACGGTGGCGCGGCCCGGGGTGATTGCCCGCGACACGGCCGGGTCGGTACCCGCAGGGCCGGTGCCGGTAAAGTCGTTGGCCGTCGGGTTCTTCCACCGGTCGCGGATCGAGGGTGCCCCGAACCTGGCCGAGGATGGGGCGGCGGTCGATTCCGGAACCATCGTCGCTGTGGTGGAGACGCTGGGCATGGCGGGCGAGGTCGTCACGCCGGTCGCGGGAACGCTTTCGTTCTCGGTCGAGGACGGCCACCCGGTCGGCTACGGCGACGTCTTGGCGCTCGTCCACCCGGCCTGACTTGCCCGCCCCCCGCATGCGTGTCGCGATCCGCGGGGGCGCCATGGGCGACGTCCTGCTGGGCATTCCCGCTTGGCGAGCGCTGCGGGACGTCGCCCCGTTTGTTCCGTTTGTGGCGTGTGCCCCGACGGCCGTGGCTTCGCTGGTCCGGGTGTCGCTCGAGATGCCCAGCGGCCCTGGCCCACTCGGGGAGACGGCGTCCCGTCGGCCACCGGTCGTGGTCATCACCCCGGACGATCCGGCAATCGCGTCGTTGCACGCGGTCGGTGCCCCGTCCGCGTCGGCGGCCATTCCCGCGTGGGACGCGGTCGATGTGGCCGTCGCATGGACGCGGTCGCACCGCGAGATCGTCGCGCGCCTGCGCGCCGCCGGGGTGGCCCGCCCGATTGGCGCCGACCCGTTCCCTCCGGCCGGCGCCCGCATCCACGCCGCTGACTGGCTGGCTGCCACGCTCGGCGAGGTCGGCGCCGCCGTCGCGCCGGATTGGGATGCCGTGCCGTGGCTTCGCGTCCCTCCGGACGCGGGCGTGACCGGTTGCCTTGAGGGCGATGACCGGCCGGAGGCGATCCTGCACCCGGGGAGCGGCAGCCGGCGGAAGTGGTGGCCCGCCGACCGGTGGCGCGCCGTCGTGGAAGCCCTGCTTGAGGCCGGGTGGCGCGTGACGGTGCTTGAGGGCGCCCCCGATGGCGAGATCGTCGCGGCGGTCCTCCAGGGTGATGGCGTGCCCGCGGCGTGGGCCGGACGCGTCACGGTCGTCCGGGGCGAGGCCGTGGCGTCGGTCGCGGCGCGCCTTGCCGGGGCATCGCTGGTGCTTTCGAACGACTCGGGGATCGCTCATCTCGCGGCCGGCCTCGGTGCCCCGGTGGTCGCGGCGTTCGGCCCGACTGATCCGGCGATCTGGCGTCCTCGCGGCCCGCGTGTCGCGGTTCTCGGTGGGACGCCAGGATCCACATGGCCCCATGCCGGGGGCGCGCCCCCCGCGGACGTCACCTGGCCGATCGTGGGGGCGATGGTCGAAGCGATCCGGTCGGTCGTGCCTGAAGTCCGCGGGTAGGCCGTAGGCGCCGGGCCGCGTGTCGCGGTCGTCGGTGGGACGCCGTCCGCCGTCGGGCGCGACGATGCCGGAGCGGGCGAGACGCCCGCGGTCCCGGGCGCCCCAGATTGGCGCCGACCTGGCGGAACCTGTTGGGCGCGACAATCCCGGAGCACGCGGTCCCGGGCGCCGAGGACCTCTACGGCCTGCGTGACCCGTCAACTTGCCGCGCCATCTGTCGCGCGACCGCGAAGTGACGGGCGCTGGCGCGCGGGTCGCCGCGAATCGCCTGCCAGGCGCCCTCGACGGCGAAGAGCAGTGCATGGGACGCGCGGACGGCGAACTCGCCGACGATGCCGTGATACCGCGACGCGTACCGCACCTTGCTGGCGTAGTAATGGCGGTCGCGGGCGCGCAGGTCTTGCGAGGCGCTCCGCGAACCGTGGTGCATGACGGACGCCTCGGCGACATGACGCCGGGTCCACCCGGCCCGCTCCAAGCGGCGTGCGAGGTCGGTCTCCTCGAAGTACAGGAAGAAGGTCGGGTCGAAGCCCCCGACCGCCTCGAAGGCCTCGGCACGCACGAGGATGCAACTCCCCGACAGCCAGTCGACGTTGCCGGTCACGTCGGGCAGGTCGGCCGCACGATAGCGCGCCATCCGGGGGCCGATCACCGGCCATCGCCTTCCCCGGTCGCCCCCGCGCCAGTCGAGTGGGGTGGACTCGATGGCGAGGTCGATGACATCCGGGAAGCGACGTCGCGCCGGTTGCGGCGAGCCGTCGGGTCCGACGACGGACGGTCCTACGAGGCCGACACGTGGATGGGCGCACATCGCCGCGTCAAGAAGTACGAGGGCGTCCGGGTCGAGGCGTGCGTCAGGGTTCAGGAAGAGGACGTGCCGTGCCCCGGCCTTGCGCGCGTGCGCGAACCCGATGTTGCAGGCGGCGCCGAAGCCCATGTTGGACGGGTTCGCGAACACCGTCGTGCCGGGCGCGCGCCGGGCGACCGCCAGGCTGTCGTCGTGCGACGCGTTGTCGACGACGATGGCTTGGACGCGAAATGGCGCGCGGCTCGCGGCGACGCGCACGGACTCGAGGCACTCCTGCAGGAGTGACGCGACGTCGTAGGCGACGACGACCACGGCAAGGTCGCACGGCGGGACCGAGGCGACCGGGGCGTGGAGGCTGCCCCCTCCCCCTGCCCCTCCCCCGCTGGCGCGGGAGAGGGGAGTATCGGCGGTCCGCTGACGCTCCCATCGCGTGGGGGCAGCCCCCTTCGCGTCAACGCCGGAGGGTGCGGGGTCGGCGGCCGCGGCCCGCCAGTGGTCGGTCTGGGTTGCCCACTCGGCGGCGGCCATGCCGAGGCTCAGGATGAGACCGTGGCCTCCCGATCTCCACCCCTCGAGGGTGACGTAGCGTCGCCAGAACTCGCGCCAAGGCTGCAGGACGAGGTTGTGGGCGCGGATGCGTTGGCCGCGGGTCTGGCGTGCGCCCGCCTCGGCGGCGGCATACCGGCGCTGCTTGGCCCAGAACTGGGACCAGCGGTCGTAGTTCAGGTGCAAGAGCCGCGCCGAGAGGTGGCCGGCCTCGCCGTCGAGGACGACGAGTTCGTGGACCGGGCGGGTGGGGTCGTACAAGCCCCGGTCGGTCCGGAAGAGGCGCAACTGGAAGTCGGGGTCCCACCCGGCATGGCGGATCCACTTGCCGACGATGACGTTCCGTCGCGGGATCCAGAAGCCGACCGGTGCCTTGGTGCCGCGAGCCGAGGCGGCGTCCGAGTCCGTGACGACGCGCACGGCCTCCTCCCGAAGGTCATCCGGCACGCGTTCGTCGGCATCGACGAAGAGGATCCACCGGTAGCCCCGGCGCGCGGCCTCCGCGACGGCGAAGTTGCGCTGCCCGGCCCATCCGTCCCAGTCCCGCGCGAGGACGGTCGCGCCCGTGGCGTGGGCGAGGGCGACGGTGTCATCGGTGCTGCCCGAGTCGATGACGAGGCGATGTCCGGCCCACGCCAGGGTTGCGAGGCAGGCGGTCACGTGTCGCGCCTCGTCGCGCACGAGGACGCACGCGAGGATGGCCTCGGCCGCCTCAGCCATCGCGAGCCACCGGTGGCGCACCCGTGGCGATGTCTTCCCGAGCTTGAGTGGCAGGGGAAGGGGAGGTGGCTCCGAACGGTCCGACAAGGCGCATCACGTCGCGGCACGCATCCACCTGTGCGACGACGGCAAGGTCGGCCGGGTCACCCGAACGGAGGAGGTGTCGTGCGCGGGCGCGGCAGCCGGCCCACGTCAGGACACGCGCCGCGGCGACCGCGAGCGGTGACCAGTGGCGCCGGTAATAGCGCAGGCGGCTGCGATGCAGTTCCAGGAACATTCGCCCGGCGACGGTACGCGTGCTCTGGCCGCCGTGGTGCGTCGCGACCGCCCCGGGAACGTGCCACACCTCCCACCCGCGACCGCGGAGGCGGCGGCACCAGTCGACCTCCTCGACATACATGAAGTAGGCGGGATCGAACCCGCCGGTCTCGAGGTACGCCGCGCGCCGCACCGCCATCAGGGCGCCGAGGACGACATCGCAGCGGAAGGCGGTGGCGTCGAGGGCGCGCGAGTAGCGCCCGTTGATCGCCGACCGCGCAAGGCGCCAGTTCATCGGGAAGAAGTCGAGGAACACCTGTGCCAGCGTCGGGAACCGGAAGGCCGCGTCCTGGAACGACCCGTCGCCATAGGAAAGCCTTCCCCCGGCCGCGCCGGCGGCGCGATGCGTGGCGAAGTGGTCGTCGAACGCCCGCAACGTGCCCGGGGCGATCTCGCAATCAGGGTTGACGAGGACGAGGGTGCGCCCGGTCGCCGTGGCGAGGGCGAGGTTGCAGCCGGCACCGAACCCGAGGTTGCGCGGGCTGTCGATGACGTGCACCTCTGGAAAGGCGCGGCGCACGACCATCCCCGAGTCGTCTGGCGAGGCGTTGTCGACGACGAACACCTCGATGCCATCGACGTCCCCGGCTTGGGCAAGGACGGGTGCGAGGCACCGGGGCAACCAGTCGGCGGAGTTGTAGGCGACGACGACGACGCTGACGGCAGGGGAGGTCATCCGGTCCATGCGTGGAACGTGCCGGGCGTGATCGCGACGCCGTGGCCCCATCGTGGAGGTCGGTGCCTGCGGGAGGCGGCTACCATCGGTCGCGATGGGCACCTCCCGGCCGGGAATCGGAACGACCCCGGGTGACGAACCGCTTTGGCCGGTCGGCGCGGTCGTCCTCGCCGCCGGCGCGTCCACGCGCATGGGGACACCGAAGGCCCTCCTGCCGTGGCGCGGGGAACCACTGGCGGCGCACGTCGTCGGCGAATTGCTGGCGACGCCGGTCGCGTGCGTGGTCGTGGTCACCGGGGAGGGGGCTGACGAGGTGGCCGCGGTCGTCCCACGGGACCCGCGGGTCACGGTGGTCCGGAACGAGCGGTGGGCCGAGGGCAAGTCGGGGTCGGTCGTGCGCGGCGTGGCGGCGATGCCACCCGCGCTTCACGTCCTCGTCGGCGCGATCGACCAGCCCCGACCCGCCGCCCTCGTGCGGGCGCTCGTCATTGCCCATCTTGCAGGCCTCGCCGATGGCCGGGTCGCGACGATCGCCGGCCATGGCGGGCGCCGGGGGCATCCGATCATCCTCGTGCCGTCGTTGCGCGACGAGTTGCTTGCCCTCGACGAGGCGTCTGCCGGGCTGCGGGCGATTACGACCCGTCATGCCCTGGCGGTGCGCGTGGCGGAACTGGGCGACCCGTCGGCACTGCTGAACTTGAACACCCCCGAGGAGTACGCCGCGGCCGCCCGGCTGTCGCACGCGGGGTGAGGGTGGTGCTTCCCTCTCCCGCCGCAGCGCGGGGCGCTTGCGGCCGATGGAGGGGGTCTCCCGTGGTGCTTCCCTCTCACGCCGCAGCGGGGGAGGGACCGCGTACGCGGATAACGATGTAGGGGGCCGTCGGTCACGCCAAGGCGGGGCGGGCACCGTCGGGATGGGCAGTACACTCCGGGCGCCCTTCCCCGGCGACTTCGTACGCCGCGGCAGCGCTTGAACCTCAACGACCTCGACATGGCCGGCCCCCTGAGCGCCTTCCTTGGGCTGTTCTCCAAGGACATCGGCATCGACCTCGGCACGGCCAACACTCTGGTGTACGTGCGCCAGAAGGGCGTGGTCATTTCCGAACCGTCGGTCGTCGCCTTGGACACGCGCACCCGGCGCGTGCTGACGGTCGGGACCGAGGCGAAGCGCATGGTCGGCCGGACTCCGGCGAACATCGTCGCCGTTCGCCCCCTGCGCGAGGGGGTCATCGCCGAATACGAGATGGTGGAGCACATGCTCCGCTACTTCATCGGCAAGGTGCATGAGCACTATCCGTTCATCCCTCGCCCGCGGGTGATCATCGGCGTGCCGTCGGGCGTGACCGAGGTCGAGAAGCGAGCGGTCCAGGACGCGGCGGTGAACGCCGGCGCGCGCGAGGCGTACCTCATCGAGGAGCCGATGGCGGCGGCGATTGGCGCCGGCCTGCCCGTGCACGAACCGGCGGGCAACATGATCGTCGACATCGGCGGGGGCACGACCGAGGTGGCGATCATCTCGCTGGGCGGGGTGGTCCTGTCGCACTCGATCCGGATCGGCGGGGACAAGATCGACGAGCAGATCTCGCTCTTCGCGCGGAACGAGTACTCCTTGCTGATCGGGGAACGAACCGCCGAGGAGACCAAGATGGTGGTCGGGTCGGCACATGTCCTGGGGACGGCGCTCCGGACCGTGATGCGGGGGCGAGATTTGAAAACGGGCCTCCCCAGTGAGATCGAGGTCACCGACAGCGCGATCCGGGCGGCAATCGCCAGCCCGGTCGACCAGATCGTGGACGCGGTCAAGCGCTCGATCGAGGAATGCCCGCCGGAACTGTTGGCCGACATCATGGACTCGGGGATCGTCCTTGCGGGCGGCGGGGCGATGTTGCGTGGCCTCGACGTGCGCCTGCAGGAGGAGACCCGGATGCCGGTGCACATCGCGAAGGATCCGCTGCAATGCGTCGTCCGGGGCACCGGGGCGTGCCTCGAGAACCTCGAGGTCTACCGGCAGGTCTTCGTCGCGGACCCGTACTCCCGCCTGCGAACCTGACCCGGGGCGTCTCCCGGAGGCCGGCACGCGCCAAATGGGGCGGGTCGGCGGGCCCGGGCAGTCGGACGTGCCACGGCGGCGTGCCATGATGTCGCAAGTGCTTCGTCCGCAACTTGGGATGCTCGCGTTCGCCCTTGCGGTGGCGACGGCAATCCTCTTCGCCGGGAACCAAGGTTGGCTGGCGCCCGTCCGTGACGCGACGGGCCGGGCCATCGCGCCGGCGCAGGGCGCGGCCGCCACGGCGGGCGACGTCACGGCGTCATGGCTGGCCGGTTGGGCGGATGTCGGCCGCCTACGCGCGGAGACCGAATCCCTACGGATTCAAGTGCAGGACCTGGTGCGCGAGAACATCCGGCTGCGCGCGTCGGAGCTCGAGAACCGCGACCTGCGGGAGCAACTGAAGTACGCCGAGGCGAACCCGGGGCTTGGCCTGGCAGGTGCGCGGATCATCGGCCTGGAACAGTCGGCGATGAGCGGGTACGCCACGATCGATCGCGGGACCGACCAGGGGGTGACGGATGGCATGTCGGTGCTGTCGCCGGCCGGGCTCGCCGGGCGCGTCGTCTCGGCGACGGCGCGCACCAGTTCGGTCCTCCTGGTCACGCACCCCTCGAGTTCCGTGAACGCGTACGTCCTCGGCACCAACGCGGCCACGGGGGTCGTGAATGGCACGCCGGAGGGGCGCCTGGTGATGCGCTACCTGCCACCGTCGGAGAGAATCGCCGCGGGCAGCATCGTGGTCACCTCGGGCCTCGGCGGCGCCTTCCCGCGCAATCTGCCCATCGGGCGCGTCGCCCATGTTGACGCGCGCGACGTCGACATGTTCCAGCAGGCGACCGTCGAGCCGCTGGTCGACTTCCGGCGGCTGCTGGTCGTGCTGGTCGCTCGCGGCTTCCAGCCGATCCGCTACTAGGCGCACCGAAGGGACGTGTGTTGACCGTTGGGTACCCGTTGGTGGATCCCGCCGCTCTGGCTCCTGGCGTGCGCGATCGTGCAGGTGTCGCTGATCCCGGCACTGGGCGTGCGCCAGGGACGGCCCGACTTCGTGTTGCAGAGCGTGGTGATCTGGGCGGTGACGAACGGCGCGCGCGAGTCGCTCGGCTGGGCGCTTGTCGGTGGCTTGGCGGTGGATGCCGTGTCGGGCATGCCGGCGGGGACGGCGACCCTCGCGCTGGTGCTGGTCGCATTCCTCTCGAGCGCGGGTGACGTGAGCGTGCTCGGAAACGTCCCTTGGCTGCCGATGGCAACGGTGTTCGTCGCGACCCTCGTGCACGGCGCGATCCTGCTGGTGATCCTGCAATCCCAGGGCATCCCGAACGACGCATGGTTCGGCACGCTGCGGTCGGTGGTCCTGCCCGAGGCGATCGCGAACGTGGTGACGATGCCGGTGACCTACTGGGCGTTGCGGCGGATCGCCTCGATCGACCGGCCGCGGGTTCGCATGCAGTTTGGCCGGTCGTGATGATCCCGTTGGTGCCCCGTCAAACCCCCGTGCCCCGTCAAACCCCCGTGCCCCTTCCGTCTGCCGCAAGCGCCCCACGCTGCGGCGGGGGAGGGGCGGGGGTGGGGGTGGGGGCTGGCCCATGACCAGCGCGCAACCCGTCGTGCCCGTCCCCCGACGCCTGGTCATCGACCGGGTCCTCGCCCTCGTGGTCGTGTCCGTCACCTTGGGGCTGGTCCTCGTCGCGCGGCTGTGGTACCTGCAGATCGCGACGGGCGAGGAGGCGAGGCGACGGGCGGACACGAACCGGTTGCGCGTCGAGACGTCGAAACCGCTCCGTGGGATCGTGTACGACCGGGGCGGGCACGTCCTCGCGCGGAACGTGTCGAGCTTCACGGCAAGCGTGCGGGTAACCGACCTGCCGCGCGACCGGGCGGCGCAGGAGGCCGTGTTCGCGCGCCTCGGGGCGATCATCGGGATGGCGGCGCCCGACGTGCGCAAGGCGGTCGAACCCGGGAGGGCAGACCCGTTCTCGCCGGTACGGGTGAAGTCGCCGCTCACGCGCGACCAGGCGCTGATCCTCGAGGAACAGCACACGAGCCTGCCCGGGGTCGTGGTGCGGTTCACTCCCGTGCGCGCCTACCCCGAGGGCATCCTCTTCGGTCATGTCCTCGGCTACGTCGGTCCCATCCCGCCGGCGTCGGTCGAGGCGCGCGCCGCGCAGGGCTACGCGCGGGACGACGTCGTCGGCCTTGCGGGCGTGGAAGCGAGCTTCGAGGGGGAGCTGCGCGGGACCTCCGGCAGGCAGCAGGTCGAGGTCGACGCGATGGGGCGCGTCACGAACGTGCTGGAGACGCTGGCACCGGTCGTCCCGGGCGTGAACGTGGTGCTGACGATCGACGCGGGCCTGCAGCGGCAGGCGGCGTCGGCGCTGGCGCGGGCGATGGCACGCACGCGGAGCCCGCAGGGGGCGATCGTCGCGCTTGACCCCATGAGTGGCGAGGTGCTGGCGCTCGCGGGGCTGCCGGGCTACGACGACAACCTGTTCGCAACGGGGATCAGCACGGCGGACTACGCGCGGCTTTCGGAGGACGCATGGCGCCCGCTGTTCCCGCATGCGATCGGCGGGCAGTTCCCGCCCGGGTCGACCTTCAAGATGGTCACGGCAGCGGGCTCGTTGCAGGAGAAGGTGGTCGTACCGACGACAAACATCCCTTGCGCCGGGTCGATCACGCGCAACGGCCTGGTGTTCCGCGACTGGACCACGCAAGGGCACGGGCCAGTGAATGCGCGCCAGGCGCTGGGCGTGAGTTGCGACGTGTACTTCTACTCGGTGGCAGGCGGGAACCCGTACGTGGGGTTGCAGGGTCTGGGCATGGCGCGGCTGGCGGAGTACGCGCGCGCCTTCGGCTTTGGCGAACGGACGGGCATCCGCCTGCCGGGAGAGGCGCCGGGCCTCGTGCCGACCGCCGAGTGGAAGCGGCAAGTGAAGAACGAGGCGTGGTACGTCGGTGACGAGTACAACGCCGGCATTGGTCAGGGGGACGTGCTGGCCACGCCGCTCCAGCTCGCGAACATGACGGCGACGCTGGCGAACGGCGGCACGGTGTTCCGGCCGCGGATCGTGCGGGAAACCCGGGACCCGGCGGGCGCGACGCTGAAGCGATACCCGCCGGAGGTCATCCGGACGGTCCCGGTGGCGCGGGAGTACCTCGCGGCGATCCGTGCAGGGATGCGCGACACGACGAACGCTGCGCTCGTGGTTCCGGGGTTTGCCGGCACGGCGTACTCGACGCTCCGACCGTTCGCGCTCGACATGGCCGGCAAGACGGGCACGGCGGAGTTCGAGGGTCCGCGTGACGCGAAGGGCAACCTCCCGTCGCACGCGCTCTTCGTGGGGTATGCCCCGTACGATGCCCCGCGCATCGCGGTCGCGGTGTTCCTCTACGGCGGTGGCGAGGGGTCGGAGGTGGCGGCCCCGGTTGCCGCGGAGGTCATCCGCGCATACCTGACTGGTGAACCGACAACCTCCAGCGACTAGGCCGGGGCCGCCCGGGTGTCGCACGCGGGGTGAGGGTGGTGCTTCCCTCCCCCGTTGGTCTCGCGGGTGAAAAACCTTGCCCGCCCCGGGGTGAGGGTGTGGGTCTCCCGTGATGCTTCCCTCTCCCGCCGGCCATTACCCTACTGGGAGCGCCGCCCGCAGCCGTGCGTCCGCCACGTGCCCCGCGCCCGCGACGCCATTGCGGCCGCGACGGGTAGGCACGATCGGAAGGCGATGCAGCGATCGTCCTGGCGCAACTTCGACCCCTTCCTCGCCGTGTTCGCCGCCATCCTCGTCGGCTACGGCTTGACGGTGCTCTGGAGCGCGACGCGGGCGGATGGCGTCGCGTTCTCGGCCAGCTTTTGGCGCCAGGCGGCGATGGCCGTCATCGGCATCGCCCTGATGGTCGGGATCTCGCTCATCGACTACCGCATCGTCGGCCAGTTCGCGCCGTTCCTGTACGTCGGGATGATCGCCATCCTGCTCGTCGTCCTCGCGGTCGGCACCCTCGTCTCCGGGGCGCAGCGCTGGCTGGAGATCGGCGGCATCCGGCTCCAACCCTCCGAGCCGGCCAAGCTGATCGCCGTGGTGGTGCTGGCCCGCTTCTTCGCGGGGCGGGCGGGCGAGGCATCGACCACCGGCACGACCGACCCCTTGCCATCAGTCACGGCGGGCACGTCGGCGCGAACAAACTTCCTCGCGCTCGGGATCATCGCGCCGGTCTTCGCCCTCGTCTACTTGCAACCCGACCTCGGCACCGCCCTCGTCGTCATCGTCGCCTACTTCTCGGTCGCGTACGTCGCGGGCGTCCCGCACGCGATCCTGGCGGGCCTCGCTTCGGTACCCCTCCTCGGTTTCCCCGTGGTCTGGTCCGCGATGCGCCCCTACATGCGCAATCGCATCACGACCTTCCTTGCGCCCGACCGCGACCCGCTTGGCGAGGGCTACAACCTGATCCAGGCGCGGATCAGCGTCGGGTCGGGCGGATGGACGGGGCGTGGCCTCGGGAACGGCACGCAGACGCAGCTCAACTTCCTGCGGGTGCAGCACACGGACTTCATCTTCGCCGTGATCGGCGAGGAACTCGGCTTCGTGGGTGGGGTCGGCCTGATCGTGCTGTATGGCTTGTTGATCTGGCGGTGCCTGCGGGCGCTGGCCCGGTCGCGCGACGCGTTCGGGCGGTACCTCGTCGGTGGCATCACCGGCACGATGCTGTTCCAGGCGTTCGTGAACATCGCGATGAACGTCGGATTGCTTCCGGTCACCGGCATTCCGTTGCCGTTCATCAGCTTCGGCGGATCTTCGCTGCTGACGCTGTTCGCGTCCCTCGGGATCGTCCAGAGCGTGCTGGTGCACTCGCAGGCGCGCCGCTACGACAGCCGCCCGAGTGTGGGCGTGCCCGCGCGCACGCGCTTGAAGGCAGGACGCTTCGCCTTGGCGGAGATCGGGCCGGCAGACCCTGGCCCGGCGTACAACGACACGCCAGGGAGGGCGTCCTCGTGGGATCGTGCGAACTCGTTCGACGTGCCTGACCCGCCGCCGCGACCACGACGATCTCGAGCGAGCGAGGAGGACGAGACGGGCGAGACGACGGGGTCGCCTCCCTGGGGAGGTCGCGCGCGCGGCGAGCGGTTGCGATGGCGCGCCGAGGATGGTGCGGACGCGCCCCGCCAGGAGCCGGATGGCGCGGATCGACGGGGCGCGACCGCGCCGCGCCCGGCCGAGGCCGACGATCGTGACGAACGCGCCGCGCTGCGATTGCGCCGGAACCGCTAGTCGGGGTGGGGGGGGCGGGTGGGGTTGGTCCGCGAACATCCTTGCCCGCCGGGGTGGGGGGGGACAGCCCCCACCCTCGATCCCTCCCCCGCTGCGGCGGGAGAGGGAAGCACCACCCCTTTCCATCTGCCCCAAGCGCCCCGCGCTGCGGCGGGAGAGGGGAGAATAGGTCTCGCAATGACGACCACGATGATGCCCCGCGACCGAGTGACCGTGCGCGTGCCGGCGACCTCCGCGAACCTTGGCCCGGGATTCGATGCGCTGGCGGTCGCTCTCGACCTATCCGAGGAGCTGACAATCCACCGCCTGCCTGCCGGGGAACCGGCGCGCGTGCGAGTGACCGGCACCAACGCGGGATTGCTGCCGGAAGACGAGACCCTCTTGGCCTACCGGGCGGTGGTGGCAACCTACCGGCATCTCGGGCGGGCGGTCCCGGCGCTGGACCTCGAGCTGGCGACGCGCATCCCGCGGTCAGGCGGGCTAGGGGGCAGCGCGGCGGCGATCGTCGCCGGGGTCGTGGCAGCGAACGCCCTCGAAGGATCGCCCCTGGCGCGCCACGACGAACTGGAACTCGTCGCCGCGATCGAAGGGCACCCGGACAACGTCGCCGGGGCGCTGCTGGGGGGCCTCGTCGTCTGCGTCAACGGGCGCGGCGGGTTGGTCGCGACGCGCCTGCCGGTGCCGGCCGACCTGCAGGCGATCATTTGCTTGCCCCGGGCGTCGATCTCGACGAAGTCGGCGCGGGGCGTGATCCCGCGCGAGTTCCCGATCGGCGACGCCGTCTTCAACCTCGGGCGGACGGCGTTGATCGTGGCGGCGTTCGCGACGCGCGACTGGTCGCTGTTGCGCGACGGGATGGACGACCGGATCCACCAGCCGGCACGCGGCCGGATCCTGCAGGCGCTTCACCCGGTGATCGAGGCCGCGCTCGAAGCTGGCGCGCATGGCGCGGCATTGAGCGGCGCCGGCTCGGCGATGATCGCCCTCGCGACCGGCAAGTTCGACGAGATTGCGACGGCCATGGGCGACGCCGCGACGCGCCACGGGTCACCGAACCGCGTGATCCGCCTCGCCTTGAGCGACGCGGGGGCGCGGGTCGTCGAGTAGCGCGGGTCGCGAGCGACACGGACGAGGCGCGGCCCGGGCGCCGCCGATCCGGCCGGCGGGACGCCAGCGCTCCCAGTAGGGACGGCCGGAGGGACGCCAGCGCTCCCAGTAGGGACGGCCG
>CAMBEO010000033.1 GCA_945865725.1 Thermoflexus hugenholtzii JAD2 | reverse complement strand
AGCCAGAGGCGCACGAAGTCGGGGTTGCGCGAGATCGGCCGCGCCGGCGCCACGGGGACAGGGGCGCCAGTCGGGTCGCTTCGGGTGACGGGACTCGTCACTGCGTCGCCGTCGCGAGGCGCAGGCCGAAGCTGACGAAGACCGCGCCCAGGAGTCCCTCCTGCACGCGGCGCACGCGCGGCCGGCGCAAGAACGGCGCAACGAGGCCGATCGCCCAGATGTAGGCGGCGAGCCATGCGATGTTGACCATCGACAGCAGGAAGGTCAGGACCAGTGCCTCGGCGAGGATGTTGCCCGAGGGGTCGAGGTACTGGGGAAGGAAGGTCAGGAAGAAGACGGCCGTCTTCGGGTTGGTCACGGCGCTGACCACCCCCTGCGCGTACGGCGACGCCCCGAGGCGCCCGGGGCCGAACCGTTGCAGCAGCCCGACGAACGGGGCTGGCGCGCCGGTCGCCGCGTCGTCGCCCGCCCCGGGAGCGTGGCGTCGGGACGCCTCCCGGAAGGCGAGGAGGCCAAGCCAGAAGAGGTACGCCGCGCCGACCACCTTGAAGGCCGTGAAGGCGCTGACGGAGACGGCAAGGATGGCCGCCACGCCGAAGACGACGCCGAACGCGTGGGCGAACATGCCTGTCGCTGACCCGCAGGCGGTGGCGAGGCCGGCGCGCGCCCCGTGCGCCAAGGTGTTCCGCAACGTCAGGGCCGTATCAGGGCCTGGAGTAACGGCGATGAGGAACGCCGCGACGGTGAACGCCCCGATCGTCGCCCAGGTGAAGGGAAGCGCCGCTGCCAGGTCGTCGCCCATGGTTGCCCGGTCAGGTGCTCGTGGTTTCCGTTGGCGACCCGCCACGGGGTGCGCATCGCGACCCCTGGCACGGCTCCGGCCGGTGGAAGCGTACCCGGTGGGGCGCGCGCTCTCCCTCTGGCGAATGCCGAAGTTGAACTACGTACTTGTGAAATGCCCGACATTCGGACGCCACCCGCACCGCCGGCGGTCACGACGATGATGTTCACCACCGCCCGCACGACCCTTGGCAAGTCGCGCACTCTGGAGGCCGAACCCATGGAACGCCAGGCCGGGGCCATCGTCCGCCGTCGCTTCGGCGACGCCACCGAGATCCGCGACCGTCGGCGCGCCGACTGCCGGGCCATCGTCATCAAAGAGGAGTAGGGCGCCGAGTTTCCCGCCCCAGCTCGCGACGCCGTGCCTACGCCCTGACCGGGGCGACCGTTATCCTCGGCCGCCCGCCCGTGCCGCGACCGTCCGCGCGGTGACCGACCGGGCGCCTCGGAGGTCCCCATGCCCCGGTTCTCGGTGTGCGTCGAGATGGTCTTTCGGCCCTTGCCCTTCATTGATCGCCTCGAGGAAGTGGCGCGGGCGGGCTACAGCGCCTTCGAATTTTGGAACTGGCAGGACAAGGACCTAGAGGCGACGGACGCGACGGCGCGGCGCCTCGGCCTCGCGGTCGCGGCCTTCGGCGTCTCCGGCGGCACCCTCATGGACGCCGCGAACCACGACGCCTACATCGAGACGGTGCATCGCGCCGCCGCGTGGGCGCGCCGCCTCGGGTGCCCGAACCTGATCGTCACCACTGGCAACGAGGTTCCCGGCGCCTCGCGCGAGGCGCAGTTCGACGTCCTCGGCCGGGGCCTCGAGCGGGTCGCCCGCGCGGCGGCCGATGGTGGCGTCACCGCGGTCCTCGAACCCCTGAACACGAAGGTCGACCACGCGGGGTACTTCCTCGACCACGGGGCCGACGCCTTCCGACTCGTGCGCGAGGTGGACCACCCGAACCTGCGCGTCCTCTACGATATCTATCACATGCAAATCATGGATGGCGACTTGATCTCGACGATCGAGGCAAACCTCGGCCTCATCGCCCACTTCCACGTCGCCGACGTCCCCGGCCGGCACGAGCCGGGCACCGGGGAGATCAACTACGCCAACGTCTTCCGGCGCATCGACGCCGCCGCGTACGGGGGTTTCGTCGGTCTCGAGTTCCGACCGTCCGGTGACCACGCCGCCGCCCTCGCCGCCGTTCGCGCCCTCGCCGCGTAGGTCGAGGTCGTCGGTCTCGCGGGCCAGGGTGCCGTCGGCCTCGCGGGCCGGGTTGCCGTCGGACCGCGCGCGCCGTACCGTGGCGCCGCACCACCGGAACGGTGGCTTGGGAGGTGGGCATGGCGGTCACCAGGCTTGAGATCACGGCGCGAGACCCGTACCGGAGCGGCCAGTCCTTCGGTGACGTCGGCCCCTACGAGAAGGTCTCGGGACGCCTCCACTTCGCCGTCGACCCCGCCCACCCGGCGAACGCGCCGGTCGCCGACCTTGCGCTAGCCCCGCGTGACAAGGACGGACTGGTCACGTTCTCGGCCGGATTCCGCCTCCTTCAACCGGTCGACCCGGCGCGCGCGAACCGCAGCCTCCTTTCCTACGTCGTCAATCGCGGGCGCCAGGTGATCCCGTTCAACCGGCCGGCAGCCGAACCGGAGCCGACCGAGACCCTCGACCCCGGCGATGGCTTCCTGATGCGCCGCGGGTGGTCCGTCGCGTGGTGCGGCTGGCAGTGGGACGTCATTGACGACCCGGTCCTCGTCAGCCTCGAGGCACCGATCGCGGTGAACCCCGACGGCACGCCGGTCACTGCCGAAGTCGTCGTGCAGTTCCAACCGAGCCAGCCCCACGCCGACCAGGAGTTAGCGCACTGGCCGCAGCACCCGGCACCGGGCACGTCGCGCTTCCATCGCCACCGGCCGTATCCCGCCGCCGACCTCGCCGACCCCGCCGCGACCCTGACGGTTCGCGACTGGCTGGGCGGCCCGCGCACCCTCGTCCCGCGCGAAGCGTGGGCCTTCGCGCGAGACGTCGACGGCCATGCCGTGCCTGACGCGACCTTCGTCCGACTCGCAAGTGGCTTCGTGCCCGGCAAGGTCTACGAGGTGCGCTTCCGCACGAACCGGTGCCCGGTCGCCGGCACGGGCTTCATCGCGATCCGCGACGCGGCCGCCTTCCTGCGCCATGGAACCGCCTCGGAGGGCAATCCCGCCGCCGGGCGGATTGACCACGCCTTCGCGTACGGCATCTCGCAGTGCGGGCGCTTCCTGCGCGACTACCTCCATGCCGGCATGAACCTGCACGAGCTTGGCGGGTCGGCCTACGATGGCATCCTGCCCCACGTCGCCGGGGCGCGCCGCGGCGAGTTCAACCACCGCGCCGCGCAACCGTCCGTCCAGCACGTGCTTGGCGCGGGCCACCTGCCCCCGTTCGCGACCGTCCCCGTGCCCGACTTCCCGACCGGGTTGCTTGACAACCAGCGCACGCGCGGGGGCGTGCCAAAGGTCGTCTCGACCAACTCGTCGTCCGAGTACTGGCGAAGCGAGGCAAGCCTGACGCACACCGACCTTGCAGGCTTGCGGGACGTGCCGGTCGCCCCGGAGGAACGCATCTACCTGTTCGCCGGGACGCAGCACGGGCCCGGGATCCTGCCCCTTGGCACCGAGACGCCGTATGGCGCCGCCGGCACGCACCCGTTCAACGTGGTGGACTACTCGCCGCTGATGCGCGCGGCCCTCGTGCACCTGCAACGATGGGTCTGCGAGGGCGTAGATCCGCCGCCTTCGACCGTCCCGCGCGTCGGTGACGGCACGGCAGTGCCGCGGGCGCGGGTCCTCGCCGCCTTGGCGTGCATCCCCGGCGTCGCCATGCTCGCCCTTCATCGCTTGCCCGCCCTGCCCCAGTTCGACCCCGGACCCGGCGCGGTGGACGGGATCGTGCGCGTGCCGGGCGATGGCGAGACGTGGGGAACCCTCTCCGGCCTCGTGAGTGCCGTCGATGCCGACGGGAACGAGGTTTCTGGATGGCGCCTGCCTGACCTCTCGGTCCCCCTCGCGACGCACGCCGGGTGGAACCCGCGTGCCCCTCGCACCGGTGCATCCGAACAATTGCTTGACATGATAGGGTCTACCATCCCGTTCGCGCGCGACGAGGTCTCGCGGCGCGCGAATGGTGACCCGAGGCCTTCCATCGGCGCCCGCTACCCGGACCGCCCGACCTACCTCGCGCGTGTCGCGGCGGCGACTGACGCCCTGATCAGCGTCGGGCACGTCCTCGCCGAGGACCGCGATCTCGTCATCGCGCTTGCCGAGGTGCGATGGGACGCCCTTGCAGTGGGGGACGACCCCTCGGCGCCTGTCTGAGACGCGGGTCAGTAGGCGTCCTGCATCGTCGTGCCGGCGGCCGTGCGAGTCGCCTCAAGGACCTTGCGTTCGGACGCGAGGGCCTCATCCGTCAGGTCGTCGAGAAGCGCCTGCACGTCCGTGCCACGCGCCGCCCCCCGGGCGACCCGCAAGGCCCCAAGGTAGGTCGTCAGCTGCGCGTAAATCTCACGCAACACCTCGGCATCGGGCGAGGTGCCCGTCGGACGGCTTGTCGGCATCGCGTTTCCTCCGTCAAGATGGTCAGGATCGACCACGTGACCGTCGGGTCATGCGGTCACGCTTCGGTAGCGTAGCCCTCCACGAAGGCGACCAGGAGCCGCACCCCGTAGCCCGACGCACCCTTCGGCCGGTACGGGCCGCCGTCGCCGTCGGGTATCTCAAGGCCGGCCATGTCGATGTGCGCCCACGGCACGTCGCCCACGAACTTCTCGAGGAACTTGCCGGCAGCGATGGCCCCGCCGTTCCGGCCCCCGGAGTTCTTCATGTCGGCGACGTCGCTGTCGATCAGCTTGCCGTACTCGTCGTTCCAGAGGGGCAATTCCCACACGCGTTCGTTGGTCGCGTCACCGGCGGCGCGCAAGCGGGCGACGATGTCGGCATGCCCCATCACGCCGGCGACCTTTGCCCCGAGGGCGACCATGCAGGCGCCCGTCAGGGTCGCGATGTCGACCATTGCCCGAGGCGTGAACCGCTTGGCGTAGACGAGTGCGTCGGCGAGGATCAGGCGCCCCTCGGCATCGGTACTGATGATCTCGATCGTCTGCCCGTCCATCGCGCGGATGACGTCGCCCGGGCGGAAGGCGCGCCCGTCAGGCAGGTTCTCGGTCGCCGGGATCAGGCCGATGGTGCGCACGGGCGTGCCGAGGAGGCGGATCGCGCGCATCGCACCGAGGACCGCCGCCCCGCCGCCCATGTCGCCCTTCATGTCGCCCATCCCCTGCGACGGCTTGATCGAGATGCCACCGCTGTCGAAGGTGACGCCCTTGCCGCACAGGACGAGGGGTGGCGCATCGTCGGCGACGCCGTCGGGAAGGTGTTCGAGGATGATGAAGGCCGGCGACTCGTAGGACCCTTGCGCCACCGCCCCGAGGGCGCCCATGCCCAGCGCCGCGATTTCGTCGCGCCCGAGGACCTCGCACCGCAGGCCGGTCTCGGCGGCGGCCTGGCGCGCGGCCTCGGCGAGGGCACGCGGGGTCAGGACGTTCCCGGGGCGATTGACGAGGGTCCGTGCGAGGGTGACGCTGTCCGCGACGGCCCGACCGCGCGCGAGGCCCGTCTCGATCGCTGGCAGGCGCGCGCCGTCGTGCTCGACGACGACAACATCTTCGACCTCATGCCGATCGGGGGCCGGCTTCCGCAACTCCGTGAAGCGGTACAGGGCGAGGATCGTCCCCTCGGCGACGGCTTGCGCGCCAAGGGCAACGTCGAAGCCGCCGGCGCCGGTGCCGTGGAGGACGGTCGCGACGCGGGTCGCGCCGAGGTCCCGCGCCTTGCGAATGGCCGCCCCGGCCGCTTGCCGTGCCCGTTCACCGGTAAAGGCATCGGCGGGGCCAAGGCCGACGACAAGCACGCGCGTCGCCGCGACCGTGCCGGGGGCCGGGTACAGGACGGTGACCTCGTTCGGCTTGCCCTTCACGTCGCCGGAGGCGATCGCGCGCCCGATCACGCCTCCCAATGCCCGGTCGATGGCGGCCGTCGCGCCGGTCGGTTCGGCAACGCCCGCGAACAGGTTGACGATGAGGGTGTCCGCGGGCGCGTTGACAATGTCGCCCTCGATGGCAGTGATGGTGGTCATGGGCGCAGTGTACCTGCGTTTCCCCGGACCCACGGTGCCGGTTGCCGGCCGCGAATCCAGTTCTGGCACGTGCGAGTACCGCCAGGTGGCCCGGCGTTCCCCTGATCACGGCACGCTGCCGCCTCGTTGGTGACGCACCGGCAGCGCACGTCGGCTGCCGGGGGTGCCTCGCGGGGCGCGTCGCGTTGGCTACCCTTGGGGACTTGCCCTGCGCGACCCTGCCGCGGACCTCCCGTGCGCGCGCGCCGTACCGATAGAGGAGGCCCCATGACCGTCATCCCGACCGCCGCCGCGCCAATCGCCCCGCCTGCACCCGCCCCGGCTCCGGCCTCCCCCGCGTACCTCTGGCGGAACGGCGACCTCGTCCCGTGGGGCGAGGCGAACGTCCACGCCAGCACGCTTGGATGGTCGACCATGGCCGCCGTCTTCGAGGGCATCAAGGCCTACCGCAACCCCTTGACCGGCGACCAGTGGGGATGGCAGTTCGCGGAACATTACGCCCGCTTCGCCCAGTCGATGCGCCTCCAGCGGATGCGCCCGGAGTTCACCCCTGCGCAACTCGCCCAGGCCTCGCTCGACCTGCTCCGGGCAAACGGCCACGCGGGCGACACCTACGTCCGGCCGCTTGCCTGGCTCTCGGACGTCTCGTGGTTCACCGACGGTCTTGACAGCCGTACGTCGATTGTCATCATCACCGAGCCGTTCCGGTCGCACCTGCAGTCTGGCCGGGCGGTGAAGACGTGCGTCAGTTCGTGGATCCGCGTCGGCGACAACCAGCTCTCGCCCCGCGTGAAGTGCATCTCGAACTACCAGAACAGCCGCCTGGCGCTCATCGAGGCGAAGCAGAACGGCTTCGACCAGCCGATCCTGCTGAACCTCGAGGGCAAGGTGACCGAAGGCCCGGCCGCGTGCCTGTTCATGGTGCGCGACGGCACGATGGTGACGCCGAGCCTGACGAGCGGCGTCCTCGAGAGCATCACGCGCACCGCCCTGATCCGCCTGGGCCGCGAGGAACTTGGCCTGCAGGTGCAGGAGCGCGAGATCGACCGCACTGAGTTGTACGTCGCCGACGAACTCTTCTTCTGCGGCACGGGCGCCGAGATGATGCCGATCGGGTCAATCGACCACTTCACCGTCGGTGACGGTGGCATCGGACCGCTGACCCGGCGCCTCGAGCAGGTGTTCCATGATGTCGTGCGGGGCATCCACCCCGGCTACGCAGATTGGCGCACCCTCGTCCGGAAGGCCTGAGCGCGCGCACGTTTCGTGGCCGACACCACGAGGCGTCCCCGATGATTGTCGGGGACGCCTCGAAGGTTCCATGGCAAGCGCGCCGCTCCCGGCGCCCTGCTAGGCCGGGTGGTCCTGCGCGACCGGTGCCTCGACGACGGCACCTGGCGTGTCGGTCTGGGGTGCGGGCGTCGGCACGTTGGCCGCCGGTGGCGCGGCGTCTGGCAACGCGGCGCGCACCCTTGACGCCCGGCTGAGGGCCTTCAACTTCGAGGCGGCGATACCAGTCAAGCCGGTTACGTCAAGCATTTCGCCCTCGTCAAGCGACTCGCGACGCAACAGCGTCTCGGCGAGGGCGATCAGTCGGGGCTTCTCTCGTGCGAGGGTGTCCGCCGCGCGGGCGAAGCATTCCGTGATGATGCGGCGGACCTCGCCATCGACGAGCGCGGCCGTCTCCTCGCTGATCTCCCGGCCCATCTCGGGCATCAAGTCGCCGCCAAGGAAACCCCCATCGCTGCGCGCGACCGAGATCAGGCCCACCTTCGGGCTCATCCCCCATCGCGTGACCATCTGGCGCGCGATGTGGGTCGCCTGTTGCAGGTCGTTCTCCGCGCCAGTCGATGGGGCGCCGAAGACCAGTTCCTCGGCCGCCCGCCCACCAAGCGCGCCCGTGATCCGACCATGCAAGTAGGTCTCGCCATAGTTGTGGCGGTCGTCGAGGGGCACCTGGTACGTCACCCCGAGCGCCTGGCCCCGGGGCACGATCGTGACCTTGTGGACCGGGTCGGCCTCAGGCAGGAGCAGGCCGATCAGGGCGTGCCCGGCCTCGTGGTAGGCCACCCGCCGGCGGTCTTCGGCCGACATGACCAACTTGCGCTCGGCCCCGAGGGTGATCTTCTCCATGGACTCAAAGAAGTCGGTCTTGGCGACGCTGTCGCGACCCTTGCGCGCGGCGAGGAGGGCGGCCTCGTTGACGAGGTTGCGCAACTCGGCACCGACGAGGCCCGGCGTTGCCGCCCCGAGTTCGGCAAGGTCGACATCGGGGGCGAGGGGTACGCCTCGGGTGTGGACGATGAGGATCTTCTCGCGCCCGATGCGGTCGGGGCGTTGCACCGCGACGCGCCGGTCGAACCGTCCCGGTCGCATGAGGGCCGGGTCAAGCACGTCCGGCCGGTTCGTCGAGGCGAGGACGATCACCGCCTGCCGGGTGTCGAAGCCGTCCATCTCGGTCAAGATTTGGTTAAGCGTTTGCTCCTGCTCCTGGTTGGCACCACCGAAGCCGAGCCCACCGCGGCGCCGACCGATCGCGTCGAGCTCGTCGATGAAGATGATCGCGGGGGCGTCCTTCTTGGCTCCCGAGAAGAGGTCGCGCACGCGGGCCGCGCCGACGCCGACGATCATCTCGACGAACTCGGACCCGGAGAGGGAGAAGAACGGCACGCCGGCCTCGCCCGCGACCGCCTTCGCTAGGAGCGTCTTGCCAGTGCCCGGGGGGCCGACGAGCAACACGCCCTTCGGGATGCTCCCGCCAAGGCGCTGGTACTTCTCCGGGTTCTTCAGGAAGTCGACGATTTCCTCAAGCTCGGCCTTCGCCTCGTCGATTCCCTCGACGTCCGCGAAGGTGATGCGCGCCGCCAGTTGGCTCGTCTCGTCGTAGCGTCGCGCACGGCTCCGGCCGATCCCGAAGATCCCGCGCTGCGCCTGTTGCGCCCGCGCGCTCATCCACATCAGGAGGCCGAAGAAGAGCAGCGCCGGCCCGAAGCTCAGGAGGACCTGGATCCACATCGACCGCGTCGTCTGCAAGGACTTCGCCGTGACGGTCACCTTGTGCTCGTCGAGGAACTTCTCGAGGCTATCGCCGACGTAGCTCGGGATCCGCGCCTGGAATGACTCGATCGCCCGGCCGTTCGCCACCTGCGGGATCGATACGGGCGACCTCAGGTCGCCCTGGATGACGTCGCCTTGCACGGTGATCTCGCGGACGTTGCCCGTGACGACCTGTTCCTTGAAGGTCGAGTAGGGCACTTCCGAGCGGTTCGTCGAGGGATCCGGCACGACGTAGGGCGTGATGAGCCAGTTGACGACGAGGAGGGCGACGAGGACGAGGATCCACGGCCGGCGCAGGAGGTTCATGAACCGTCGCGCCGGGTCCTCGTCCTCGCGGTCGCCCTTCGGGGGAGGCGCGCCACGGTGGCGTGGCGCCTCCGGCCCGGGCGGGCGCGGGCGATTGGCGTCGCCGTCGCGCGGCGGGCCAGGGCGTGCGGCTTGCAGGACGGCCTTCCCGACCATCGTGGGAACCGCGGGCGACGGCGCGCCGGTGGGCACGCGAGTATCGTTGATCGTCATTTATCGGTCGCGCGAGCGTCCACTCGCACTTCCTCCTTCCCGGCGGGCGCCCCGTGGGGGGCGCTACCTTCCGGTGCCGGAGGCGAGGCCGAGGGTCCTGCGCGCGGCGGCACGGAACCCGGTTCCCGATGGCCTCCGGCCCCGGGGACGTGGACATGTTCGCACACCCTCGCGCCCCCGCATCACCCGGCCAGGCTTTCCCCCGGCGTACCGCAGAAGGTTCTTACGCCCGGCGTTCCCCAGGCGCCCTGTCGTCGTCGCGTCAGTTGCCTGCGTGCCATCTGGTGCGCCGACCGATGGTGGCGTGAGGTTTGAGGAGGAGGAGGGCGTTGTCACGGCCTAACGGTGGGGCGTCCGCCAGAGTCGGCGGGCGAGTTGCCCGGTCCGGAGCGCTCGGATCCGTGCCTGTCACGCCCGCAAGGTGAAGCCGCCCGCCGACACGGCCACGGCGAACGCGTCGTCGTCCAGGTCCAGGCCGAAGCCCGGGGCGTCGGGCAGGCGCACCGACCCCTCGTGGACCACGTAACTCGACGTATCGATGCCCGGCGTGGTGCATTCGTCCCATTCGACGAACGCGAGGTGGGTGACCGCCCCCGCGAGATGGCCGGTGACCTGGTTGCCGAGGTGTGCGCCGTAGTGGTGCGGGGCGGTCCACCTGCCCCACTGGTCTAGCAACCGCCCGATGCGCATCCATTCTGTCAAGCCATGCGAAAAGATGTCGTATTGCACGACCTGCACGATGCCGTCGCGCGCCCAGTCGAGGAGCGGCGCTGCCGCCAGGCCCTCGCCATCGGCGATCAGGCAGGCGATCCCTTCGTGGTCAAGCCAGGTGCGCAACTCGCGATACAGGACCGGGTCCTCGTGGAAGGCCTCCTCGAGCCAGTGGAGGCGGCACGCGGCCGTCTCGGCCAGGACGTGCCG
Source organism: Thermoflexus hugenholtzii JAD2 (assembly GCA_945865725.1). Taxonomy (GTDB): domain Bacteria; phylum Chloroflexota; class UBA11872; order UBA12225; family UBA12225; genus CAILQO01. The sequence continues at coordinate 14,493 of CAMBEO010000033.1, read as the reverse complement.
GGCCTGGTTGAACGTGTAGCCGTTGTTCGCGTCGATCATTAGCGGACAATCAGGCCCGACGGCGGCGCGCACGGCCCGGATCGCGGCGATGTCGCGCGCGAGGCCCGCGTCGGTCGGCATGTGGCGCGCGCCGCGCCCGACCTTCATCTTGAAGGCCCGGTGCCCGCGTTCCCATCCTTGGCGCGCCTCGTCGGCGATCAGGGCGGCGCCGGCCGCGTCATCGGACAGGTGCAGGTCGTCGAAGTAGAGGCTCGTGTCGTAGCAGCGCACGACTGGCGGCGCCCCCGGCTCGTGGACCCCCGCGAGGCGTGCGACCAGGCGCCATGCCGGGATGCCCGTCGTGATTCCCAGAGTGTCCCACAGGGCGAACTCGGCGGCCCGCCAGTCGGCGGCGATACCCCCGGGACCGTCCGGGCCGGCGTCCGCGAAGGCGTCGTCCAGGCGCGCCCCGACAAGGTTCCCGAGGTGGTCCGGCGTCGCGCGCGAACGCCCGAATCCCGACGAGCCGTCATCGAGGGTGAGCCGGACGACCGGCACGCGCACCGACGTGCCGTGCGGGCCGAGGCGCGCGTTCGCCCCCGCGGGCCTCGGACGCGTCCCGACGAGCGTCGCGCCGTCGATTCGAACGATTCGCCGCCCCGTCTCCATTGCTGTCCCCCCGGGGCACGATATCCGCCACGGGAACCGGCGCGACGGCCGGGCCGCCCGCCGGGCGGCGATTGCCTCGCGCACCCTCCCGTGCAAGAATGCGCGCGCGTCGGGGACGTCTCGCCTGGGGGGCGGGACGGTGCCCGATACGCGCCGGAGACGAGGCATGGACGACCGGGATCGAGTTCCCGCGGGTGGTAAGCCCGCAGCTATGACACGCCGCGCGGCATGGACGCGCGCCGCCATCCTCGCCGGTGGCGGGGTCGGCTTCCTTTCGGCGTGCGGGGGCGATCCGGCACCGCCGGCCAAGCCTGCCGCTCCGGCGGCGCCGGCGCCGACCGTCGCAGCCGCCGCCGCGCCGACCGCCGCGCCGGCACCGACCCAACGCGCGCAACCCATCACGTTGCGGTTCATGTCGTGGCGCCCGAACGCGATGGACCGCTTCGAGAAGAAGTGGAAGGAATGGGGCGACGCGAACAAGGTCATCATCGAGATCGAGCGGATCCCGAACGCGACCGACCGGAACACGAAGATCGTCGCAGGTTTCGCTGCCGAGCAGGCGCCGGATGTCACCGACAGCCACAGCGACGTCGAGTTCAAGTACTACGACTCGAAGTTCATCATGGAGCTTGACAAGTACCTGTCGCGCGACAAGATCAGCCAGGACAAGGGCTACGGCGTGACCTACGCCGAGAAATGGCGCGGCAAGACCTTCGGCTTGGCCTACTGGGTCGAACCGTTCGGCATCTACTACAACAAGACGATGTTCAAGAAGAAGGGGATCGCCGACCCTTGGGACAAGAAGGACAAGCCGGGCGAGTGGACCCAGGAGGAGATGCTTGACGCGGCACGCAAGGCAACCAACCCCGCCGAGGACGAGTGGGGCATGGACTGGGCGTACGGCCACCACGACATCGGGCCCCTGATCTGGTCGCAGGGCGAGACGCACTACGACTACGACGCGATGAAGTGGCAACTGGAGACGCCTGCGAGCGTGACGGCCCACGGGTGGATGCTTGACTGGCGCATGAAGAACAAGTGGAACGTCGCGGGGCCCGAGAAGACGCGCATGATGTTGCCGTGGGGCGGGCGGGCGCTCGACAACAACGGTATGACACCGTTCGCGCACGGCAAGGTGGCGATCCACTACCGGTCGGTGAACGACTGGTCGCGCACATGGCCGGTTGTCAAGGACCAGTTTGACTGGGACATGCTCCCGATGCCGAGCATCGGCGGGAAGCAGGGGGCCTCGTGGACGGCGGGGCATCCGGTGGACGCCTGGAGCAAGACGAAGTACCCGGACGACGCGTGGGCTTTCATGAAGTTCCTGATCGAGGACGACTTCCAGAACTTCCTTGCGCAGGAGCAGGTCCTGGTGCCGGCGAAGCAGACGGCGCAGGCCAAGTTCTTCCGCGCGCCGGCGCAGTACCCGTACCAGCACGCGACCGTCTTTTCGGAAGTCTTCAAGCGCCCGCACGGCATCGCCTGGCGCCACTTCCGTGGCGGCGAGAACGCCTCGGTCTACGGCGCCGAGGTCGCCAAGATCTACGACGGCACCGTGCCCCTGACGCAGGGCCTCAAGGATCTGTCGGTCCGCCTGCAACAGGACGTCGAGTACGGCGGGGGCGAACCACCGTTCAAGGGCCTGAAGCTGCCGATTCGGCCCTAAGCGGGTACACGGAGGGCGACGCCCCTCTTCCCCGTTCACGCGGGGGAGGGGCGGGTCGTACTACGAGGAACCGGCGGGGCGCGCAGTCTCCCCTCTCCCGCGGTCACGCGGGGGAGGGGCAGGGGGTGGGGGAACTCTGCGTGATGACGACAGGTTCTGGCGCGATCCACGCCCCCCACCCTCAGTCCCTTCCTGGGGAACCCCAAGCCACCCAGTGGAATCAGTGGCTTCGGGGCGCAACGGGAGAGGGAAGTACGAACTCAACCACCATTGACGCGCCGCGCCGTGCGCCCTCCGCTACCCCGCCGACGCCGCGCAGTACGCGTCGACCACCACCTCGGCGGGGCCGGCCGCGCGGATACGCCCGCGGTCGAGCCAAATCGCCTCATCGCAGAGCGACCGCACGGCTTCAACGTCATGCGACACGATCACGACCGTCACCCCAGATGTGAGCAACGCGCGCATGCGCGCCTCGCACTTGCGTTGAAAGGCCAGGTCGCCGACGCCTAGCACTTCGTCGATCAGGAGGATGTCCTCTCGCACCGCCGTGGAGAGCGCAAACCCGAGGCGCGCTAGCATCCCCGCCGAGTAGTACTTGACCGGCACATCGATGAACCGCTCGAGTTCCGCGAAGGCAACCATGCCGTCGAACTCGCGCCGAAGCGTGGCCTCGGGGATGTCCAACAGCGCCGCGCTCAGGTGGACGTTGTTCCGGCCGGTGAACTCCGGGTGAAACCCCGCGCCCAACTGCAGCATCGTCGATATCGTCCCGCGTACGACCAACGTGCCGGTCGTCGGCGCCAGGGTGCCCGCCAGGATCTTGAGCAGCGAACTCTTGCCCGACCCGTTCCGCCCGACGATCCCCAGCGCCCGGCCACGGATCACCGAGAAACTCACGTCGTCGAGGGCCCAAAACGGTTCGGTCGCCGGGCCGCCCCGAAACACGCCCAAGAGCTCCTGCGAAAGCGTCGTGGGGCGTTCGTGACGCAGGGAGAACCGCTTGCCGAGGTGGTGTGCGGCGATGGCGACGTCGGCTTCCGGGTCGCCGCCCGGCGGGGATGAGAGGACGCCGGGCGCGTTCACAGTACCTCCGTAAAGGTCGCCTGCAGGCGCCGGAAGGACGCGACGCCGATCACCAGGACGGCAATGGCGACTAGCGTGCCCGGCAGGACGTCTTCGAGTGGGGGTACCGTCCCCGCGAAGAGCGCCAGGCGCGTGCCGTGAATCGTCGCCGCCACCGGGTTGAGCAGCAGCCAGAACCGGTAGCGCGGCGGGAAGGCCACCACGTCATAGATGATCGGGGTCAGGAAGAACCCAAGCGTGAACGATAGATTTACCAGGTGGCCGACGTCGCGGTAGAGCGTATGCAGCCCCGCGGTCAGCAGTCCGGCACCGACCGCGGCCGCGCCCGCGACCACGAGCAATGGCAGCGCCGCCCACGCCGTCGGCGCCAATGCCACGCCGTACCAACTACACAGGACGACGAGCACCACGGCAGAGATGGCGAAGTCGAGCGACCGTGCCACGATACTTGCAAGCGGCAACACCGCAATCGGGAAGCGGTGCTTCTCGAGCAAGTTGACCTGCGTCGTCACGCTTCCCATCGCGCCGGTGACCGCCGTGGTAAAGAAATTCCAGTACATCACGCCGCTGAAGTACAGCACGGCGAATGGCACGGTCTCCGATGGGACGTGCAACACCTTGGTCAGGACGACCGCATAGACTGCGGTCTGGAGCAGTGGATTGAGTACGGACCAGTAGACGCCGAGGAACGACTGGCGGTAGCGTGCGCGGATATCGCGCCCGGCGAGGGCCAGGAGTAACCGCCGGTACTGCCAGAGCGTCTTGCGGTGGGTGAAGATGACGACCGGTGCGGGTACGGACAAGCGGCACGCCTCCTAGGGCGCCCCAGTCTACCGGCCGGTGGCGGGGCCGTCCCGGGTGGGTGAGACCGTGCGGACAGGAGAGATGGGGATGCGGGGGCGCCGACGCGCGGTTCGCGTGGGGCGTGTGCGCCGCGCCGGAGGCCGGAAGTGAAGCGCCTGCACCTGAGTGAGCGGCGCCTGCTTCTCCTCCTCGGTGATATCGCCGGCGGCGTGGGCGCGCTCCTCGCGGTGACCTGGTTCTTGGGGATCGGGGCACGCCCCGAGAATTTGCCGGTCGCCGTCTGGTGCCTCACCCTCGCGGTAATCGACGGCACGATCGGCCAAGCGACCGCGGCGCTCGACTTGCGCCGGGCGGCAAGCCCATTCGGTAGCGCCTACCACGGCGGGCGGGCCTGGTTGGTGGCGGCGCTCACCTACCTCGCGGTGCCGTACCTCTCGGCGCCCCTGCTTTCGTCGCGCTACGTCGTTCTGCAGTTCGTCGTGGCTGGCCTCGTGGTGCGTATCGCCTGGCGCCTGGCCTACGCCGCCGTCGCCCGGCAGCCGCGCCTGGTCACGCGCTACGTGATCGCCGGATGCGGCCCGGGCGCGGTCGCGATCGCGTCGGCCATCGCGACGACCCTCGGCGACGGCCACCACGTAACCGGATGCGTCGGCGAACCCGGCGGCGAGGCCGGGAGCAACGGTGCCCCGAACGGAGGGCTTGCCTACCTCGGGGGCGTCGACGTCCTGGCGGACCTGATCGCCGATGGGCAGGTCGAGACGCTCGTCCTCGCCGACGGCGGGGCGCTCTCCCCGGCGTTGCAACGCCAGGTCATCGCCGCCTACGAACGGGGCGTGCGCGTCGTCGCCATGCCGACCCTCTACGAGGACGTGACCGGGCGCGTACTAATCGACCACGCGCGCGAGTTCTGGACCGCCACCCTGCCCGAACTCGACCAGAACTGGTGGTACCGCCTGGTAAGCCGGACCGCCGACCTCATTGCAGGCATCGCCGGGATGGCCGCCGCCGCCGTGCTTGCGCCGGTCGTCTACGCCGCGATGCGTACCAGCGGACCGGGGCCGTTGCTCTACCGGCAGGTACGCCTGGGCCATCACGGCGTGCCGTTTGCGCTCTGGAAGTTCCGGACGATGGTCCCGAACGCCGAGGCGGACGGCGGGGCGCAGTGGGCCCGGCCGGGCGACGCGCGCGTGACCCGCGCCGGAAGGTGGTTGCGGCGTACGCGCCTCGACGAGTTCCCGCAGTTCTGGAACATCTTGCGGGGCGAGATGAGCCTGATCGGTCCCCGTCCCGAGCGCCCGGAGTTAGTGGCGCGCCTGGAGGCGGCGGTGCCCTTCTACCGCGTGCGCCTGGCGGTCCGTCCCGGCCTGACCGGTTGGGCGCAGGTGAACGCCGGGTACGCGTCGTCCGAAGCGGATACGCTCGTCAAGGTGCAGTACGACTTGTTTTACCTGCGACACCGGTCGCTCTACCTCGATCTCATGATCGCGCTGAAGACCGTGGGCGTGGTGCTGCGGTTCCGAGGGCAGTAGGGGCCAGGCGGCGCGGCCGCGCGCGATAGGCGTACGCTAGGCACGAACCATGGCCTGGCTTGATGTCGCGGATCTTCGGGCCCGCCTGCGGGGCCTCGAGTGGGAAGACTTCGAGGTCAAGTCGGCGGCGTCCGGCGTTCCGTCAAGCGCGTACGCGAGTGTCGCGGCATTCGCGAACACGAGCGGTGGGTGCCTCGTCTTCGGCGCCCAAGAGAACGGTGGCCGTTTCGAGGTCGTCGGGGTCGGCGATCCCGACGCGATCCAGAACGACTTCGTCACGACCTGCCGCAGTACCGGCAAGTTCTCGACCCCGATCGACGTCCGCACCGCTTGGCTAGAGGTCGATGGCCTGGTGGTACTCGCCTTCGCCGTGCCGTCGGCCGGCCGCCACGACCGGCCGGTTCGTGTCCGCGAGGAACGCGCCTGGCATACGTACGTACGTGTTGCCGGGGGCGACTACCGCTGCACGCCCCGTGAGGAGGCGCGGTTCCTGCGCGATGCCGACGCTTCGCCGTTCGACACGGTCATGGAACCGGGTACCGACGTCTCGATGCTCGACCCGCCGTCGGTGCGGTGGCTTCAGGCGGCGGTGACGCGCCGCGCGCGCGGAGGCGTAGATCCCGTTGCGTCCGATCTGTCCGCCCCGGCGTGGCTCGAACGATTCGGCCTCGTACGCGCCGGGGAACTGACGCGCGCCGCGATCCTTCTCTGTGGGAACTCGGCGACGCGCCTGCGGGTCAAGGCGACGCCGGTCGCCGATCTCCGCATCCTCGCGACCCGGTCGGACGAACCGCTGCCTCCTGAGCGGTGGGACGACCGCGTCGTCTGCGACGGAAACGTTGTGCAGGCGCTAGCCGAGATGCTTTCGCGGATTGAGCGGCTCGTACCGAACCCGTTCGCGCTTGAGCGCGACGGCGTCACGCGCCGTGCCCACGGCCCGCAACTGCCGGTCCTTCGCGAGGCACTGGTGAACCTCCTGACGCACCAGGACTACGGGGATTCCTCGCGTACCGCGACGATCCGTTGGTTTCGCGACCGGGTCACGTTTGACAACCCCGGCGACTCGCTACTCACCCCGGCGGAGTTGCGCCACGGCGGCAGTAGCGCGTCGCGGAACCCCCTGATCCAGCGCATGATGCGCCTCTCCGGGTATGCGGAACAGGCAGGGCTTGGCCTGCCTGCGATGCGAGAGCAGTGGATGTCACTGGAGGGCCGTCCGCCTGAGATTGCGAGCGACCCGGCGGCGAAGTGGTATCGGATCGGCTTCCCGATGCGCGACGATGGCCCGGCCGACCGAGGGGCGCGCGTGGCAATCCCCGAAGTCACCCCCGAAGTCACCCCCGAAGTCGGCCCGGTGGCGGCGGTCATCGGCGTGATCGACGGCGAAGTGACCCGGCGCGAACTGCAGCGACGCCTTGGCCTGGCCGACGAAAAGCACTTCCGGGAGGCGTATCTCCGGCCTGCACTCGCCGCGTCCGTTGTTGAGATGACCAACCCGGCCCACCCGCGGAGTTCGCGCCAGCGATACCGCCTGACCGCTTCCGGCGAACGCCGGCGCCTCGCAATCGTGGCGGCCCGCCACGGATAGCCCTCCGGCGGCGTGCGTCACGAGGCAGGGCCGGTCGTGCCGCCTGCATCGGCGAGGTGCGGGCGAATGCGGCGACGGCCCATCGCAGGGGCCGTGGCGGGGAAATGGTCCGCGGGCATCCTTGCCCGCCGGGGCGGGGTGTGGACGCCTCCGTCCCCACCGTCGCCAACCAGCGGCGATTGCTGCGGCCATGTCAACGAGGTGAGCGTCTCTCTGCAGTGGAACGGGCAAGGATGCCCGCGGACCAAGAACCACCACAGTGGAGCGGGCAAGGATGCCCGCGGACCAAGAACCACCACACCCCAGCGGGCAAGGATGCCCGCCGACCGTACCCGCCGCCGTCAACCCGTTCGTCAGGCAGGGCGCCGCGCGACGGCGCGGTAGAGGGCGAGAGTGTCGGCCACCATCTGGTCGCGCGAAAACTCCGCGAGGACCCGCGCCTGCGCCCGCGCGCCGCACGCCGCCGCAAAGGCGCGGTCGTCGAGGAGGCGCGAAATCGCTTTGGCAAGGGCCGCCACGTCGCCCGGCGGCACCGTCAGGCCGGTCACGCCATCGCGGTTGACGACCGCCACGCCGGTGGGAAGGCGCGTCGAGACGACCGGCTTCGCGCAGGCCATCGCCTCGAGTTGCACCAGGCCGAAGCCCTCGGTAATCGCCGTCGAAGGGAGGACGAGGAGGTCGCAGGCGTGGTAGAGGGCGGGCAGGTCGGACTCGGGGACGTCGCCGAGGAAGCGCACACGCCCCGCGAGGCCGAGGCGGGAGGCCTGCGCCTCGAGTGCACCGCGGTCTCGCCCCTCGCCGGCGAGGACGAGGGTGGCGTCGATGCCGGCCATCGCGTCGAGGAGGACCGGCAGGCCCTTGTAGTAGATGAGGCGCCCGACGAAGAGGACGACGCGCGCCGGGGCGCCCCACGCGCGGCGCATCGTGACGCCGGCCATCGGTGCATTGACATCGAGGTAACGCGCGACATCAACGCCCGTCGGGATGACGTGGCACTTGCTCGCGACCGCGGGCAGGAATGCGGACGCGGAGACGTGGCGGTCGGTCTGGGCGATGATCGCCGGGGCCTCACGCAAGAGGAGCCGTTGCAGGGGTCCGTAAACGGGCAGGAAGAGGCGTTGCCGGGTGATGTCCGCGTGCCACGTCACGACCGTTGGGGGCATCCGGTGGCGCATCGCCGCCCAGGTCACAAGGCCGAGCGGGTGCGGTTCGTGCAGGTGGACGACATCGGGCGCCCGGTCGAGGGCGCGCCCAACGGCGCCCAGGTAGCCGGGCGCGAGGTCGAGCGACCACGGGCGACCGAACGCCGCCACCTCGTCGATGCGCACTTGCCCGTCGAACCAGGTGCGCGACCGTGGCGCGCCGGCGGCGACGACCATCTCGACGGTCGCCTCACCGGTGGCAGACAGGCCGGTCGCGAGGTCGCGCACGTGGCGTTCGATTCCGCCGCGATGGGGCCACGCGCGCTTCGTCAGTTGCAGGATGCGCATCGCCTTCTACGCCCCGAGTACGTCGCGGTAGATCGCCACGGCGCGTTCACCGAGGCGGTCGACCGTGTAGAGGCGGGCGCGCGACAGGCCCTCGTCGATCATCCGGGTACGCAACCCCTCGTCGCCGCACGCGCGGTCGAGGGCGTCGCGCAACGCGGCCACGTCGCCGGGCGGCACGTGCAACGCCGCGCCGCCCGGCACCTCGCGCATCACTGGAAGGTCAGTGGCGACGCACGGGATGCCCATCGCCATCGCCTCGAGGACCGGCAGGCCGAACCCCTCCAGGTATGACGGCAGGGTGATGACGCGGGCGCGCCGGAACCATGCGTGGAGGGCCGCGTCGGGAATCGGCCCGGTCAGGGTAACCCTGTCCGCGATGCCCAGCGACGCGACCTCGGCGCGCACGGTGGCGACGTGGTCGTCGTGTCCCGGGCCGGCGATGACGAGGCGACAGGCCCGCGCCGCGCCCGAGTGGCGTGGCGTTAGGGAGGACGCGCACCTTGCCCCGCGCGGCGGGCAGGTGACACATGATGTCGTGCGCGGCGGCGGCGGTGACCGTGCACACGACATCGGCCCGCCACGCGGCGAGGTGCATGAGGAGGCGGTACGCCACGAGGCGAGCGCCCTGGGCACGCTTGCGTCGGGCGAGGCCCGGGTCCTGGAAGAAGGACACGTCGTGGATGGTGACGATGACGCGCGTGCGGCGTGGGATCAGCAACGGCATGGTGAAGTGCGTCGCGTGGAACAAGTCGACCGGATGGACGAACAGGTGCGCGCCCATCTCGAGGTGCTGCGCGGGGTGGTAGCCCCCGGCCCGCACCGTCACGCGGGCCATGCCCGTCGGGGTACCGGTCAGGTGCGACCATCCCGGCGCGTGCGAGAATGCGCGCCACCGGTAGCGTGCGGCGTCGGGTGCGCGGCTCAGGCCGGCCAAGAGGGAGCGTGCGTACTGACCCACACCGGTGTCGCCAAGTTTGCGCGCGTCCACCGCCACGATGGGCGATCCGATCATTTGGCGGGTGTCATTGCGCGTGCTGGCAGGTGTGTATGGCGTAGGAAGCATTGTTGGCTTGGTCTGATGTCGCAGGTTCGCTTGGTCACATCGTTATTCACGGCAGTCATGGTGGGGAGATCGAGGGAGTGCCCTGGTGCGCGCGTATGGTGCCCCATTCATCGCCCTTGGTCAAAGTGCGAGTATTCAATAATGATTTATAGCGCGCCGCTATGTTGAGCAAGTTGACCAACCTTGTGAAGAAGGCTTTGCGCCATCGACGCCAAGCTACGCTTGCGGTGACGGTTCGCCGTTACCTGCTTGAGCGGGTGGGGATGACAACTTTTCCGGCCCCTCGCTTCGGCCATGAGTTGTTCAGTCGCGCATCGTCGGTAGCCGTGTTTCTACTGGCATGTCTCTTGGTCGCGCCGCTAGCCGCCGGTGTGGGCTTCGCACTCTGTGTCAGCGACCTCTATTCGCCACGCGCACGGCGGCGGCCGGTGCCCGCCATGTCCGGTTCTGGCCAGATTGGCTCTGTCGAGATCATTGTCCTGACGTGGAACGGCGCTGACCTTCTTCGTAAGTGCCTGCCGTCCGTGGTTGACGCCGCGAGCCGCAGCCCGGTTCCCGCGACGGTCATGGTGGTTGACAACGGAAGCATCGATGACACGATCACGATGCTCGCAACGTCATTCCCTGCGGTACGCGTTCTGCAACTGCCGGAGAATTTCGGATTCGTTGTTGGGAACAATCGCGGTGTCGAGGCCTCTTTGGCGGATGTCGTGCTTCTGTTGAACAATGACATGCTTGTCGATAAGGACTTCGTCGCGCCACTTATCGAGGCCTTGTATCATCCGGACACATTTGCCTCGACCAGCCAGATCATCATGCGCGAGGGGGTTCGGCGCGAGGAGACTGGTCTGACGACCGGGGCATTCCAGTTTGGCAGGTTTCAGGTCGTCCACGCTCCAATCGCCGGTGACGCAGTCATCGATCAGACCCCGGTTTTGTATGCGGGTGGGGGTTCGATGGCAGTACGCCGCGATCAATTCCTCTCTATGGGAGGATTCTGTGCCTTGTACAGGCCGATCTACTGGGAAGACGTCGACCTTTCGTATCGCGCGAGGAAGGGGGGGTTTCAGGTGTTGCTGGCTTCACAGAGCAAGGTGCTTCACCTCCATCGTTCGACAATGAGCCGCTTTCCAGCAGCGAAAGTCCAGCGGATTGTGCGCCGTAATGAGTACCTCTTCATCTGGGCTAATATGCATGATTCGCGATGGCTTGCTTCGCATCTCGTTCTCTTGCCGTTACACATGGTTCGGGAACTGCGTGCTGACGGTCCCGCGGTGGCGGTCGGTGCGTTCCTCATGGCTGTGGCTCGCTTGCATGAGGCACTGACGGCGCGAATTGATGCGCGACGCCACAGCACCATGACTGATCGGGCAGTCGTCGGGCGATTCGAACCCCGTGGCATCGGGTGACTTGGCAGGATGACAGGAACCGAAGGTTTCGAACACGTCGAGGCAGAGGTCACCATCATCATCCCGTCTTGGAACGGGAGGGCCTTGCTTGGCCAGTGCCTCGACGGGGTCGCGCGGCTAACTGATCCACCCTGCACCGCCATCGTGGTCGATGACGCCTCCGACGATGGCACGGCCGAATGGCTCATGAGGCACTACGGCTGGGTCACCGTGATACGGCAGGCTCACCGCAGCGGGTTCGCCGCCGCCGTGAACGTTGGCCTTCGCCACAGCGCCACCCCGTTCGTCGCGCTTCTCAATAATGATGCCGTACCCGATCCCCGATGGCTAGGGGCCTCAGTTCGCACGCTCGTTGCGATGCCGGAGTATGCGGCATGCGTGCCTCGCATCACGTATGTCGATGCGCCGTCCACCATGAACTCCGCGGGAATCTACCTGTATTGGTATGGCGCAAGTGGCGATATCGGGATCGGCGAACCAGACGGCGCCCCGTACGACACATACGCGGAGGTGTTTGGGTTCACGGGCTGTGCCGTGGTCGCCCGGCGCGAGGCGATTGAGCTCGTGGGGGAACTCGACGAGTGGCTTGAGGCGTACGGTGAGGATCTAGACTGGACGGCTTCGGGCACGTTGCCTCGGACTGCGCTTCGTCTACTGCCCCGAGGCCCGGGTTCGCCACCGGGGAGGCGCCACGTTCGGCCAGCTGCCTGCGCATACCGCCTACCTGCAAAGTCGGAATAACGTCATCGTTTTGGCCAAGCACCTCTCGCTCCGAAGTGCGCTGCGGAGTGCCGTCGGGTTGCTCGCCTTCCACGCATATCACGTCGTCGTCAACGCTGTGCGAGGGCAGGCCAGGGCATCCTTGCGAGGAAAAATTTCTGGTCTGCGCCATGCGATGGCGAGGCGCCGCGCGTTCGACGCGTCTCGAACGGTGACTCCGCTGGCCGCCCTAAACCATGACCCGCTGCGCGCCGGTCCGCCGTTCCGTCCTATCCCCACCCCATCCGGACTGGCCGATGATCACGGCTAGATGGCGCATCCAGAGACATGCCGGGGTGTTCGCCATGGCCGGAATGTGCCGAGTCAAGGACAGGACATGAACATCGTTCGAAGCCGGGTGCCTCTGCGCATGAGTTTTGCGGGCGGGGGCACCGACGTCCCGCCGTACCCGGAGACGCACGGGGGGGTCGTCCTCTGCGCCGCCATCGACCGCTTCGCGTACGCGTCGCTGACCCCGACTGGGCCCGGCACGCCATTCGTCGCCGAGTCCCTCGACTATGACGTGGTTGCATCGTACGGCGATGCCTCGCACCTGGTCTTCGATGGGGAGCTCGACCTCCTCAAGGCGGCCCTGCGACGCCTTGCGCCGGAAACGGGTGGCGGCGCCCATCTGTACATGCACTCCGACGCGCCACCCGGGTCCGGCCTCGGGTCGTCGTCGGCGATGACGGTCGCCATCGTCGGCGCCCTCTCTCGGTGGCTTGACCAACCAATGACCGAGTACGAAATTGCTCACCTCGCAGTCGAAATTGAACGCGGCGACCTTGGCATTCTGGGGGGCTTGCAGGACCAGTACGCCTGCACCTTCGGTGGATTCAACTTCATCGAGTTCCACCGCGACGCCGTCGTCGTGAATCCCCTGCGCATCAACCGGGAGACAATCCTCGAGTTGGAGTACACCCTGCTGTTGGTCTTTACTGGTACTACTCGGCGGTCGGACGGCATCCTGGCACGCCAAATAGCCAACTACGCGACGCCGGCCGGTGCGGTTCACGACGCCCTGCGCGAACTGAAGGACATCACCCTCGACATGAAGCGCGCCCTCCTACAGTCGCGCCTCGACAACTTTGGATCGCTGCTGCATGCGGGGTGGGAGAACAAGAAGCGTCTCGCCTCGGGCGTCACCACCGACGCCATCGACACGATGTACGAGGCGGCCCTGCGTGCCGGTGCGATCGGAGGCAAGGTGCTAGGTGCCGGCGGTGGCGGGTACCTGTTGCTATCGTGCCCGGCCACGCGGCGCCATGCGGTCGCGCGCGCGTGCGAGGCTCTAGACGGGACGCCGGTGCCGTTCCTCTTCGAGGCGACGGGCCTGTGCTCCTGGCGCTCGGGAAGGTAGGCATCGATGGCTGACATCGGGGCCGACGATGCCTCGTGGGGCGCGGTGGTCGCCTCGCACTTGCGAGATGGTGCCGACGTACGCCTCGCCGCCGTCGAGGCATGCACCCCGGCGATCGTGCAGGCATCGCGGGCGATCGTGGCGAGTCTGCGGGCGGGGGGCAAGGTGGTGTTCTGCGGGAACGGTGGCAGCGCCGCTGACGCGCAACACCTCGCCGCCGAACTGGTGGGGCGCTACCTCCGAGATCGAGAGGCCTTGGCCGCCATCGCCCTAACGACCGACACGTCTGTCCTGACGGCCATCGGGAACGACTACGGGTACTCGGGGGTGTTTGAGCGCCAAGTGCGGGCGCTCGTCGGCCCGGCAGACACTGTGGTCGCGCTCAGCACCAGTGGCGCGTCGGAAAGCGTGGTGCGTGCGGTGGTGGCGGCGAACGCCATTGGCGCGGTCACTATCGGGTTGACCGGCGAGGCCATCTCGCCGGTGGGATCGGCGGTGACCATCGCCATTCGCGTGCCCTCGACCAAGACGCCGTTTATCCAGGAGACACACATCGCCATCGGCCACGTCATCTGCGGGCTTGTGGAGGCGGCAGCGACCGGGAGATTGGAACCGTGATCTCGGTCGTGTCCCAGGGTGAGGGAACTGGCCGCTGGCGTGTCAACACCACGCCCGTCCGTATCAAGAGGACGATCAGGCCGATCGGGGAAAGGAGCGTACGGAGCATCGTCAACCCCACCGAGTATAGGACGGCTTTCCACTTGTGCTTGAGCCGCAGTTTCGCATGGCGGGCAATCAACGCTGCCTTGCCTGGCCGGATGGAGATGGCGACGCCGTCTTCGTCAAGAAGGATGATGTTCCTGATCCCAAGGACAAGGGGCAACATCTGAAGGGCGACATACCCGCCACTCCCTGCCTCGATGAACGCGACGGTGGGGTATGTCGCGTTGCGCAGGCGCCGAACCAGTTCCACCCGCCCTTGCGCAGTACCGGTTACGTAGATGACGTTGCACCCATCGACCGCGGTCGTGGCGGCGAGTGCCTCTTGCCGGGCGATGGCGTCGAACGACGCGCGAGGATAGGCCTCGCGG
>CAMBEO010000032.1 GCA_945865725.1 Thermoflexus hugenholtzii JAD2 | reverse complement strand
TGCCCGCGGACCAGACCACCCGCCGCCCCACCTCACGGCGAACCGAACCCGTGCGTCAACCACTGCGCCGAAGCGGGCAGGGATGCCCGCGGACCAGACCACCCTCCGCCCCACCTCACGGCGAACCGAACCCGTGCGTCAACCACTGCGCCGAAGCGGGCAGGGATGCCCGCGGACCAGACCACCCTCCGCCCCGCCTCACGGCGAACCGAACCCGTGCGTCAACCACTGCTCCGAAGCGGGCAGGGATGCCCGCGGACCAAGAGGACTGCCACCGCGTCCGCGTGACTGGAGACGGGATGGACTCCCACCAGGGAACGGCGGGCAAGGATGCCCGCGGACCAAGGAGGACTGCCACCGCCGTCGGGGCGTTGCGCCCCCTGCCGTACGACCCCGCGCGGGACGTATTGCGCCCGTTCGTCGCGGGTGCAACCAGGCCGTCACCGGCACGCGCCCCTGAAGGCGTGGAAGCGCCCCATGAGGTGCGTTACGTTTCGTGCGAGGGCCCGCCGCGTTGCTCATGACCGTCGCGACCATTCCCGAGGTCATACACCCGTTCGTCGTGTCCGAGCCCGTCCCCCTGGACATGGACTTCGCAGCGCGCGCGCACGTGGACGCTGCCTTGACTGGCCCGTACGAAACCTGCGAGGGCACCTGCACCGCGACGAGTGACGGACTTGGGCTCGCGGTTGCGATGACGCTGGCGCATGATGCGCTCTCGCGCCGCGCCACCTTCGCGGCAAGTCGGTATAGTGCGCGCCGCACCGCGTCGCGACCCATCTGATGAATGACGATCCCTCCGGGACCGACGCGGTCGCAACCGTCGTCGCGGACCTGTTCCAGGCCCCGACACCGCTTCCCGGCACTTGGGAGGCGTGGTTGCACGGGTCGTTGCACGCCATCGGCCAGCACGCGTACCTCCTCGTGTTCCTAGGATCCTTCCTCGAGAACACCGTCATCCTCGGCTTCATCCTGCCGGGCGGGGTTGCGGTGGCCGTCGCCTCGGCTGCCGGACGCGAAGCGGATGCGTCGGTGGTGCTGCTCTTCGTGTTTGGTGCCGCTGGCATGGCCGGGGGGGCCGCGTTCGACTATTTCCTCGGGCGCCTCGGCGCCGAGCGGGTGCTGCTCAGCCCACGCCTGGGACGCATCGGGCCGTACCTGCTGCGAAAGCTTGACGACGCGAAGCCGCTCCTTGCGAAGCACGGGTGGTGGATGATGCTCGTCGTCCACGCGTTCGGCCACGGGCGCTCATCGCTCGCCCTTGCGGCGGGCGCGAGCCGATTGCCGTTCTCGCGCTTCATGGCGATGGAAATCCCCGCCGCGGTGCTCTGGGCGGGTGCGTTCGTCGGCGGCGGCTACTTCCTCGGCGGCGAGTGGCGCCTGGTCACGCGGGCAATGGCACGCCTGGGATGGGTCGGAGCAGGCATCGCCATCGCGGCCGCGGTGTGGTGGTGGTTCCGTCGCCGACGGGCGCAAGCCACGGGCGCTGGCGATGCTGGTGACGAGACCGACCGCGTCGGCGTCCGGGTCGAGTTCCAGCCTGGACCGGCTGCGGTGGCCGTCACCCCGGGCACGCCAAGCGTGCGCCACGAGCTGGGGATTCGATCCGACGCCTGACTAGGGTCGGGCGCCCCGGCAACTTGCCGTCGCATCCCCGGCTTTTTTTTCGTGCTGCTCAGGGCGGCCACGGGCGCGCGAAGTTCGTGATGATCGGCCCGCCGAAGCGGATGTCCGGCTGGTCGTCGAGGAACTGGTGGATCGTGGGCGCGTCGAGGTCGCGTTCGAACCGCGCCCCCGGCCACACCCCCAGACTCATGTCGTCCCAGTTGGCATCGATCAACGGGATCGGGTTGGTCGCGATCGCCCGGCCCTGCTTCCGAATCTCGAGGTGCAGGTGGGGGTTCCGATTGCACGTGTACGGCGCGACGCTGTCCCCGGTGTTGCCGACGACCTGGCCCGGCACGACGCGGTCACCCACGTTCACGTGGCGGGTGCGTTCGACGAGGTGGCCGTACATCGCAATGTTGCCGTCGTCGAGGAGGATCACGCAGTTGTGCGGGGCCGACCCGAAGTCGCCGTCAACCGCGATCACCCGGCCGGGACCGACAGCCACCACCTCGGTGCCGCAGGGGCACGCGAAGTCGATGCCGAAATGGATGCCCTGCCCCTGGGAGTACGTGGAGTTGCGCCCCCGGTAGCCGCCAGTGGTCACGCCGTACCACTGGCCGACGTACCACGTGGATGGCCCGGGGGGCATGGCGAATGGCAGTCGGTACGGCTGGTCCCCACGGGCCTCGTGAGGCGCCGGAGGCCTCGCGGGCACGGGGAGCGACTCGCCGCGACCGGCCGTGGATGCCCCAAGGTCGATGCGCCAGAACGACTTGTCCACGGTTGACACGTAGACGACCTGCGATCCGTCGGCCGACAGGTTCCAGTCGAAGTTCGCCATCTGGAACGGGGTGTCGTCGGGATCGGCCAGTCGCCTCGCCTCACCAGTGGCGGGTGTCACCTCCCAGATTTCATGGCTATCGCGCCACGACTGCCGATGCGGGATGACGACCAGGCGGTTGTCGTCCGTCCACCGGTAGCCCCCGACCATGGCGACGCGGCGGCGTACCGAACCGTCCGTCCGCGTTACCCACAGGCCGTCGGCGTCGGTCCCGGTCCACATCGTCACGTGCGCCATCCACGTCCCGTCGGGCGAGGAGAGGGGACCGACGAGACGCTTGCCCCGCGCGAGTTCGATGATCGACCCGTCACCCCGGTCAAACGCCCAGTACGAGGGGTCATCCTCCTCGTTCCTGCGCCCGCTTAGGAGGAGACGGGCGTTCGGCGTGCCGTCCGGGGCAGGGATCCACGCGATGACGCTGCCATTGACCGGCAACTGGACACGCTGCACGTCGGCGCCGTCGGCCCGTCCCGTGGAGACGGTCGTCAAGCCCCATCGGGAGGATGAAAATCCGGAGAGGCCTGCGCCGGTGGACGGTCCACCAGGCGCACCCACGGCACTGGCAGTAAACGCGACGGCCTGGCCATCCCGCGAGAACGTCGGCGTGCCCGTCGTCGGCAACGTCCACTGTCGCCCGGTCTCGAGGTCAGTCACGACCGAGTCCCGCTGGGACGGGCGGGGGATCGCGAGGATCGAGGCGTCGTTGAGGAGGTGACCCCACTCCGGACGCTCCCGGCGCGGTTCGCCACCGCTCGCCCCGATCGCGAACATGCCGCCTTCGCCCGGTGCTGGCTGGTCGTAGTACAAGACGCGGTCCGGCTTGCTGGCAAGGACCGGCTGCGTGAGTCCCGTGACCCCGAGTCGTGTCGCGCGCGCGGGCGTCGGAACCACGGGCACTGGCGCAGGGGCTGCCGGTAGTTCCGGCGCGATGATCGCGATGCCTCCCGAAGCGGGGGCCTCGGCCTGGGCGTTTGCGCCTGGGGCTTCGGGCAGGCGAGGTGGCGCGGAATCGACGCGGCGTGCGGCGGCGATCGGTGTCCCCGCACACCCGCTGGCAATCGCTGCAACGCCGACGACGCTGGCGAGGACCGCGCGGCGCGATCGCATCGGTCTCGCGCCGGCGTCCGGGAGCAAGCGCCGTGGCAAGGGCGCACCGGGGCGATCGCGACCCGGAGGGCCGTCAATCGCCCCTCCCGGGGCGTGGCTGGAAGGGTCGGCGCAGGGTCCAACTCGGCACATGGATGGGCCTCGCGATGTACGGGGAAGTGAGGGCGGGTGGGTGGGCGACGAGAGTCTACGCCGCGCCCGATGGACAGAACGGCGGCGCTGCCTTCGCGTCACCGCCCCGGTTCGCGTCCGCCGCGGCGTTGGCTTCCCGGAGGAGCGAGGGGTCAAGACAATCGAGCATTCGCCGGGTGCGGTCAGGCCACGGGTGCGGCGCCGGAGGCGTCCTATCCAGACCATCTCCGGGCGACGCGTGCGCTCGTGGCGCGCACGGTTCCCAGGCGCGACGTCACTGCCGAGGCGACCTTGCCCCAGAGGATCGGTCCCCGGCTGCGCCTGTCGGGTAACGGGGCCGACGCTACCGGGCGTCGATCAGTGCGTCGACCACCGCGGTTCGCAAGGCGTCGCGCGTGACGCCGCGGTCCTGGGCGATCGTGCCGAGGGCCTTGCCGGCGCGGAGTTCCTGGTCCAGTTCGGCCGGCTGCATGCCGATCACGGAGGCGATTCGCCCCCGCTGCGCCGCTGAAAACCCGGACGTGCCGGGTGGCAGTACGGCACCTCGGTTCTGTCCGGGTGCCTGTCCCTGGGACTGCCCGGGTCCATACCCCTGGGACTGTCCGGGTCCCTGCCCCTGGGACTGTCCGGGTCCCTGCCCCTGGGACTGCCCGGGCGCCTGCCCCTGGAACCGCCCGGGTGCCTGCCCCTGGAACTGCCCGGGCTGCTGCCCTTGGAACTGCCCCGGCGCCTGCCCCGGGAACTGCCTCGTGGCTCTGCCCGGATGGTCGGGCACCCATGCCGGTGGGCGAGGCCCCGCTGGTCCTGCGACGGACCACGCGCCGCCATTCGGTCCGGCCGCCCATCGGGCACGAGATGATCCGATGGCTATCCCGATCGCAAGGATGGCCAGTGCGCCTACCGCGAACGCCGCTCGGGTGGCCCATGTGGACCCGCGCCGTTCATCTGCCTCGCCTGCCATCGCGTTGCCCCCGACACCGGGCCTTCGTGCCTGCGGTGCCTGCCCTTGCGACAATATTATGGGCGACCCACCGAACGGACCCGACCTGCCCTGGGGCCCGCCGAGTCGACACCGCAACCGGAGCGTCGAGGACCAGTCGGGGTCGTTCGAACCGCCGGCTCACGTTCTAGACGACCATCGCCTCGCGAAGCGTGTCACGCACGACCTGGGCGAGTACGCGATACCCCTCGACGGTCGGATGGAGACCGTCCGGGCCGATGTATCGCGGGTACTGGCGCACCGGCCATCGTGACCACAGGTCGACAGGCGTCACCCCTTGTCGCGCGACGACCTCCGCGATGGCGCCGTTCCAGCGCGTCGCGACCTGACGGCGTGGACCATCGGGCAGGCCGAGGTACCCGGACCCGTCGGGAGAGTCCGGGACGTTGCCGACGGCGATTTCGGCGCCCGTCTCGGCCTTCAGGCGTGACAGGAGGGCCTCAAGGTCAGCCCGATAGGACTCGAGCGCCACACCATTGAGGATGTCGTTCACGACCAGCCAGACGGTGACGAGGTTCGGTCGTGCCTCAAGGGCAGGAGGGGTCTCAACGATTGCCGCCTCCCGGAGTCTGATGCCGGGAATACCGAGGTTGACGACCCGCACGGGCGGGGGCAGGAGGCGCCCGAGGACGGGGACCCATCCGTCCTGCGATGGACGGTCGACGCCGACGCCGGCGGCATCTGAGGCCCCCATCGCGACATAGGTGAGCGGGCCCTGAAGGCGCGCGCCCGGGGTCGGTCGTGGCGTCGCCGCGAACGGGGCGCAGGCGGCCGCGCCGATGGAGGCCGCGATCCCCGCGATGGCGAGCAGTGCTGGCCGGCGCCCAACTTCCCGCACGTGCGTGACCGGCGCTCCAGAGGCGGATTTCAGCATCACGTGCCAAGCATAGGTGCCACCGGGCCCGTCGCCGGGTTGCGGACCTGTCGCGGGTTCCGTCCCCGGCCCGAGACCGGCCAGATTCGGGCGCCACTCTGGCAGAATGCACGGGACACGGTCCGTCGGGGGACGCGACGCGTGACGGGGGTGGCCTCGTGGTCCGGGTGCGACGTGGCACTTCGGACGGCGCGAGGATCAAGGCATCGGGTTGTGGCGCGCCCGTCCGGGGGACCGATGGCGGGCGACACGGCCTCGGGCCCGTTCCGACGGGACTGTCGGCACCGCGCGCACGACGTGGCGACGGGTCGCAGGCCGTCTGGCAGGAGTTGACGAGATGAGGAACGCACTCTCCCCCTTCTTGCGGCGCGCGGCGCTGCGGACCTCGGCGGCGGCGGCCCTGGTCGTTGCGGGCATGGCGGCCTCCGCCGCACCCGCGTCGATGCAAGGCGCGCCGTGCAAGGTCGCGCAGGTGTACACCAGCCCCACGAACGACAAGGGCTGGAGCTGGTCCCACGAGCAGAGCTTCCTGTCGATCCAGAAGGAAAACCCTTCAATCGACTTGTCCATCCGCAAGGACAGCGTCCCCGACGACAACAAGCAGGCCGTCATCGACCTCCTCGAGAGCATGGTCGCCGAGGGCGCGAAGGTCGTGTACACCACGTCCTTCGGGTTCATGGAACCGACCCGCGAGGTCGCGCGCAACCATCCTGACGTCGCGTTCTTCCATGCGTCCGGCTACCCGCTCCCGACCGACCCGCCAAACGTCGGCTACTACTTTGCCGCGATCGAGGAGGGACGTTACGTCACGGGCGTCGTCGCTGGCCTTGCCGTCGACCAGGGCGCGAACATCGGCTACGTCGCCGCCTTCCCGATCCCGGAAGTCTTCCGGGGCGCCAACGCGTTCGCCATCGGCGTGGCGAAGGTGAACCCCTCGGCGAAGATCCACAACAAGTGGACGCTGACCTGGTTCGACCCGAAGCTCGAGAAGGATGCCGCCGAGGCCACCCTCGGGGCCCCGATCAACGCGCAGCTCGTCACGCAACACCAGGACTCCACGGCGGCACAGGTCGCGGCTCAGGCGGCGGGCAAGTTCGGCGTCGCGTACCACGCCGACATGAACGAGGCCGCGCCGCAGGCGACCCTGACCTCCGCCACGTGGAACTGGGCCGTCCACAACAAGCCCACGGCCGAGGCGGCCTGCAGCGGCGCGTGGTCCCAGGGCGGGCAGGTCACGATCCCGGCCGAGTGGCAGAACTGGTCCGGGTCATTCCGTGACGGCACCGTCGGCGTCGCGCCCCTGAACGAGGCTGCCCTCGCCAAGCATCCGCTCGCGGCGGAGATCAAGGCCGCCTACGACGCCGAGGTCGCCGCCTTCAAGGCAGGCGAGAAGAACCTGGCCACTATCTTCACCGGCCCGATCTCGGATAACTCCGGGAAGGTCCAGATCGTGTCCGCGCCCGACATCGGGAAGCTTTACGACGACAATGGCATGTGGTTCGCCAGCAACGTCGTCGGCTCGACCAAGCCCTAGCGCACGCTAGCCCACTCCCCCCTCTCCTTCCGGGAGGGGGGAGCGAGGGTTAGGCCTCTCCCCCTCGTCCTCTGGGATAGGGGGGACGGGGTGAGGGTCCCAGCAGGCGCGGAACCCCGTGACGTGACGACGCTCGACCTAGGCGCGACCGTCCCGCCCCCACAACTCGTGGTCGCGGCGATGCCCTTGGCCGCCGTCGCCCTCGACCGGATCGCCAAGCGCTTCGGCGACGTCATCGCCAACGACGGTGCCACCTTCCACGCTGGCCCCGGCGAGATCCACGCCCTTCTCGGCGAGAACGGCGCCGGCAAGACCAGCCTGATGAACGTCCTGGCTGGCGTCTACCGGCCCGACGCGGGCACGATCCGCCTCGACGGGCGACCGGTCACGATCTCCTCGCCCGAGGCCGCCAAGCGCCTCGGCGTCGGGATGGTCCACCAGGAGCAACGCCTCGTCACCCGGTTCACCGCGCCCGAGAACGTCGCCCTCGGCCACGGGTCACCCAGGTGGCTGACGATCGGCCGGGCATTCCGTGCGCTTGCCCGCCGCCTTTCCGACCAGTTCGGCCTCCCGATCGATGCTTCCACCCCCGTCTGGGCGATGCCCCTCGGGCGCCGCCAACGCGTGGAACTCGTCAAGCTGCTGCACCACGGTGCCCGGGTCATCATCCTCGACGAGCCGACGGCGAACCTCGCACCGACCGAGGTCGAGACGTTCTTCCAGGCGCTTCGCGGCCTCGTCTCCGAGGGGCGCACCGTCGTCTTCATCACCCACAAGCTCGACGAGGTCTTGCGCTACACCGATCGGGTGACGGTGATGCGTGCCGGGCGCGTCTTCAGGACCATCCCCACGAGCGAGGCCACGCGCGAGGTCCTGAACCGCCTGATGGTCGGAGAGGAGGCCAGCCAGGCGTCCGGTCAGGGCGGCGACGACCCGTCTCTCCCGGAGGGTGCCGAGGATGCCCGCACGCCGCATGACTGGCCGGGTGAGGTCGTCCTTGCCCTTCATCACGCCAGCGTCATTGACCCGGCGCAACCGGTGAACCTGACCGACGCGTCGCTCGAGGTGCGCGCGGGCGAGGTGATGGCGATCGCCGGGGTCGCCGGGAATGGCCAGGGGCAGGTCGCGGAGGTGATCGCTGGCCTGGTGCCGCTCGCCTCGGGAAGCGTCATCGTCGGCGGGCAGGACCTCAAGCACCTTTCGGTCCGGCAAGTGGCGGACCTTGGGGTCGCGTACGTGCCCGAGGACCGGCGCGAGGTCGGCCTGGTCCTCGGCCAGTCGGTGGCGACGAACCTTGCCCTGCGCCGGTTTGACCGGCATCCGGTGAGCCGTTTCGGCCTGGTTGATCGCGCACGCATGCGCCGCGAGGCGGTCGCGTCGATCTCCCGGTACGGCATCCGGCCTCCCGACCCGGACATCCCGGTCGGGCGCCTGTCCGGCGGGAACCAGCAGCGGGTGATCATCGCCCGCGAGTTCGCCGGGCAGCCCCGCGTGATCGTGGTCGACAACTTCACCCGGGGCCTCGACCCTCGCTCGACCCGGCAGTTCGTCAGTGAGCTCTTCGCGCACCGGGACCGGGGCGCCGCCATCATCTGGATCACGAGCGACCTGTCCGAGGCCCTGGAATGCGACCGCGTCGCCGTGGTCAATCGCGGGCGGATCGCCGCCGTCCTGGACCGCGCGGACGCCACGCGCGAGCGGGTCGGCCTCTTGATGTCCGCCGGGATCGCCTCCGGGGTTGTCGACGATGCAGGACAGGGAAGCAGCACCCCCTCCCTTAGTCCCTCCCCTGCTGCGGCGGGAGGGGGGGAGCATGAGCGGAGGGTGACATGATCGGCGCCATCCTCGACCATCCGCGGTCGCGCATTGCCGGGGCGTGGGCCCTCGCCATGGGCCTGTCCCTCGCGATCTTTTGCGCGTTCGTGCTCGCCCTCGGCAAGGACCCGCTGGCCGTCATCGGCGCGACCGTGCGCGGCGCGTTCGGCACTCCCCTCGGCCTCAGCCGGACCATCGGCCGCTCGATCCCGCTCCTCATCCTCTCGGCCGGGCTGATCCCCGCGTTCCGCGCGCGCTTCTGGAACATCGGCCTGAACGGGTGCATGCTCATGGGCGCCGTGGGCGCGACCGGCGTTGCCCTCTACCTGCCCCCCTGGTCGCCCGAGGCCACCTCGGTCGCGATGCTTGCCGGGGCGATCATCGCGGGCGCCGCATGGGCTTTGATCCCCGGCATCCTCCGCCTGCGCTTCGAGACCCCCGAGATCATCGTGAGCCTCCTGCTCAACTACGTCGCGCAGCGGGTCGTCGACTACCTCGTGTTCAGTGCGTGGAAGAACCCCGCCGGCCGCGGGTTCCCGGGCACCGCCAACTTCGACCAGAAGCTGTGGCTTGCCCGGTGGGATGCCTCCAAGACCGTGATCCCGTCCTGGGTCCCCCTCCCGGACGGCTCGTTCGGGGTTCAGGCGTGGTTCCGCGCGTGGGGGAACAGCAACGTGCACGCGGGCCTGGTCGTGGCCATCATTTGCGTGATCGCCGTTTGGATCTTGATGAACCGTAGCGCCTGGGGGTTGCGCATCGACATCACCGGGCAGGGGGGCCGCGCCGCCCGCTACCTGGGGCTGTCGACCACGCGCGTCATCCTCCTCGTTTCGGTCATCGGCGGTGGCCTCGCCGGGATCGCGGGGTGGAGCGAGGTGGCGGGACTGAACCACCGCCTCGAGGCCGGGATTTCCCAGGAGCTCGGCTACACCGCGATCTTGGTCGTTGCCCTCGGCGCGCTTCGCCCGGGCTTGACCGCCGTCGCGGCGATCGGCGTCGCCGGCCTGCTGGTTGGCGGGTCGCAGTTGCAGGTGCAGTTCAGCCTGCCGGTCGCGATGGCGGGCGTCCTCCTGTGGGCGATCCTGTACGGGGTCATCAACGCGCAGAACTTGGCGGATCGGCGCGGCCGACCCGGTCGACGGGCGCCCAGTCTCGCGTCGCCGGTGCCCGCTGGCACGCAAGGAGGCTAGGCTCGGATGGACGCGGCTTCCCTTGGCGGGTTCCTCGCCGTCGTCGTCGTCTCCGGTGCGGTACTCCTTCCTGCGACCCTTGGCGCGATCGTCACCGAGCTGTCCGGGTCAACGAACCTTGGCGTCGAGGGGATGATGGCGTTCGGCGCGATGGTCGCCTACGGCACCGCCTTCGTCACGGGGGACGCCGTCCTCGGCGTCTGCGCCGGCACGCTTGCTGGGGGCGTGCTGAGCCTCACCCATGCGATCCCCGTGGTCTACGGGCGGATGTCGCAGGAGCGCCAGCTGGTCCTCGGCCTGATCCTCGTGTACCTCGGCGACGCCCTCAGCCGCCTGCTGGGCGCGCCGTACGTCTCCAAGGCGTCCAAGGCCCTGGACGTGCGCTGGGAGGTGCCGTACCTCGCAGACATCCCCGTAATCGGCGAGGCGTTCTTCCGCCAGTACGGCCTCGTGTACTGGACGTACGCGCTCGCGGCCATCCTCTGGTTCGTGATCTACAAGACGCGTGTCGGCCTGCACCTGCGCGCGACGGGCGAGGACGCCGCCGCCGCCGATGCCGCGGGCATCCACGTGGACCGCTACCGGCTTGGCGCGATCTTCGTCGGCGGGTGCCTCGCCGGCCTTGCGGGCGCGGTGCTCTCGCTGACGGTGGTCCGGACGTGGACCGAGGGGATGACCCGTGGCCGTGGCTGGATCGCCCTCGGGCTGGTGACGTTCGCGAACTGGAATCCCGTTTGGGCGGTCGCGGGGACGCTGCTGTTCGGCGGGTTCGAGGCCGCGCAGTTCCGCCTCGTCGTCGACGTGCCGGGCGTCCAGTACCTGCTTGGCATCCTGCCCTATGTCGCGCCTATCGTGGCGTTGCCGATCGTCGGTCGTCGCCTGGCCCGCCGCCGTGCTGGCGCCCCGGCGGGGCTAGGCCGCCCCTACATCCGCGAGGCCCGGGGGTAGGGCCGACCCTTTGGTCCGCGGGCATCCCTGCCCCTCCCCCGCTGCGGCGGGAGAGGGGAGTCGGACCCTACCCCTTCTATCAGCCGCTGCGGCGGGAGTGGGGAGAAAGACGGCCCCCACCCTCAGTCCCTCCCCCGCTGCGGCGGGAGAGGGAAGCACCACTACCCCTCCCCCGCTGCGGCGGGAGAGGGGAGTCGGACCCCACCCCCTGCTGAAAACTCCCCCGCTGCGGCGGGAGAGGGGAGTCGGACCCTACCCCTTCTATCAGCCGCTGCGGCGGGAGAGGGGAGTCGCCTCCCGGTCGCTGATACCCCCGACGAGGCGGGCAGGCAGCGAGACGGTGAACATGCTCCCGGACCCCGGGCTGCTTTCGGCGACGACCTGGCCACCGTGAGCCTCTGCGATCCATTTGGCAATGGAAAGCCCGAGGCCGCTGCCGGTCGTGTGTCGCGCCCGGTCCGCGCGGAAGAACCGCTCGAACACGTGGGGCAGGTCATCGGACGCGATGCCGATGCCGGTGTCCATGACGCTCACGTTTGCCAGGCACCCGCCCTCACCGGGAAGGGCGACGCCGTGCGCGACGCGTGCCGCGCCCGGTGTCGCGAGGCGCACCGGCAGCGGTGACACGCCCAGCCCGAGGCTCACCGAGCCGCCGTCCGGCGTGTACTTGATCGCGTTGTCGACCAGCGCAAGCAGCAGCTGGCGCAAGGCGTCCGCGTCGCCCTCCACCTCGAGGTCCCCATCACCGGTGAACGGCACGACGCTGATCTCGAGGCGTCCGGCGCCAAGCGTCCGCGCCTGGAACGCGACCGACTCGACGAGCGGCCGGAGCATCACGTGCTTGCGGATGCCGGCCTGGCCGCCGTCGGCGCGAGCGAGGGTCAGCAGGTCGCCGACGAGGCGCGCCATTCGTTCCGCTTCGCTCGAGATCTGGCCGACCATCTCCCGCGTTTCCGCCGGAGCGAGAGGCACGCCACGCTTGAGGAGGTCGGCGTTGCCGCGGATCGTCGTCAGCGGCGTCCGCAGCTCGTGGGACGCGTCCGCGACGAAGCGGCGCTGCGACTGGAGGGCCGCCTCGAGGCGCTGGTTCGCCGCCTGGACGGCCCCATGCGCCGCCTGAAGGCGGTCGAGCATCGCGTTGAACGTCGTGCCAAGGGTCCGGACCTCGGCGGCGCTGCCGGTGACGTCCGCCGGTAGCCGCCGGTTGAAGTCCTGCGCGACCCCGATCGCCCCGGCCTCCCGGGCGAAGTCCTCGAGCGGGCGCAGTGCGCGTCGCGAGACGAGCCAGGCGCCGGCGGCGCCGGCGGCGAGGACAACCGTCCCGGTCGCGACGAGCACGACTTGCAGGCCCCCCGTCACGAGGTCCGTCGGGCCGAGGGGGCGCGCGACGAGCAAGACACCGAGGGCATCACCGCGCCACGCCAGCGGGGCGGCATGCACGCGCAGGCGTACGCCCTCGACCTCCGTCGTCTCGAACGTCACCTCCCCCGCCTCGGCGGCGCGTCGTGCCTCGGCAGACAATGGCAGGGTCACGCGACCGAGGGACGCCGACCGGACGATCGTGCCGTCGAAGCCGGTGACTTGCACGACCGCGCCACCAGCCGCGATCGCGTCGACGTCCGGCAACTGGACCGACAGGCCGGACGCCGTGAGCGCGACCGAGATCGAGGCGATCACGACGCGCGCGCGATCGGCGAGGGCACGGTCAACCTCGACCTCGAGGGTGCGCGCCGAGATCGCGTGGACGAGGGTGCCGAACAGCACCAGGCCCGTCGCGAGCAAGGCGGTCGCGACGGCGGTGAGGCGCAGGCGAAGGGACGGACCCGCCGTCATCGCGCGACGTCGCCTCGGGTGGCGCCCCGGCTGTTCATGGCTCGCGCAGGACGTAACCGACGCCCCGGACGGTGTGGATGAGCCTAGGCAGCGGCACGCGGTCGCCACCACTGCCTCCTGCCTTCTCGAGCTTCCCGCGCAAGTAACCGACGTAGACCTCGAGCACGTGGGTGTCGGCGTCGAAGTTGATGTCCCAGACCGCTTCGAGGAGCCGCTCGCGCGATACGACCACCCGCGCGTTCCTCAGGAAAAACGTCAGGAGCTCGTACTCCTTGGTGGTCAACTGGACCTCGCGCCCGGCGCGCCGCACCTCCCGGGACCCCGTGTCCACGAGGAGGTCGGCGAAGCGCAAGGTGCGGTCGGGATCGGCATCGCGACGTCGCCGAAGCGCCCGGAGGCGGGCGGTCAGCTCCTCGATCGCGAACGGCTTCGCGAGGTAGTCGTCCGCGCCCGCGTCCAGGCCGCGCACGCGGTCGGCGACCTCGTCGCGCGCGGTCAGGAGGAGCACCGGCGCGTGCGCGCCATCGCCCTCGGCCGCCCGCAGGCGGCGCAGCACCTCGACCCCGTCGTACCCGGGCAACATGACGTCGAGGACGATCACGTCAGGGGATCGCTCGAGCAACTCCCGCGTCGCGTCGGGGCCGGACGCGGCCGTCGATACGTCGTACCCCTCCAAGGTGAACGCGCGCCGCAGCAGCGACGTGATGTTCGCGTCGTCATCGACGACGAGCACGGTCGGGCGCGAGGGGACAATCGTTCCGGTCATCACATTGACGCGGGGTTCCGCCGGGCTCACAGGACCGCCGCGCGTGGCGCCCGAATGTCGGAAGCGGTATCCATTGCCTATGCTACGGGGCACGGGCCGCCTTGCGCGCGTCTGCGCGTGGCGGACCGGCCCGGGGGGAGCACGATGGACTTTGGCTGGATCGGCGGCCCGGTGGCGGTCTTGCTGATCGTGATCGCCAACGGGTTTTTCGTCGGGTCCGAGATGGCGATGGTCGCCTCGCGGCGCAATCGGCTAGAGCAGTCCCGCCTCGAGGGAAACGCGAACGCGGCGGCGGCACTGCGGGTCGCCGATCACCTTGACCGGTACATCGCCGCCTGCCAGTTCGGCATCACCCTTGCCTCTCTCAGCCTCGGGTGGGTCGGCGAACCAGCGATCGCCCGCCTCATCGAGGGGCTGTTGCAGCCTGGCACCGGCCTCGCGGCGTACGTGCCGACGCACGTCGTGGCAACGATCCTGACCTTCGCGCTCATTACCGCGTTGCATATCGTGCTCGGGGAACTGGTGCCGAAGAGCCTGTCCCTGCAGCGCGCCGAGACGATGGCGATGCTGTATGCGCGCCCGCTCACGGCTTTCGCCCTCGTGTTCCACTGGCCGGTCGCCGCGCTCACGTGGATCGGCAACTCCGTCCTCCGCATGGGTGGCCTCGAGCCGGCATCGGGCCACGAAATGGTCCACACGGTGGCGGAACTCCGCATGCTCGTCACTGGAAGCCAGAAGGCGGGCGTCGTCGAGGAGAGCGAGGCACGGATCGTCGCGCGCGCGTTCACGTTCGCCGACATCTCCGCGGGCATGGTGATGACCCCGCGGACGAGCATCGCGTGCGTGGCGGTCGATGCGTCGCGAATGGAGGTCGTCACCACCCTCATCGAGAGCCGCCGCCGACGGCTCCCCGTATTCGATGGGTCGCTTGACCGGATCATTGGCATCGTGCATGCGCGTGACATCCTCGCTGACCTCGCCGCGGGGGTGGCCGGCGACTTCGACCTGCGTTCGCTCGTCCGTCCGGTCACGGCTGTCCCCGAATCGAAGGGCATCGACGAGCTCCTTGACGAGCTGCGCGGCGCGAGCGACCGGATGGCGATCATCGTGGACGAGTACGGCGGCACGGCCGGACTGGTCACCCTGTCCGACTTGATCGCGCCCCTCATCGGCCGGATCGACGACGGCCCGTTGCTCGTGACAGGCGAGGAGCCAGCGAACGGGGAGGCCATCGCCCACGCCGACGGGTCCGTCGCGTTCGACGGCATGACGCGCCTGTCGGAATGGGAAGAGGCGACCGCCACGACCCTGTCCGAGGATGATCACGAGGCGGCAGACACGCTTGGCGGGCTCGTGATGGCGCGCCTCGGAAGGATCCCCGAGCCGGGCGACGCGGTCGACCTCGGCACGCACGTCGTCGTGGTGGAGTTCCTCGAGGGACGGCGGGTCAGTCGCGTGCGGGTGCGCCGCAAGGGTTCGTCGAAGGGGACGCCGTGACCGGTCCGATGGTGCCGCCAGACGCGGGGGAGCGGGCTGGACATGGTCCGCGCCAACCCAAGTTCGCGCGCCCGCTGATGGACGAGTCGAAACGATGACCGTGATCGAACTCCCCGTTCATGTACCGGGCATGCGGTTCCGCCACTTCGTCGCTGGCGACATCGATGCCCTCGCCGCAATCAGGACGGCGACGTACCCCGACTCCCCATCAAGCGCCGACTCGATCCGGCACGAGGAGACCCTTTGGGATGCCGGCAAGTACTGGCGGGCGCGTGTCCTGGCGGAGGACGACCGGGGAAGGGCAGTTGCCTACGGCGAGCTCTCGCACATGCCATGGCAGTTCCACCCGGACCGGTACTGGGTGGTTGCGTACGTCCTTCCCGAATGGCGGGGACGCGGCCTCGGCAGGTCGATCCTCACGTGGGCAGAAGCGTCCGCGCAGTCACGTGGCGCAATTTCGGTACGCACCGAGGCGAAGTCCGACGACAGCGCGACCGTGAGCTTCCTCGACCGACGGAGCTATGAGGACCGCCAACGGAACTGGGAGTCGCGCCTCGCGATCGCAGGTTTCGACCGATCGACCTTTGCGCCGGAAGCGAAGCGCGTCGCGGAGGACGGGATCACGATCGCCACGCTTGGTGGCCTTCTCGTCGGCGCGGGCACGGAACGGCGTGACGCGATCCTCGCCGAGTACTGCGCGCTTGACACCGCTGCCACCCAGGACACGCCGTCACTCGACCCGATCACGCCACAACCGTTCGAGACGTGGCGTGGGTACGTGATCGATGGTCCCGAGGCCCTGCCTCACGCGACCTTCCTGGCGGTCGATCGCGGCTCCATGGTCGGCATGTCGGCCCTCTACCGCGCCCTCGCGATGCCTGGGGTGCTGACCCAAGGGTTCACGGCGGTCGCGCGGACCCACCGCGGCCGCGGCATCGCGCAAGCCCTGAAGCTTCGGACCGTCGACTACGCCGGGACGCACGGCTACCGCGAGATCCGCACGTGGAACAACAGCCGGAACGTGCCGATGCTCCGGATCAACGAGGCGATGGGCTTCGCCAAGGAACCGGCGTGGACGACCTTCGTCAAGGACGTCGGGCAAGCCCAGGACCGGTGCGGTCTCCAGCGCCTGATGCAGTGACGGGTGTCCGGGACGGTCCCGTCGACGAGGCAGGCAACAGCGAGGTGCCCGCACCGATCCCCGACCGGGAGCCGGTGCACGAGGCCGACCGCCAACGGTCGCAGATGGAGCGGCGCCTCGCCACCGGGGGGTTCGCGATCCTCCTCGGCGCGGGGGTCCTGTTCCTTGTCGCGCGGTACGGCACGCTCCCGGCCATCGTCGGCGCGACCGTGATCCTCGGTGGGGCGATCATCTTGGCCGCCTTGTGGGTCATCTTGAGCGCGATCGAGTGGTGGGCGAACCGCCCGTCCGAGTGAGCGCCCCCGCGCCCGCTACCGCTCCCCGCAAATGATGGCGCGCACGCGTGCGGCGTCAGTCCCGACCGCGAGGCGTCGTCGCACGATCGCCTGGAGTGACGCGCGGCGCGCCGGCACGTCCGACCACGCCGCCATGCGGTCGGGACTGGCGTCGCCCGCCTCCACCTGTCGAAGGTGCGTCGCCGCCGTCGTCACGAGGAGGAGGTCGTGCGCGTCGATCGCCGCTGCCCACCCGTGTGGCTCGCCGCCGTGAACGTCCGCGAGGTCGCTGGCGCCACGCGCCACCACGCGATGATCAAGGCACGACCGGAAGCCGGCGCTGGATACCGCACCGGTCATGGGGGCCGCACCGGTCCTGGGGGCCGCACCGGTCCTGGGGGCCGCACCGGTCCTGGGGACCGCACCGGTCCTGGGGACCGCACCGGTCTCCGGGTTCCCGACGCCCGTGGACGTGCCGTACTGCGCCAGCCGACGCGCCGGCCAGTCCCATCCGGTCGCGCCGTGGTCGACGATGACGAGGGGCGCGCGCGGATCGCCATCATCGTCATCCGCGAACGCATGGGGCACGACGACGTTGCCGGCGTGGTAGTCGAGAGGCCCGACCGTCAGCGGCGACCCCCGGGCGACGGCACACGCCCTGCCGACCGCATCGCGCGCCGCCGTGCCAAGTTCGCGACCGGCAAGCCACTCGAGCGACTCGAATGCCGCGTCCGCCCACGGGTCGAACAGGCGCTCCGCCATCGCGCGCGCGGTCACCGGGACGCCGCGTTCCGTCAATGGCGCGAACGCCGCCTCGATCGCCATGACGGAGTGGACGAGACGCATGCCGAGGTCGTGCGCCGCCGTTGGCGAGGCATCCCGCAAGGCGACGTCGAGCGTCAGGTCCCCCGCCCAGCGCGTGGCGATCCACGACGGGTCGCTCCCTGGCCCGACGGCAACGACCTCCGGTACGGGAACGCCCCGCCCGGCTAGGACCGGTGCGGTCTGCAGGAAGCGCAGGGTCGCGACCTCGCGCCCGAGCGCCCCACCGGGAGATGCGCACTTCAATGCGACGGTGCCCCCGTCGGCCAGGTCCACGCGAGCGACGCGCCGGGGCGTCCGGTGGCCCGTCGGACCCACCGGCGAGACCCGCGTGACCGTCCGCCCGGTCGCGGCGACGAGCTCCACGAGGGCGTCGCACTCCACGGGGTCTTCTCCCCCTTCCCGCGCCGGGAAGTTTTCAGGCCGAGTACTCGGATGACGAAGGGTTAGGCCGTCCCGGGGGGCGTGGGTGGTGCTTCCCTCTCCCGCCGCAGCGGGGGAGGGACTGAGGGTGGGGGCCGTCTTTCTCCCCTCTCCCGCCGCAGGCGTTAGGGGGGTTAGGCCGTACGAGGGCGTCACCCGCCTGCAAGCCGCACCGGTCCCGGCAACTGCGCCATCAGGTCAGCCATCTCGATGGCCGTGACCGCCGCCTCGTAGCCCTTGTTGCCAAGCTTGGCGCCGGCGCGATCCATCGCTTGCTCGAGGTTTTCCGTCGTGATGATCCCGAAGATCACCGGCACGCCCGTGTCCATCGCCGCGCGCGCAACGCCCCCGGCGGCGTGTCCGGCAACGTGGTCGTAGTGCGACGTCGCCCCCCGGATCACCGCACCGAGGCAGGTGACGGCGGCGTACCGGCCGCTCGCGGCGAGGCGCTTGGCCACGACCGGTACCTCGAACGACCCCGGGACCCACGCCACGTCGATGTCACCTTCGTCGATCCCATGGCGCCGGAAGCCGGAAAGCGCGCCTTCGAGCAGCTCCTTGGTGAAGAACTCGTTGAACCGCGCAACCACGATCGCGTGGCGCCGCCCGGCGCCTGAAGCCAGCCTGCCCTCGAATCGCTCGCCCATCGCTCTCCTCCTGCGCGCCTTGGCCGCTAGCCGGCCGGGTTTTCGGTGCCCGCCATCGTGAAGCTCGCGACGTGCCCCATGCGGTCGCGCTTCGTCTGGAGGTAGCGCAAGTTGTGCGGGTTGGCCGCCACCGGGATCGGCAACTGGTCGGTCACCTCGATCCCGTACCCCTCGATCGCGACGAGCTTCTTCGGGTTGTTCGTCATCAGCGCCATCCGCGTCACGCCGAGGTCGGCGAGGATCTGCGCGCCGATGCCGTAGTCGCGCTTGTCGGCCGGGAATCCCAGTCGGAGGTTCGCGTCGATCGTGTCCGACCCCTCGTCCTGCAGGCGGTAGGCGCGCAGCTTGTTGTGCAACCCGATGCCCCGCCCCTCCTGGTGGAGGTAGACGACGACGCCGGTGCCGGCCTCCTCGATGCGTTCCATCGCCCACTGCAACTGCTGGCCGCAGTCGCACCGCAAGCTCCCGAACGCGTCCCCGGTCAGGCAGCCGGAATGGACCCGGACGAGGACGGGCCCCGCCGCGGTGCGCGGGTCGCCCTTGACCAGGGCGACATGTTCCTCACCGGTGATCGCGTCCACGTAGGCGTGCGCGACGAAGTCACCATGGGCAGTCGGCATCGGCACGTCAACCACCTTGCGGACGAGTTGCTCGTGCCGGCGCCGGTAGGCGATCAGGTCGGCGACGGTAATGATCGGGATGCCCTGCCGCCCGTACAGCTCCTGGAGGCGTGGCAGCCGCGCCATGGTGCCGTCGTCGTCCATGACCTCGCAGATCACCGCTGCGGGGGCGAGGCCGGCGAGGCGTGCCAGGTCGACCGACGCCTCGGTCTGGCCGGCGCGGACCAGGACGCCGCCATCGCGCGCGCGAAGCGGGAAGACGTGCCCCGGTTGCGCGAGGTCCTCGGGGCGAGACCGCGGGTCAATCGCCGTACGGATCGTGTGTGCGCGGTCGGCCGCGGAGATCCCGGTCGTGACCCCCCGTCGCGCCTCGATCGACACGGTGAACGCGGTGCCCATCGACGACGTGTTCTCGGACACCATGAGCGGGATGCGCAGCGCGTCGAGGCGCGCGCCCGTCATCGGCAGGCAGATCAGGCCCCGTCCGTGGACCGCCATGAACGTGATCGCCTCGGGGGTGACCAGTTCGGCGGCGATGCACAGGTCGCCCTCGTTCTCGCGGTCCTCGTCGTCGACGATGATGACGAACCGCCCTTCGCGGAAGGCATCGATCGCCTCCGGAATCGTTGACAGCGCCACGTCGTTCCTCTCGCCAGTGGTGCTTCCCTCTCCCGCCGCAGCGGGGGAGGGATCGCGTACGCGGATAACGATGGTGGGGGCCGTCCTTCTCCACCCTCCCGCCGCCGCGCTGGGGGGTGCTTGTTGCGGCAGATGGATGGGGGTAGTGCTTCCCTCTCCCGCCGCAGCGTGGGGCGCTTGCGGCAGATGGAGGGGGCCGTCGAGATCATCGCAGGTAGCCCAGTCGTCGGCCAACAAACGTGGGCGGGCCCGCGCCGACGTCAGGCGTACGTGCTGGGGTTGTGTGCTACCTCGACGGCGCGAGCCACGTACTTGGCGAGGATGTCGGCCTCGAGGTTCACCCGCGCACCGATGGGTCGCCGTACGAGGTGCGTCGCCGTGATCGTGTGCGGGATGAGCCACGTGTCGAACCAGTCCGGCCCCACTCCCACGACCGTCAAGCTGACGCCGTCGACCGCGATCGAACCCTTGGGAACGAGGTAGCGCGTGATGTCGGGTGGCGCACCGAACACCTGGACCACCGCGTCGCCAACATGCTCGCGAGACCGAATCTCGCCGGTGCCATCGACGTGGCCCTGCACGAAATGGCCGCCGAAGCGCCCGCCTGCACCGAGTGCGCGTTCGAGGTGGACCGCGTCGCCCGGTGAACGGTCCCCAAGCGAGGTGCGGCGCAACGTCTCGAGGGTCGCCTCGACGGTGAACGAGGACGCGTCCAACGCGACGACCGTCAAGCAGGCGCCGTCGATTGCGATGCTGTCGCCACGGCGCGTGCCGTCAAGGGCGACGGCGGCCGCGATCACCAGGCGCGCGCCCTCGGGCGTCCGGTCGATCTCGCGGATCGCCCCGAGTTCCTCGACGATCCCGGTAAACATGCGCGGTGCCTCCCGTGTGGCGTCTCCGGCGTCCGGGCGGGGCGCGCCGGGGCAGGCAGGATGGTACGGCGTTCGCCGCTCGCTTCGCGTATCCCTCGCCGCTCGCTTCGCGTATCCCTCGCCGGCGTCCTTCCCCCCTCCCCCGCTCCAGCGTGGGCGCTTTCAGCAGGGGGCGCGTACGCGGAGGACGATGGTGGGGGTCTATTCGCCTACCGGCGCGATGTCCTCGGGCCACTCCGGGTACCGCACCCATCCCGTCACCAGGACGTCATCTCCCAGGCGCGTCACCTCGATGCCGCCAAGACGCGTCGCACCTGCGAGGAGGTCGGGACCGGTTCCCGCACCGCCAACGGCACACGGCCCCCCACCGATCACGACCGGCGCGATCACTCCCGCGACCCGGTCGACCAGCCCCGCGGCGACGAACTCGCCGTGCACCGTCGCCCCACCTTCGACCAGCAACGTCACCACGCCCCGGTCGCCGAGGAGGCCCAGGACCGCTGCGAGGTCGGGACGCCCGGTTGGCCCCGGCGTGACGGGTGCAACTTCCACGCCCGGACGCTCCAGGGCCGAGCGCCGTCGTGCCCACTCCGGCGATCCGTCGTCGACGGCGATGACGAGGGTCCGGCCAGGCAGGCGCCCGGCCACGACGGTCGCGGTCGGAGGCACCCGCAGTCTCGTGTCGAGGATGACTCGTAGGGGGTGGCGCGGCGGGTGGCCGGACGGGACCGGACAGACCCCGGCAAGGAGGGGGTCTTGCATGATCGGTGACCGTGCATCGAGGCGCGTCGTGAGCGCCGGGTCGTCCGCGATGACCGTGCCCACGCCGACGAGGATCGCGTCAACGCGGTCGCGGACCCCGTGCGCCCACTGGCGGGCGACCTCGCCGCTGATCCACCGGCTATCCCCGGACCGCGTGGCGATACGTCCGTCGAGGCTCGCCGCGAATTTTGCGATGACGTGCGGTCGACCAGTTGAAATCCACGTGGCGAAGCCGGCCATGAGCGTGCGCGCGGCCTCCTCGCCGGGTCCAACCTCGACGGCGATCCCCGCGCCCCGCAATCGGGCGACCCCGCGCCCCGCGACCCGCGGGTTCGGGTCCAGGGTCGCCACCACGACCCGCTTGACCCCGGCCGCCATGATCGCGTCGACGCACGGCGGCGTCTTGCCATGGTGGGCGCAGGGTTCAAGGGTCACGTGCATGGTCGCGCCCCGCGCCCGGCTGCCGGCTTCCGCCAAGGCGACCGGCTCGGCGTGCGCCTCCCCGTACGCGCGGGTGGCCCCTTCGCCGACGACCTCGCCATCGCGCACGATCACCGCACCCACCGCCGGGTTTGGACTGGTCCGACCGAGGGCGCCCGCGGCGAGCGAAAGGGCGCGCCCCATCGGACCCGTCGGCGGGTCCGTCACGAGGTTCCGGTCTCGTCGGGCCAGGCGCCGAGGACCAGCGCAACCTGCATCGTCGCGCCCGCCCGGCGCACCTCGAAGGTCACCTCGTCGCCGGGACGATAGGTGCGATCGACGTGCATGCCGAACTCGTCCATCGATGCCACGCGGTGGGCACCGACCGCGATGATCGCGTCGCCCTTCTGGAGGCCTGCCTGGGCCGCCGGACCGCCCGGAACGAGGCTCGCGATAGCAATGCCGGGACCCGCCGCGAGGCCGAGACCCTGGGCTACCGACGGGGGCAGGTCCTGGCCGGAGATTCCCACGTACGCATGCCGGATCCGCTCTCCGGCAAGCAGGCGGTCGAGGTTCCGGCGTATCGACGAAGAGGGCACGGCGAACCCGATGCCGCCGAACCCGGGGCGCCCCGGCACGCGCTCGATCGCGTTCGTCACGCCGACAACCTTGCCGCTGGTGTCCAGGAGGGCGCCGCCTGAGTTCCCGGGGTTCAACGTCGCGTCCGTCTGGATGACGTTTCGCATCGGCCGGTCACCATCCCGCAGGGTGCGTCCGAGGCCGGCGATTACCCCGACGCTGACGCTCCGGTCGAGCCCGGCCGGGTTGCCGATCGCGATCACCATGGCACCAGGGCGCAACGAGTCCGATTCGCCGAGCGGGAGGACCGGCAAGTCCGCGGGCGCATCCGCCATGCGCAAGATCGCGATGTCGTCCTGGGGGTCAGTGCCGGTGATCGTCGCGGTGAAGCGGGTACGGTCGCGCAACGTGACCTCGATGGTCGAGGCATTCCGCACCACGTGGAAGTTGGTCAGGATCGTGCCCGCCGGGGCGATCAGGACACCCGACCCGCCACCGCGCCGACTGCCAGCCACGACCGCGACCTCGACGATGGATGGGGCCGTGCGGTCGTAGATTGAGGTCACGAGCTCCTGGTCGAAGAGCCGGTCCTTGCTCGGCAGCGCCATCGGGGCAGCCCGACCGGCAGGGAAGAGGCCGCCCGCCCGCAGCAGGCGCTCGACCGGAATGGGAGCCGGGGTGCCGGTCGCCCACACCGCGGCGGCCCCGGACCCGGCCCCGGCAGCGAGGACCGTTGCGAGTCCTGCAATCCAGGACAAGGCGGCACCGGCACGGCGCGGCCACGACCGTCGGCGCGCATTGGGCGCCGGCAGCGCGTGATCGTCCGGGACCGGCGCCCGTGCGAGGTCCCCGGAGACGGCAGGAAGCTCGTCCATCTTGGCGGTTGCTCGCTCCGACCTTCTCCCCCCTTCCTCCCGGGGGAATATTCCCCCGGTACGGGGGATGGCGGTAGTGCTCCCCTCTCCCGCCGCAGCGCGAGGCGCTTGCGGCGGATGGAAGGCCGGCCAAGCGCTTGCGGCAGATGGAAGGCCTTCCCCAGACTGTAGGGCACGCCATGCGCGGCGGAAGGTCGGCTGCGAGCAGGGCACCCCAAGGGGTAGGATCGCGGCCGATGCGCGCGATCGCCCTGACTGGACGCATCGGCGCCGGGAAGTCGACCATCGCGCGGATCCTCCGCGAACGAGGGGCGGCGACCATCGACGCCGACATGATCGTGCGCGACCTCTATCGCGACGACGGCGCGCTCCGGGCAATCCTTCGCGACCGGTTCGGTGACGGGGTCCTGTTGCCGGGCGACGTCAACCGCGCCGCCCTCGGTGCGATCGTCTTCCGCGACGACGCGGCGCGCCGCGACCTTGAGGCGATCGTGCACCCGCGCGTTCACACCCGTGAGGCGGAGTTCCTTGGGATGGCGCGAGCGCGTGGCACGTCGGTGGCGGCCATCGAGGCCATCAAGGTCGTCGAGAGCGGGGGCGCGGACCTATGCGACGAGCTGTGGATCGTCGAGTGCGACGATGCCACGGCAATCGCGCGGCTCGCGGCTCGGGGCATGGCGGCGGACGAGGCGGCGCGGCGCCTTGCCTCCCAAGGCCGGGTCGTCACCTGGGTCGCCCGCTTCACGAGCGACTCGGCCCGTCTTGGACGGCCTCGCGCCGTGGTCGTCATCGACAACTCCGGCACGACCGCGCAGGCAGCGGCGCAGGTCGCGGCCCTGACGGCCGAGCTTGATCCCCCAGCGTGAGTGTGACGACCAGCAGGAGGAGGGGGTGCGTCCCTCTCCCGCCGCAGCGGGGGAGGGATCGCGTACGCGGATAACGATGGAGGGGGCCGTCTTGGAGTGGGGCAGGGGGCGCGCGTGCGGATAACGATGGCGGTCTGGAGGCCACCCCACGTTGCGGCCGAGACGCGTCTAGCGTCTAGCCGACAAGGGGCGCAGCGCGGCGAGCGGGCCGAGAAGCGACGCGGGCACGGCGGGCACGCCCATCTCGCCACTGCCGGCGCCGAGTTCCGGGCCGTGGAAGTCGCTGCCCCCGGTCACTACCAGGCCGTGTTGGCCTGCGACTTCCTTGAGGTGTGCGATGACCTCGGCGGAGTACTCGCCGTAGACGCACTCGAGGCCTCCAAGGCCCGCTTCGACGAGTGCGGGAAGCCGCGCCTCGTAACCAGGGAGGTAGGTCGGGTGGGCGAGTACGGCCACGCCTCCCGCCCGACGGATGACGTCGATGACCTCTTCCGGGCCCAACTTCGTGGACGGCACGTCCCCGGGCATCCCGTCACCGAGCAGCGTCGCGAATGCCTCGTCCCGGCTCGTGATCGCGCCAACGGCGATGAGCTCGTCGGCGACGTGCGGGCGCCCGACCGCGCCGCCTTCGGCGAGGTTCGCGCGTCTCGCGACGCCCTCCCACGTGGCTTGCGGGGCGCCGGCGCCAAGGCGATCCCTGAGGGCGCCGTTCACGCGCCGAACGATCTCCTGGCCCCGGTCGACGCGCGCCCGTCGGCGCTCCTCTAGCCATGCCCCGAAGGCAGGGTCTTGAGGGTCGACGTAGTAGCCGAGGACATGGCACGTGCCCTTGGGCACGTCAGCGGACAATTCAACGCCCGTCACTAGCTCGATACCCGCCGCCCGGCACGCGACGGCGGCGGCGGCGAGGCCTCCGATCGAGTCGTGGTCCGTCAGCGCGATAGCCGACAGGC
>CAMBEO010000031.1 GCA_945865725.1 Thermoflexus hugenholtzii JAD2 | reverse complement strand
CCTGACCCGGATGTGGCAGGACCAGTCACCGGTTGCACGTTCCCAACTGACCCCCGTGAACGGTTACCGATCGTGGCGGGCGCCGCGTTCATCGCCGTCGAGCGGAGGGTGTCACAGCCGACCGTTGACCTGACGCTGTTCCAGAACCGTGGCTTCTCGGCGGCCGTCGCGTCGGCCTTCCTGAGCTTCACCGCCGTCAGCTTCAACATGCTGCTGATGCCTTTCTACTTCCAGTACGTCCTGAACGAGCCGCCTGATCGCACGGGGCTGTTCCTGATCGGGGCGCCGCTGACGATGATGGTCATGGCGCCGATCGGCGGCTGGCTGGCGGACCGGTCGGGCTTCCTGGTCATCACCGCGATCGGCCTCGGGATCGAGGTCGTGAGCCTGGGATCCCTGACCCTTCTCGGGATGGACACGAACCCGCTGGTGGTGATGGGCCAGTTGATGCTGGTGGGCCTGGCGCTTGCGCTCTTCAACTCGCCGAACAGCAGTGCGCTATTCGGGTCCGTGCCGCCGTCGCACCTCGGCCTGGTCGGGGGGTTCCAGGCCCTGAGCCGGAACCTCGGGCAATCGATCGGGCAGAGCATTGCCGGCGTGATCTGGTCGATCGGCACCGTGGCCGCCTTGGGCGACGCAGTGGTCGGCTCGACGCACCAGGCACCCCCGGAAGCGATGATGGCCGGGTTTCGGCTCGCATTCGGGGTTTCAACCGTCATCGCCGGAGCAGCCCTCGTAGTCTCGGTCCTTGCGCGCCCCCGTGCGACCTCAACATCGATGACGCCCGGCACGTAGCGACCCGCGCCCCTGTGGGGGCGACCGTCCGGGTCTCGGACGACGTCGGCCGCATGGCGATGATCGAGAAGTCAAGCGAGGCGAAGCGCCTCACGGCCGCGCAGCTGCGCGCGCACGGCCGATCGGACGAACCCGTCCGTCCCTCTACACCGGGAAGCGGACGGGTCGTCGCATGACGGATCTTGGCTACACGAAGATCTCGAGCGGAAGGAATGCCGTGACGATGAAGTTCGGCACGTCGACCAACTCGCTCACCTTCAGGTCGACGGCGACGGAACAGATCGCGTACGCCTGCTGCCGGGTGTACCCGTGTTCGCGCACGATGTACTCGATCATCCCAAGGAGCGCGTTCTTGGCGGCCATGGTCGCGTCGCCAAAGTGATTCACGCCGTCGGCGGTGATCGGCATGCCCGGAATCCCGATGAAACGCCCGGGGGCGGTCTGGTACGGCACCGCGTCGGCGCCGGTCCGCGCGATATAGAAGGACCGGATGCCCTTACTCGCCGCCGTCCCCTTGTGCAGGTGGAACTCGAAGGTCGACTCGGCCCGCATCTCGATGGCCGTGCCGCATGTCTCGCTGTCGCCCTGTGCGAAGTGGCAGTCGCCGATGCTGAAGAGACCTCCCGGCGCCGAGACGGGGATGTAGATCGTCGTGCCCCGGGTCAACTGCTTGATGTCGATGTTGCCCGCGACCTCGTTTGGCGCGATCGTTCGCAAGGCGTGGCCGGCAATCTCCGGGTCACCGGGCACGGCGCCCCGGGCGTCGGGCAGCAGGGCGAAGCCCCCGCGGGCGACCAGGTCGGACTCGCGTTTGAAGACGCGTTCTCGCATCGCACGTCCCGGCGCCAAGCCGATCACGCCCGGATGGGCGTGGTAGCTGATCCGGACGCCGGGCAAGTCGGCCGACTCGGCGTGACCGTCGGCGATCGTCCACCGCACGATGTGCGGCGTCGGGAAGTGATCGGCCAGGAAGCCGAAGCCCGGCACTTGCACGGTGTAGCCGAACGACGCCGGCACCATGTCGATGACGCGCACCTCAAGGAGGTCACCCTCCTCGGCGCCCTCGATCGCGACGGGACCGGTGAGCGGATGCACCGGCCCGAGGTCGAGCTTCGCGACCTCCTCGGTCGTCGTCTGCGGCGTCACCTGCCCGTCGAAGGCGTCGCGCGACTGCATCGTCACGCGGTCGCCGGACTTGGCGTGCACGACTGGACGGATGTTCTCGTGCCACCGGTTGTGCCCCACCTCCGGTTGCTGGGCTAGCGGTCCTGCGTTGATGTCGATCCGGTGCGTTACCCCCATCACGGATGCCCCCCTTATGACAACTGTACGCCGGTAACGCCGCCCGTGCTTGAGACGTGCGACGCGTAGTTGAGAGCCCAGGAAACGCGTATGGGCGCAAGTTCCTGCCCGTCAGAACTTCAACCCCTCCATTAGACCGCGCACAAACCACCGTTGGGTCGCCAGGAAGAAGGCCGCGACCGGAGCCGATGCCATGACGAACGCCGCCGCCTGTGCGCCATAACTGGTGAACTCGCCGAACTCCATCGATACCCCAAGGAACTGCATCGCCATGCCGATGCCCAGCGTGAAGAGTTCGCGCTGATCAATCATCGTCAGCGTGAAAAGATACTCGCCCCACACGCGGATGAACTCGAAGAGCGCAACCACCATCATTGCGCCGGTCGCCATCGGCGCCATCACGTACCAGAAGGCCTGGAAGCGGTTGCATCCGTCGATAAGCGCTGCATCCTCAAAGTCGGGCGGCAGATTCAAGAAGGCTTGGCGCATGATGAAGACCGGCACCGCCAGTCCCGCCGAGAACGCGAGAATGAGTCCGGTCAGACTATTGCGCAGATGCAAGAAACTCATGAGTTCGTATTGGGCCATGAGTCCGCCTGCTCGCGGGACGAAGATCAGCATGACCATCGTGTAGAAGATCAGGTCGCGCCCCCGGAAGCGCAATCGTGCAAACCCGTACCCGGCCAGCGTTGCCAGAACCGTTTGCAGCGCCGTGGCGCCGAGCGTCACGATCAGCGAGTTCCGGAAGAATATTTCGAACCCCGTGAGGCGCTTGAGCGCGTACTGGTAGTTCGCCAGGGTCGGGTTCAGCGTGATGAAACTCGGCGTTGCCTGGAAGAGTTCGGCGCGCGTCTTCAGCGATGAGGCGATGGTCCAGATGATGGGCGCGAGGAAATAGAGCAGCAACAGCCAGAGGAGGAGGCGCGCCGCGACCCCCCCCCGGTAGCGTTCGTACCAGGCGTATCCCACTTCGCCAAGGGTGCGGCGTCGGAGCGTCAAAACCGGGACCACGGTCGCGGAATTGGCCATCACATCCTCCCCGACCGAAGGGCGCGGAAGACCAGGCCCGAGATCGCCATCGACGTCAGGCCGACGGTCAAGTTGATCGCCGCCGCGTACCCCCACCGCAGGTCACCTTGAAGGAAGGCGACTTCGTATGCGTAGCGCCCGACCAGGCGACCCGCCCCCTCCGGTCCCGCGTCGGTCAGGCCGTAGTAGATCAGCGATGCTTCGGCCTCACCCAGAACCCCCGCCGCGAGGACGAAGATGACGGTGAACGTCGGGAGCAAGAGCGGGATGGTGATGTGCATCAAGCGCCGCCACCACCCGGCGCCATCGATCGCCGCCGCCTCGTAAAGCTCCGAGTTGATGCTGTAGAGGCCCACGAGGAGAAGGAGTACGTTGCTTCCCATCGCCTTCCACGCCGCGATGACTGCAAGCGTAGGCACGACCGCGCGTGCATCACGCAAGACCTTCGCCACTTCCGAGCCAAAGAGTCCCTTGAGTAGCACGGCGATGTAGCCGAATTCCGGGTTCAAGAACTGGCGCCAGACCAACAGCGCAATCGCCGCTGGCAGGATCACCGGCAGGTACGCCATGACCCGGTAGACACCTGCCTCGCGCGCTTGGCCGATCTGGCTGATCAGCACCGCTACAAAGAACGCGAGTACGAAGTTCAGCACGAAGTAGATGGCGGTGTACTGGAGGGACCGCCCGAACGACTGCCAGAAGACGCGGTCTCGCACCATCTCGTACCAGTTGTCGACCGCATTGAATGGCGCATGGTCCGGCACCAAGTACCGATAATCGGAAAAGGCGATAACCAGTCCGCGGACGATTGGGTAGGCATTGAAGGTAAGGAAGAGGAGAACCGCAGGACCGACGAAGAGGAGGCCTGCGAGGCTCTCCCCCCGCGCCTCATGGCGCACCTGGCGAAACGCACGCCACCAGGCCACCGCCGATCCGGCCGCCCTGGGCCGAGACTCCGCCATTGCGTGACTCCTCGGGTGTCATCCGACCGGGCCGGGCGCCGACGGCGATGTCTGCGCCCGATCCACTCTGGCCACGCGCGCGCCTACTTCAGCTGCTTGGCCATCTCCTCGGTCACTTCCTTGCGGGCGTCGGCCATCGCGGCCTTGATGCCGGTCTCTCCCTTGAAGAAGCGGTCGAGGTGCGGCCAAATCTTCGCCTCGGTGATCGCGTAGGCGCCTGCCACCGGTAGCGTGATGATCTGACTGTTCGGCACCAGTTTCAGTACTTCGTACACCTCGGCCAGGTCCTTGTTGTCTTTGAG
Source organism: Thermoflexus hugenholtzii JAD2 (assembly GCA_945865725.1). Classification (GTDB taxonomy): domain Bacteria; phylum Chloroflexota; class UBA11872; order UBA12225; family UBA12225; genus CAILQO01. Next base: position 21,042 of record CAMBEO010000031.1, on the reverse strand, counting down.
AACCTTGTCCAGCCAACTCTGGTGGACCGGCTGGCCCGAGAAGGTCGTAACCCCCCGCCACCACCGTTCGGCAATCGTTCCCTCCGGCCCCAGAACCGAGAGAAGCCAATCGGTCGCCAACTGCGGGTTCGCTGCCCCGGGGAAGACGAAGCCCGAGTCGATGTGAATCCACGTGCGCGCGGGCACACTGGTGCTTGCCTGGGGCGGGTTGGCGCCCTTTACCTTGGCGGTGCCCCAGACGTTTCGGCCGACCCGGACAAGCGAATGTGATCCGAGTGTGAAGGCGAACTTGCCCTTCTGCCAGACGTCGTAGTGGTCGGCATTGGTGTCCAACCGCGCCAGGCCATCATCTTTCCACTTCTTGAGCAATTCAAGGAGTGTGAACCATTCTTGGCTCTCAAACTTCAGCACGCCGGTGTCGTCGAACGGCTTCTCGATGAAGGTCGTAAACATCGTACCGATCGTGCGGAAAATGTCGCGCGAAATCCCGAGGGGCGTCACCTCTTCTTTCTCGAGCGCGGGCTTCATTTTCCGCATCATCTTGTCGACTTCGTCCCAAGTTGTCGGGAACTTGTCGTAGCCCGCGGCTTGAATGTAGTCCTCGCGGTACCCCACCAAGTGCGCGTTCGCCTTCATCGGGATGAAGTACTGCTTCCCTTGGAACTGCAGCGCGTCGTAGATGCGCGAGGTGAAGTAGGACTCCTTTTGCTTGCCGCCCCACGCCACCTTGCTCGCCTTGAGGTAGTCGTCAAGCGGCGCGACCAGGCCGGACTTGATGTACTTGTAGGAGTCGAAGAAGGCGGCGTAGCCATGGCCGCTCCAGCGCAGGTTCTTCTCCTTGATCTGCGCCAGCACCTTGGTGTCCCACCCCTGGGCGGTTTCTTCCAAGGTGACGTTCCCCAGATCGGACCGCTCCTGGTTGAACCGCACCGTGGCGTCGAGCATCCCCAGATCCGACCAGGTCTTGTCAACCAGGGTGAAGATCTTGTTCGTCGCTGGGGCAGGAGCGGTGGTCGGCGCGGGCGCGGCTGGCGCTGACGTCGGTGCCGCAACCGGCGCCTTCGTCGGCGCCGGGGCGGGCGCCGCCGCCTCGCCGCATGCCGCCAGCAACGTGGCCATGGACACCCCGCTCCCTGCCAGGACGCTCCGCCGGTCGATCCCCCTACCTGTCACGCTGCCCTCCCCAGTACCCTCGCGCGAGGGTCATCGCTACCCGTTTCCGCGCAGGCACTACGCCTACGTGTCTTTGGGCCAATCCAGATGGCCAGACTACTTCGCTTGAGTCAAGTGGTCAAATCATTCAGGCAGCCTGGCTGACCGCTTTCGTACTAGACGTTTCCGGATGCACCCGCGCAACACAGCGGATCTCAACGAGAGCGGAAGTGGACTCGCTCCTCTCGCGCAAGCGCCAAGTGCTCGGCCGCACGATTGGTAATGCAAGGACGCGGTGAAGTTCCCGAGGGTGACGCCGCGTTCCGCGTCCGCCAGGTACTGCCGCCGTCAGTCCTCGAACATCCTTCCGAGGCCGCCAAGGACCGATCCCTCGTCGGATGAACGTCCGCCGACCCGGGAGGCGGAGATGACCCGATCTGCCAGGCGCGAGAACGGGAGGCTCTGGATCCAGACGGACCCGTGTCCCCGGACCGTGGCGAGGAACAGCCCCTCGCCCCCGAACACCATCGACTTGAGGCTTCCCGATCGCTCGATGTCGAAGTCGATGCCGGAGGTCATCGCCACCAAGCATCCAGTGTCAAGGCGCATTGTCTCGCCGCGCAGATCGTGCTTCACGATCGTCCCTCCGGCGTGCACGAAGGCCAGGCCGTCACCGCTCAACCGCTCGAGGATGAAGCCCTCGCCACCGAACAGACCGGCCCCGAACCGTCGCTGGAACGCGATGTCAACCTTCGTGCCGTACGCCGCGCAAAGGAATGCGTCCTTCTGGCAGGTGAGTTCACCGCCGTTGGCGCGCAAGTCGACCGGAATGATCTTGCCGGGGTACGGCGCCCCGAACGCGACCCGCTGGCGTGCCCGGCCATTGTTCGTGAAGTGCGTCATGAAAAGGGACTCGCCGGTCATCATCCGCTTGCCGGCCGAGAACAGCTTCCCCATGAGGCCGCCGTTACCGGCGCTGCCGTCGCCGAGGCGTGCCTCGAAGCCGATGTCGGCGTCCATGTAGGTCATCGACCCGGCCTCGGCGATGACCGTCTCGCCAGGATCGAGGGTGACCTCGACCAGTTGCATGTCATCGCCGATCAGGCGAAAGTCGATCACGTGGGAGTTGGCCATGATGCGCCTCCAAGCGATGGTCGTCTGCACTGACGGACCACCCGCTCCCAACGTACCAAAGGTCCCGCCGAAGTACGATGGGCGTCGCGGCGACGGCGAATGGGGGCATCCATGACAATCTGGCGGTACGACGAGGTTCGCGATGATGCGCCGCCGGTCCACGTCGATCGCGCGGGCACCCCGGTCAGGGGCCTGCCGGCATGGCCCGCCGCCCCAAGACCGTTCACCTCCGCGACCGAACGCCAGGGTTCCCCAGCGGCGCGCGCGGTCATGGCGCCGGATGGCCCGGTCATCGCCATCGTCCAGGCGCACTCCGACGACCTCTCGTTCTTCGGGGCGGGCACCGTCGCGAGGCTCATCCGCGAATCTGGCTACACCGCGTACCTGATCCAGACGACCAATGACGACAAGTGCGGCCCGACACCAAGCGTGGGCGAGACGATCTTGGCGAACGAGAGGGAGACGGAAGCGCTCGCCGGGATCCTCGGCATCCGGCGCGTGTTCAACCTCGGGTACGCGAACCATTTCCTCGACGCGGCGTCGGTCGCGGAACTGCGTGCGCGTCTGATCTTCCTGTTCCGCCTGCTTCGCCCCGATGTCGTCATGACGTTCAACCCGGCCCACCCGTCGGAGCAAAACCCCGACCACTGGGTGACTGGCCAGGCGGTCGAGGCGGCCCGGTGGATGGCCGGCCTCGACAAGGACTACCCCGAACATCTCGCCGCTGGCCTCGCACCGCACTTCGTCCGGGGTCGCCTCTACTGGGTGGCGCGCGCCGGGCAACCGACCAACCGGGTGGTCGACGTCAGTGATTACCTGGACGTGAAGGTCGAGGCCCTCGCGGTGCACCAGGCCCAAGGGACCGCGGGCGCGACCGGGAGTCGCCTGCGCGCGACACTTGCCTCGCGCGGACTGCGCGTGCCTGCCCTCGGGGACGACGACGAGGCGGCCGACCGGGCGTATATTCGGCGCTTCATGCTGGCGCCGGGGACCGAACTTGGCGACCGCCACGGCATGGCCTGCGCCGAACCGTTCCTGTACCTCGACGAGTCGGACGCCGATGCGCACGAGGCGACCGTCGCGGCGTGGGTGGCGGAGAACGCGGTCACGAAGGGGTAGCCATCCGGGGCCGGTACCATCTGTCGGCCAGATGACGACCCTCGCCGCTACCCGGGACGCCGTCTCGCCCGCGTCCGACCCGGCCCCGGCGCCGGTCGCCCGCTGGGTTCCGTGGCTCTTCCAAGCCGCAAACCTCTGCTTTTGGCTCTCCCTCTACTACTACGTCCCCACCCTGCCGAATTACGCGCGCGACCTTGGCGCGCCGCTCACCGTCGTCGGCACGATGCTGAGCGCCTACGGCGTGATGCAACTCCTCTTCCGGATTCCGACCGGCGTCGCGTCGGACTGGTCGGGGCGCCGAAAACCGGTCTTCATGATCGGCCTCGCAGCCAGCTTGGCGGGGGCGGTCGCCTTCGCCCTCGCGCCGACCCCGTGGTCGCTCGTCGGCGCGCGTGCCCTGACCGGGCTTGCCGCTTGCGGGTGGGTCGGCATCACCATCATGTATGCGGGCTACTTCCCGCCGGGCGAGTCGATCCGCGCCCTCGGGTGGCTCAACCTGACCAATGCCATTGGCCAGGTGATCGCGACATGGACGGGCGGCCTCCTCGCCGAGGCGTACGGCCCGGTCGCGCCGTTCGTCGCGAGTGCGGCCACGGCCGCCGTCGGGCTACTCGCCCTCGCCTTCTGCCCCGAACCAGCGCGCGCCGCCCGCCAAGCGACGGCCGCGCCGATCACCGCCTCCCGCCTCTGGCGCACGGCGACTGCGCCTGCCCTGATCGGCGTGTCGGTCCTATCCGCCGTGCAAACCTACGCGACCTTTTCGACGGTCTTCGGCTTCACGCCGGTCTTCGCGAAGGATCTCGGCGCAACGCCCGCCGACCTCGGCACCCTGACCGCTCTCTCCGTCCTCCCGTTCGCGATCGTGCAACCATTCACGGCCGGGTTGAGTGCGCGGTTCGGGTCACGCGTGGTCGTCGTGGCGGGCTTGGTCGTGATCGGCGTCACCACCATCGCGATCCCGTTGTGCACGACCCTGCCGCTCCTCATCGCGAACCAGGTCGCCGCCGGGTTCGGACGAGGCGTCACGAACACCACGCTGATCGGGCTCTCGATCAAGCGCGTCCCATCGGGCGAACGCGCGACCGCCATGGGCGTCTACCAGGCCGTCTACGCGATCGGGATGTTCCTCGGCCCACTCGTCGGAGGCGTGATCGGCGAGAACGCAGGCCTCGGGGCAATCTTCGTGACGACTGGAATCGTGCAGCTCGGTGCGACAGTGCTCGCACTCCGGATCCTTGATCGGGACTAGCTCGCAGCCAGTACGGCGGCGGCGTCGCGCGACAGCACGCAGGGACCGATCGCCGCACGACAACCGCCGGTCGGGACACGCCATGCGTCGTGATGGGCCACAGGGAAAGTCTCGCGGCGAGTTCCTGCACCCCTAAAGTCGGCTGCTAACACCCGACGGCGCTTCGCGGCACCCGTTCACGGCGTCCCTGTCGCATCACCTCTCACCTCTCGGCGCGGCAATCCGGCGCCATGCCCTCAAGTCGGGTGCTAACACGCTTGGCGACGCGGCCGTCGAAACGGCGTCAGCCTCCCAACCGAACAGGCCGGGGCGTTGATCTCGGAGCGCCACCCGCCCACCATCCGAGCAGGACGCCCCGGGACACCCGGATCGAACTCGACCGCGCCCAGCCAGGACGGACACGCCGCCCGCGTCCATCTGCAGGACGGGGCGGCGCACTCAAGTCGGGTGAGCGACGGGCCTATAGGGGCCGGTACCAGATGTTCCGGAACCGGACGAGGTCGCCGTGGTCCTGCAACTTGAGCGGACCGGTCGACGGCTGCGCGTGGTACGCCGGAAGGGCCTTGTGGTTGGTCTGGCCGAGGAGCACCTGGTGGTTCTGAACCACGACCCCATTGAGGATCACGGTGGCCGCGGCCGGATCGACTAGGCGGTCGCCGTCCATGCGCGGGGCCTTCCAGATGATGTCGTACGTCGACCACTCGCCCGGTTCGCGACATGCGTTCGCGGTGGGCGGGTACTGGCCGTACAGGCCACCGGTCGTGCCATCCGCGTAGGTCGGGTTGTCGAAGCAGTCGAGGACCTGGATCTCGTAGATGCCCATCAGGAACACGCCCGAGTTGCCCCGACCTTGGCCGTGCCCCTTCACCACCGGCGGAGAACGGAACTCCACATGCAACTGGCAATCGCCAAAATGGGCGGTCGACCGGATGTCCCCGGTCCGCGCCACGACTTCCATCGCGCCGTCAACGACCTGCCATTGGGCGGCGCCCCCATCCCGGACGCTTTCCCACCCGTCGAGGGACTGGCCGTCGAAAAGGATGATCGCATCAGACGGCGGATCGCCCGCGCGCGCCCCGGGAGTGACCACCGGGGGTTGCCCGCGATCGCGGTCGTGCACCCGGAAGCCCGTTTGGGGGATGACCGGCGTGTCGCCGTAGCCAAGCTGGTTGGGGACGTGTTCAACGATGCTCATGGCACGAGGGTACTACGCGTCCCGCTTGCTGACCGGGGGGAGGGCCGGTCCGTGAACCAGGCCTGGGCTCCCCGGCGGCGAGGCGTGCACCTGCAATCCGGCACGACGCGCCGCGAGGCCGATCTCGCCATGCAAGGTGCCAGGCAGGGCCGCGGCGTCCAGGATGCCGATCCCCTTCAACTCCTCGGGGACCTCGTCAGACATCCGGCCGTCGCTCATGATGAGGGTCTCGTGCGCAAGGTCCGAGATCGTCGGGTCATGCGTGGCCATGATGATCGTCACGCCCCGTTCCTCGACCACCCGCTTGAAAAGACTCATGATCTCGAGCCCGGTCACGCTATCCAAGGCGCCGGTCGGCTCGTCGGCGACGATCAACGCCGGCTCGTTCGCAAGGGCGCGCGCGATCGCGACGCGCGACTGCTCACCTCCCGACAACTCGAACGGGCGATGGCTCATGCGCCGCCCTAGACCGACGAGTTCAAGCAGGTCGATGGCGCGCCGGTGTCGCTGCCGGGCACCGACGCCGGCGATGCGAAGCGGCAACTCCACGTTCTCGTACGCCGACAGTACTGGCAAGAGCGCGAAAGCCTGGAAGATGAAGCCGATATCGTGGCGGCGGAGTTCCGTCAACTGCCGGTCCGAGAGACGGCGCGTGTCCTCGCCCCGGATCAGCGTGCGCCCATGGGTCGGGCGATCAAGGCCACTCAGGAGGTTGAGCAGTGTCGTCTTGCCCGACCCCGACCGGCCACGCAAGGCGATGAGGCGCCCGGGACGGATGTCGCACGTCACGTCACGGACCGCGTAAATGTCCTCGCCGCCGACGTGGTACACGCGACTGACGGCGTCGCACGAGGCGATGGAGGCCGACGGAGCGATGGCGGTCATCGGCGTTGCCACCACCGGCGAGCCGGCATGGGCCCGGAGGCCGCGACCGTCGCTGCCGCGGACCCGTTTGTTGCAACCACGCGGTCAGGCGAAATCCCCGTGACCACGCCGTTCGCCGCGCGCACGACGATCTGGCCGTCTTCGAGATCCACGCGCACGCGCCGGCCAAGGCCGAGCTGTTCGACCATCTCGCGCGGCAACTGGAGGCGACCGGCCGCGTCCATCACGGTGAACTCCTCGTGCGTGCCATGCGTGGCGACGTCCTCGGCCTCGGTCACGTCCGCCGCATCGACCGCACGTCGAACCGTCTCGGTACTCGTCCGCCCGTCTCGAATGCGCACAACCCGGTCAACCCGCACCGCGATGCCGGGGTCGTGGCTCACGATCACGATCGTCGTCCCATAGTCGGCGACGAGGCGCCGGAAGATGCCGTAGATCACGCCCGCCGTCGCGGTGTCCACCTCGCCGGTAGGCTCGTCGGCAAGCACCAAGGGAGGGCGGTTCGCGAGCGCGATGGCGATCGCGACACGTTGCTGTTCCCCGCCCGAAAGCTGCGACAGGCGGTGCGTCCGGCGGTGCCCGAGCCCGACCGCCTCGAGCAACTCGTTCGACCACTCGCGCCGCTCGCGCGTCGGGCGACCCGCAAGGAGCATCGGGATCTGCACGTTCTCGACGGCGGACAAGTACGGGATGAGGTTCCGGCTTGACTGCTGCCAGACGAAGCCGACGGTCGCGCGCTTGTACTCGACCATCCCGGAGTCGTCGAGCTTGAGGAGGTCACGACCACCGACGACGACACGCCCGGCGGAGGGACGGTCAAGCCCGCCAAGAATGTTCAGCAAGGTTGACTTGCCCGAACCGCTATTCCCGATGATTGCCATCAACTCGCCGGCGTCAACCGTGAGGTCAAGGCCCTGCAACGCGACGACCTCAAGGTCAGCGACCTTGTAGATCTTGACGAGGTTGTCGCACAGGATGAGGGGTTCCATGGATAGCTGCCTCGTGCCCGGCTAGCCGGTCTCGTCGCCGAACTTGATCGCCTCGTGGATTTTCATCCGCGCAAGCATCCAGATGAAGGCCGGGAAGGCGATGGAGAGGATCACGCCAAGGATGGCGTAAATCTTGACGATGTCGTTCCACGCCGTCATCACGACGAACGTCGGGATACCGGCGTGCTGCTCGCTCTTGATCTGGAGGAACGGGATGAAGATGTCGCCGGCGACCACGCCGAGGACGCTGCCGGCAACGGTTCCAAGGACGATCAGGAAGCCCTGTTCGAACACGAAGAGGCCCACGAGTTGGGGGATGGACAGCCCCATCGCCCGGAGGATCCCGAGTTGCTGCATTCGCCGACGTGCGGAGAGGAACGAGTACAGCATGAAGCCGAGGACGGTCAGGACCGCGGACACCAGGAATCCGACGGTCAGGATGCCGAAGATCCCCGTGCGTGCCGGGTCATCACGAAGGCGCAACGCCGTCTCGCGGGCGTCCGTCGCGCGTGACACGATGAAGTCGCGGTCCCGCAAGTTGTCGACGATGACCTGCCACGACACGTCCGGGTCCGTCTTTGCCCAGACGTCGTACGGCGTCTCGCCAACCTGGTCGAAGAGGTAGTCAAGGTTGCAAAGCAGGAACCGGTCGGTATCGGGCCACATGGACGGGAAATAGGTCACCGAACCAACGATGGTCATGTCGATCGGCTTCTGGCGAACGGTCACGACGATCGCGTCGCCGATCTTCAGCTTGAAGTCGGTGAGGAACTTGGCGTCGACGACGATGCCCTTCTCGTTCGCCGCCATCGCGTTCATGAGCGCGACGAGGTTGTCCGGGGCGAAGTCCTCGCGCCACCATCCGACCCTTGCCATGTCGGGTGGGTCGATGCCGATGACCTTGACGTCCTGAGGGCGACCGCGACCGGTCACGTTCGCGTTGCCGACACCCCGGAAGACGCGGGCGACCGCGCGCACCCCTTCGACCTGGGTGTGCTCGACCACCGGCTGGAAGCTCCACGTCTCCGACACCTCGTCGTACATCCCGGACTCGACGAGGGCGAGGTCGCTCCCGGTCTGGTACATGACGCGGTCGTTGTAGTTCCGGTCGAGGGTCTTCGCGACCGAGGCGGCAAACGTCCCGAGGGCCAGGGTCAGGGTCAGGAGGAGGACGAGACGGGTGTACTGGCCGGGCATCCGCCCGATCTGCCGCAGGCCGAGGAGCACGCTCACGCCGTAGACCCGGTTTCCCGCGCGCGAGATTCCCTCGATCAGCCACGGGAAGACCCGGAGGAACATGAGCGCGGCGGCAAACATGAACACCCACGGCACGACCAGGAGCAGCGGGTCGGAGAAGACGTCGCCGGCTGCCCCGAGGGTGAGGATGCTCCGGCGCTGCGAGAGCAGGTAGTAGCCATAGCCGGCGACGGCCATCAGCAGCACGTCGACGAACCACCGCTGCCAGTAGGGCGCCTTGACGTTGCGACCGGCCTCCTGCTTGTAGCCGACGATGCTGTACCGGGCCGCGCCGAACGCCGGCGCGACCATCGCCGCCACCGACAAGGCGATCGCACCGGCCGCGAATTGCATCGTCTGCGTCGTGACATGGACCGGCAGTGCCTCGCGGCTCGTGAATACGAGGAAGGTGTAGGTCCGCCCAATGAACTGGGCAACCTGCATGCCGAGGAACGGACCGACGACAAGCGCCAGGGTTCCGAAGATCGCCCCCTCCGTGAGGTAGATGCCGAGCACCTGAAAGGTGCTTGCGCCACGGCTCTTGAGGACGGCGATCTCGTTCCGTTGCCGGTCGACGATCATGCCGGCACTGATCGCGATGTAGTAGAGCACGATGCCGATCACCGGCACCGACAGCACGAACAGCAGCACCTTCAAGAAGAAGAGCTTCGTCTCGTAGTCTAGGAGGATCGACTCCGGTGACAACTCCATCCGCACGTTGCCCAGGATCGTCGAGGTGCGCGAACGCAGCTCGTTGATCCCGACCAGGACGCGGGCGACGTTTTCCGACCGGATCGACTCGACATCGAACACCATGAACCACGCCCACTCGTGGGGGATGCCCTCGTACGTCGTGGCGAGATGGTCAAGGAACGTCCGCTCGGGGATCATGATCCCGTTGTTGAAGTAGTCAAGCTGGTAGAACCAGTACGGGTCGGTCGGGTCGAGCGGGTACCACCGGCCGGTGATGATCACGTTGATCGGGGTCAGCTTGCCCATGCGCTCCCAGACCACGACGATGCGGTCACCGACGTCGAGGCCGAGTTCGTCAAGCCCCGCCGTGGCCATGACCGCCTCGATCTCGCCGGTCGGTAGCGGGTCCGGATTCGGCAGGCGTCCTGCCAGCAACCTGACCTTCTTCTCGAAGTCCCGGATGAACGCGACGTATCCGTAGCCGGCGAACTCGCGACCGGTCAGCGACGCCTCGTCGGTCCGGGTGAGCAGCGGGAGCGAGTCGCTCTGCCCGTAGGTCACGAGCAGCGTGCGAGGGATCCCGATGGTGCCCTCGCCCTCGTCAGAGATGTAGGCGTTGGCACGGTGGTACTGCGCGAGGTCCACCGGCTTGTAGGCGGTGCCGCTCGCCGTCACGACCGGTCCTCGGCCAGTACTCGCAAGCGTGCCAGCCGCGTTGGATCCGGCGTTCGCCGCCTGGCCAGAGGAGGGGGCGCCGACCGCCGCCTCCTCGAAGTGGCGGATGAGGATCGCGCTCTTCGGCTGGACCTGGTCAGTCGACGCCGTCAACTGCCGGTGCAGCATTTGCTCGCTCATCCCCTCGGAATACAGGGGGATGCTCGAGACCAGCGTGACCGTGATGGCGAGGCCGATGATCGCCGAGAGCATGAGCGACAGGTTGTTGACGATCCTCTTGAGGACCATCGTGATGATCGCGACCACGCTCACGGGCGGGAGGGCCTCCGGTCGGCGGCATGGGTGGTGGCCGACACCTGGCGAACGCGCGCCAGGACGTGCGAAGCCACTTGCCGAACCGAGCGCGCGGGGATGTTCGTGGTCGTCATCTACGTGCCGGCGAGGATGGCGAGCCCGTCTTCCACCCCCGAGACGATCTCGGTGTCCTGCTCGGTCGAGATGCCAATCTCGACGTTGCGGGACCGCTTGACCGACCCGTCCATGTACTCGACGAAGCGCCGCTTCCCGACCGTCCGGATCGACGCCGTCGGCACGATCAGCACGTCCTTCTTCTGCTGGACGATGATCTGGACGCGAGCGAGCATGCCGATGTCGGCGCCGGACCGGGACCATTCCACGACCAGTTTGGTGCTCTTGTCGGCGACAACCCCCTGCTGGGTCACCACGGTGCTTGGCAGGTCCCGAACCGTCGCGTTCATTACCGTGCCAGGGAAGACGTCGAGCGCGACCATGGCCTTCTGGCCGACGGCGAGCTTTGCCATGTCGCTCTCGTTGACTTCAGACCGGACGAGGAGCTGCGCGGGGCTCGAGATGCTCACGACCGGGTTGAAGGCATTCACGTTGTCGCCCGGCTTGCCGGTCGTCTTGACAATCTTGCCGGCGTACGGGGCGAGGATCCGCGCGTCGTCGTAGTTCGCTTGCAACTGGTCGAGGTCAAGGCGCGTGCGTTCGAGCGCACGTTCGAGCGAACGGACATCGAAAGCATTCGCGGTCCGGCCCGACTCGAGGGTGACGCGCTTCGCGTCAAGGCGTGTCTTCGCCAGTTCGACGGACACGGTCGCCTGGTCAACCTTGTTGTCGGCGTCCTTCAGGTCGAACTCGTTCGGGCCCCGGCGCACCACCTCAAGCCGCGCCTCGGCCGCGAGGAGCGAGGCCCGGGCGCTCGGCACGGCTACCGTCGCGGACTCGACCGCGACGACCAGTGCCTCGATCTGGTTCCGGAGGGGCGCGAGATCCTGGTCGACCGGACCCGCCTGCAACTGGGCGAGACGCAGCTTTGCACTTTCGACGGTGATCGCCGCCGCTTGCCGGTCGAACGGCGTAGTGGCCTTGGCGCGCGCCACGGCGTTCTCGGCCGCCAACACGTCGTGTTCCGCCAAGCGGAGGTCCCACGGGTTGACGACCTGCGTCTGGAGCTTCTTGAGGGAGTTCCGGGCCCGCTCGACATCAATGTCGGCGATGCGGATCGAGGCCTCGCGCTGGGCGTTGGTGCCGGTGGCGTCCGCTCGCACGCGCTCGGCGGCGACCTCTGCCGACCGGACCGTCAACTCGGCATTCGCCAGGTCCTCGTCGCGAACCGGAGGCGCGTCGCGCATCTGGGCGAGGCGGACCCGTGCCTTCTCGAGGGCGAGTTCCACGGTGCGAACGTCCTCGGCACGCGGGCCCGCGGACGCCTGGTTGAGCCGGACCTGAGCGGCGTCGATGTCGGCGCCCGCCTTCTCAAGGTCGGCCGACGTCGGCCCGGCGCGCTTGAACTCGAGATCGGCGCGACGGGCAGCGAGGTCGGCCTCCCGCGCCGCGAAGTCCAGGCGCGCCCTCTCCAGGCCGGCCCGGGCGGTAGCAACCGCCGCCTCCGCGTCGCGCAGATCCTTCTCGCTCGCGCCGGCACGCACCCGGTCACGTCCGAGGCGTGCCACCTGCAGCGCGATCCCCGCCGCCTCGATGGCCTGCACCTCCGAGCCGGAGTCGTCGATGACCTCGCGTGCGCGTCCTTGTTCCAATCGAATCTGAGCGTTCTCGTGGTCGGCCTTCGCCTTGCCGATGCGCGTCAGGAGGTCGCCCGTCTCAAGTTCCGCCAACGCCTGGCCCGCCTGAACTTGCTGCCCGGTCTCGATAAAGAGGCCTCGCAGTCGCCCGGTGGTCCGGAAGTACAGGTCAGCCTCTTGCGAGCTGATGACGCGACCCAAGACCTTGATGGACTCGGTGACCGTCCCCCGGCGGACGAGGGCCGTCGGCCGTGACTGGCTCGTCGACGTCCGGTCCATGACCGTCGGCTGTGCCTCAGCGGCACTCGGGGAGGTAGGGGCGCCACCACCCGTGCCCGGCAGCGCCGGACCTTCGCAGGCCGACAGCAGGGTGCCTGCCCCGATTGCCAGGGCGCCTGCCACGCGCACGACTAGACGCCATTCCCGCCGCGCCATTCCGGTGTCCCGTTTCGATGCCCGCCCACGTGCCGCCGCGCGGCAACCCGGGCGCGACGTACCCGCGGCACGCGCACGCACGCCACCGGGCCTGATAGGTTTCGGTCGAGTGTAAGAGGTTCGCGCGCCGGTAGTCAACGGCGCGCGCCGCGCACCCCGCGCCCGAGTGCCTCGCGACGGCACTGGTGACGCGGTTCCGACGTCCCGACTACTCCTTGACTTGACGTCATCGCCAGCGCCGCGGTCCTACGTGGGTCGTGCCCGAACCTCCGCTCCCGCCTCGGGCACGGGCACCGCCGGGCGTGCGATGGTCATCGTCGCCAGGTTTGCGCCGTAGGGAATGCCCCCGATCTCCATCCTGATGCGCCCCGTGCGATCGATGGACACGGCCCCCCTCGAGCCGGTCGAGTCGGAGGCCGACAAGGCCCCGAATCCGCGGACGCGCAAGCAGCCGAAGATCGAGATGGTCATCTCGCGGGTCATGACGCCTTCGAGCGTCGCCTCGTAATCCCGGGACCGGTACGAGAAACGGACGGCGGCGGGCGTCCCGATCCCCTTGAAACTGACTGTCCACCCACGCGCTTCTTCCGAGCCGGTCGCGGTCGCGCCATCCGGCATCGCCACCGATGACCTGATCACCGTCCGAGGATTCCTCGCGATTGCCCGCGCACTGACCACCGCTCCGGTTACCGGATCGATCCCTCCCTCGACGTCCCCTGGCCGGTTCGATCGCGCGCGGTGACGAACCGGTCCGAACGAGGTCAGGGCGACGAGGGCGTAGACGCCAACCCGGGCGAGGGCAAGCGCCGCGTCACCGTCCTGGACGTGTCGCGGCACCCCTTCCAACCATGCCGTCTTGTGCATGCGCCGGACGACGTAGCCAAGGGTCGAGATGCCTCCGGCCGGGAGCTCGTACCGGGTCGACTCCATGGGCGGTCCCCTCCGAGTTCGCCTGTCCGATCGGTCAGCAATAAGGCCCCTCGCCACGAGGCGCGTGCCACGGCACCGGCCCGGTTCGCCCGTCGCGCCACCCCGTCCCGGCGCACCAGCATCCGGGTCAGTCCGACTTGCGTGACCCCGTCGCGAACGCGGCGGCGGCGCGCAAGCCGAGGGCGACCGGGTGGTTGTAGATCGTGGTGAACGCGTAGCCGAAGACGACAAGCATCACGATGGACCCGAACGCGCCCGGGGCCGACGGCCCGTACTGCTCGAGGATGTACCCGCCGATGATCGGCGAGACCGCGCGCATCGCGCTGTCGATCGAGGCGCCAAGGCCAAGCATCCCCCCGACCTCGTGCGGGCGCACCGACTTCGACAAGGTCGACGACATGAGCGTGGACAACAGACCGAGCGAGATTGCCATCGGGACCTGGTTGAGGTTGAAGAGCCAGAGTGACGGCGCGAGCGCCCACCCGAGCATCGCGCCGGCCATCAGCGCAACGCACCCGACGATCAGGACGTCTTCCCGAACCCGCGCGGTGACCCGACCGACGACGACGCCCTGGACGATGACCGACAGCACGCCGACGTAGGTCAAGACATAGGCAATCTCGCTCGGCGTCAACTGGAACTTGCTGATCATGTAGAAGCCGGAGACCGTCTGCACGAGGGCGCCGGCCATCATGAACCCCGCCCGGGTGACGAGGAGTGACCCGACGAATGGCCGACGCAATGCGGACGCCAAGGCGGCGACGGAAAACTCCGGTCCGCTCCCGCCGACGCCCTCACGCCGCGCGGCCCTCGCCGCCGGCGTGAGCGACTCCGGCAACCAGAAGAAGACGAGCAGGAGGTTCGCGACACACAACGCCGCCGCGACGTACGCGGGGAAGGACGCGTCGACCAGTTCGCTCAGGATCCCCCCGGTGGCAGGGCCAAAGATGAACCCTAGCCCGAACGTTGCCCCGATCAGGCCGAGGCCCTTCGCGCGGTTCGTCGTGTCGGTGACGTCCGCGATGTACGCCTGCGCGACGCTGAGGTTCCCGCCGCTGGCGCCTGCGATGACCCGGGCGGCGAACAGGAGGGCAAGTGACGGCAGCACGGACGTCGCCAGGCCCATGAGGATGAAACCAATGGCGGTTCCCGTGATCGAGAAGATCAGGACCGGGCGGCGCCCGTACTGGTCGGACAGGCGCCCGAGGACCGGCGCGCCGATCATCTGCATGAACGCGTAGGAGGCGAACAGGAGGCCTCCGGTCGTCTCGGCGACCCCGAACATCGTCACGTACCCCGGGAGGAGCGGGATGACCAGGCTCAACCCGAAGAGGTCGATGAAGACGACGAGCAGGATGGAGAAGACGAGTTTCCGGTTCATCCGGCGGGGCGCTCCTCGGCGTGGGTCTGGCACCGCGAGGCCGTGAACCGCGGCCAGGTGGCCGGCGACGGCTGGCGCCGGGTCCGATATCCGCGCCCCGAGGATAGTGCGTCGGCGCGCACCCGGGGCGCGGGCCCGTCGCGCGGATCGGCGCCCCGAGGTTCCTCGACTGGCCCGGTCTGACCGCCGACGGCACGGGATTTTGGGGGAAGGCTCTCGGGCGAACCCACCGCTACGATTCCACCATGCCGACGCCCGCAGCTTCCCCGGACGAGGGCGAGACCGGCACCGACGCGCCGCCCGAGACCGAGGCGCCCCTCGATCGCCCGGGCAAGCCCGACGATGCGGTGCACGTCGATGCCGGTCACGCCGTCGCGGGCGACGGGAGCCCGTGCCTCATCCCCGCGTCCGAACTGACAGTCCGCTTGCGGATGGTCCCGACGCAGCCGGGGGTCTACCTGATGCGTGACGCGCAAGGGCGCATCCTCTACGTCGGGAAGGCCGGCGTGCTGCGCAATCGCCTGCGGTCGTACTTCCAGAAGCAGGACGACCTCGGCGTCAAGGTCCGCCACCTGGTCGCGCGCATCGCCGCCTTCGACTGGATCGTCACCGCCACCGAGCAGGAGGCGCTCATCCTCGAAAACAACCTCCTCAAGGAGCACCATCCCCGCTACAACATCAAGCTGCGCGACGACAAGCAGTACCTGTACCTGCGCGTCACGACCGGGCAACGGTTCCCGCGCGTCGGCACGGTCCGCCGTACGGCGACGGACGGGTCGCGCTACTTCGGGCCATATGCGGACTCGACGGCGCTACGCGAGACGGTCAAGCACCTCCAGCGGCTCTTCCTGTTCCGGACCTGCACGCTGGACATGGAGCGGACGTACCCGCGCGCCTGCCTCCTCTTCCATATCAAGCGGTGCAGCGCGCCGTGCGTGCGCGCGATTGACGAGGAGGCATACCGCGCGTCGGTGCACCACCTGATCGACTTCATGGAGGGACGGGGGAAGGCCGCGTTGGAAGGCCTGCGCGCGGCGATGGGCGACGCCGCCGCGTCGCTCGACTTCGAGCGCGCCGCCGCCCTCCGCGATCGCGTCCGGGCGGCCGAGCAGATCCTCGAGAAGCAGCGCATCACCTCGGTCGGGCGCGGCGACCTCGACGCGATCGCCTTCGCCGCCGACGGCGAAGATGTGGTCGTCCAGGTGTTCACGGTGCGCGACGACAACGTTGTCGGCCGCGAGGAGTTCGTCCTCCAGGATGCGGGCGACGCGTCACCGGAGGAGGTCACGGCCCAGTTCCTGCAGCAGTACTACGCACGCGCGACCTTCGTTCCGCCCCTCGTGCTCTTGCCGGCGCTGCCCGCGGGCGGGCACGTCCTGCGCGCCTGGCTCGGCGAACGGCGTGGCAGTGCCGTTCGCCTCGAGGCGCCCCAACGGGGACCCAAGCGCGACCTCCTTGACCTGGTGACGCGCAATGCCACCCTTGCGCTCGAACGGTTGCGCACGGAATGGATGGCCGATCGTCGGCGCACATCGGATGCGCTTCGCGAGCTCGGCGAGGCGCTTGGCCTACCCGAACCGCCGCGCCGGATCGAGTGCTACGACATTTCCCACATGCAAGGCACGAACGCCGTCGCTTCGATGGTCGTCTTCGAGGACGCGAAGCCGGCCCGCCACGCCTACCGCCGGTTCCGCATCAAGGCCGGCGACCAGAATGACGACTTCCGGTCGATGCACGAGGTCATCTCCAGGCGCTTCCGACGCGCGATCACGGCGAAGGAGACCGCCGCGTCAGTCGCGGTCGCCGTGCGGGACGAGTTGCGGACCGCCGACGCGGTCGTGGCGCCCGGGAGGGAAGACGCCATGCCGGACGACGCCGGCGAGGCTGGCCTGCTCGCGCCCGACGACGACGTGCATGAGGAGGACGTCGCCGCGGACTCAGCGGACCCGATCGCCAGCGCGAAGGGGTGGGGGAACTGGCCGGACCTCGTCATCGTCGATGGCGGGAAGGGCCAGTTGGGCGCCGCCCTCGAGGCCCTGGAGGAGGTCGGGATCGCGACTGGCCCCGGCGGCCTGGCGATCGTCGGGCTTGCCAAGCAGTTCGAGGAGGTCTTCCGCCCGGGGCACGGGCAGCCGATCCTCCTGCCTCGCAATTCCCAGGCCCTTTACCTCGTGCAACGGGTCCGGGACGAGGCGCACCGGTTCGCGGTGACCTATCACCAGCAGGTCCGTGCGAAGCGCCAGGTCGGCAGCCGTCTCGATCGGGTCGATGGCATCGGCCCGAAGCGGAAGCGGGCCTTGATGTTGCGTTTCGGGTCGTTGACAGGCATCCGCGCCGCCACCGACGAGGAGCTCCTTGCAGTCCCCGGCATCACTCGGGCAGTCGTCGCGCAGCTCCGCGAGCAACTCTAGGCACGTGCCCGGCCGGTGCACCCGAAGGAGCCGTGCGACGCGAGCGCGTCCGGGTCAGCCAATATCCGCGTCCGTCACGGGAGCGAAGTAGACTGCGCGCCGTTGGCGCCAGGGCCGTTCCCCGGCGCCCAGGCACTGCCATGACCGCGACCGCCGACGTGGACCTCGACGAACCCCCGGCCCGCACCTCGCAAGTCCAGCGATGGCTGTTCGGCCTCGCGATGACCGGGGTGACCATGCCGGGCCAGGTCTTCGGCGTGTCCCTGCTGTTCTTCTATACCGATGTAAAGCACTTGCCCCCGTCATGGGCGGCGGCGGCCTTGACGACCTACGCGATCTACAACGCCGTGAACAACCCGGTGATCGGCTACTGGCAGGACCGCACGCGCTTCCGTCTGGGGCGTCGGATCCCGTGGTTGCGGTACGGGCCGGCCTTCAGCCTGGCCGCGTTCGCCGCCCTCTGGCTGCCACCCTTCGACGGGAACGCCGACCCGGTCTCCCTCCTCGCCTACTTCGTCGTCGCCATCGTCGTGTACGACACGCTCCACAGCGCCGTCAGTAACGCGTACTACGCGCTGTTGCCGGAAATGTTCGCGAACTACCGTGAACGCACGGACGTCGCGGCGAAGATGATGATCTTCCTCACGGTCGCCCTCCTCCTCGGCGTCGCCCTGCCGCCCGTCATCGCAAGCAGCGTCGGGTACGGGGAGATGGGCATCGCGTTCGCCGTGGTGAGCCTCGTGACCATCCTGGCGGGACAGTCAGGCATGGTCGAGGACCGCGCCGGGGGCGAGCCGCAGATGGCCCTGCCGGAGGCCGTCCGGACGATGCTCGGCAACCGCACATTCCTGGTGCTCGCGTTTGCCCAAACCCTTCGATTCGTCACGACGAACAGCATGGCTACCGGGATGATGTTCTTTGTCAAGTACACGCTCAAGATTGACGGGGCATCGACGGGCCTGATCCTCGCGACGGCCTTCATCGTCTCCGCCGCCATGCTCTACCCGTGGAGGCAACTGGTCGCCAACCGCTTCGAGCCGCGCACGACCGGCCTGATCGCGTACGGCGTCGTCGCCGCGAGCATGCTGCCACTCTGGGTCGTCTACGACCTGCCGACCACCTTGGTAGCCGCCGTCGGGATCGGGATCGGCTTCGCGGGCATCTTCCTGATGGACAACATGCTGATCGCCGACGTCATCGACGAGGACGAGGTTCGCACGGGCGTGCGTCGCGAGGCGATGTACACCGGGATGAACGGCATGGTGACCACCATGAGCACGGCGCTCGTCGCCGTGGCCTTCGGGGCGATCGCCGGCGCGTACGGTTACGACTCGTCGCTCGCGGCCCAACCCGGACAGGTTTCGGATGGCTTCCGGATCTTCATGGCCGGCTTGCCGTCGCTCGGCTGCGCCGCCGCGTTCGTCGTCCTGTTGGCGTTCCCGCTTCGAGGGGCGCGCCTGCGGGACATGAAACGCGACCTCGCCCGGAGACGGCAGGAATACGTCGGCGCCGTGACGTAGGCCGGTCGTCACGCACAGCTAGCTTGGCGCGTCGGGGGCGACATCCCCCAGCCCATCGGCGCCATTCCCGTCCGGGGTCGCGTCGCCGACGGGAGAGGACCCATCCCCGGATCCGTCGTCGTCCGCGTCATCACCAGCGACCGGCGCGCCCCGGATGCGGCGCACCAACCATCGCCAAAACGCGTCGCCCTCCGCGAACGCCGCGTCGATAAGTTCGTGCAACAGGCGTTCGTGGACGCCCGCGGACAGGTCGACTTGCGTCTCGCAATCGATGCGCAAGGCACCGTCGTCGTCCCAAAGGCTTACCCTCGGCCACCGGTACTCGCGATGGTAGGCGTTGATCAGCTCGAGGAGGTCGCCGCGCCGTTCCGGCTTGAACCTCCGGTCGCATTCGACCGTCACGGAGAGGATCTGCTCGTCCGGACCGTCAAGGCGCACGAATACCACCATCGCCCCCTCGACCCGGTCGTCGTAGCTGAACTCGACGAGGAAGTCGCCGGACTCGTCGGTCCAGAAGCGGTACTCCTCGACCTCGAGGCAGGCGCGCACCATGTCGCGGGTCAACGCCTGAACCACGGTCGGCGAGGAACGCACGCCGACGGCCGTGGCAACGCCATCGGCACCAGGGTTGCCGCCGTCCTTGGCGGTCATGTGTCCAACCTTTCACCGCCGCCCATGAAGGGATCGACCGGCTCGCACTTCCACTCGTCCTGAACGCTCGGGATGCCCGACTCGCGCAAAGACCGCCAGAAGCCGTTGGCAGACGAGATCGCGGTATCGATGAAGTCGTTCACGAGGCCCTGGTGCGCGCCCATCGCCAGGTCGACCTGAGCCTCGCACACGACCGAGACGGTGTTGTCGCTCGGCTTCACGTAGACCTTTGGCCACCGCCGGTCACAGTGGAACCGGTTGATCGCCTCCAGTAGCGCGTGGCGGTGTGCCTCCCGGAAGCGCTTGTCGGAGACGACACGAACGCAGAGGATTGACCGGCCCCTCCCCGAGGCGTATGCGTAAACCCTCAGGGCGCAGTCCCGCGCACGGCCGTAACTGAACCGGACCACGACGTCACCGTCCTGGTCGCGTGCGAACCGCAGCCCCGTGGCGACGCAGAACGCACGGATCATGTCCGACCCGAAGGTTTCCACGACACGCGACGCCGAGGGCGCCGCCTTCCGGGAATCAGGCAGGCCATCCGGCAGTTCCCCATCGGGATCCGGCAGGGTATTCACATGGAAATCCTACACCGGGAGCGGTGCGCGACCGACCCGGGCCCGTCAAGGCTACCGGCACGACTGGGCGACCCGGCTTCCATCGGACGCCAGCCCATACCAACGAAAAGCGGTCAAGCCATGCGTCGTTCGGCACGTATTGACATCGCAGCGGCTCCCGAGTACCGTGCGGGTACGAGAGGGCGGGACTCGCCTGCCCGGAGAGGATGAACGATGGACGTTTCCCGGCGTTGGCTGCTCGCCACCGGACTGGGGCTCGTTCCGATGTTGGCCGCGTGCGGCGCCGAGTCGCCCGCGCCGGCACCGACGGCGGCGAAGCCCGCCGCCACCATGGCCCCCGCCGCGACGGCGGCGCCGGCCCCCACCGCCGCCCCGGCCGTGGCGACCGGCGGCAACATCGTCTTCGCCCTCGAGGACGACCCCATCGACTTCGATCCAATGCGCTCGCGCGCCTTCATCGACCGCAACGTGCACTACCAGATGTACGACTCGCTCGTCCGCATCGACGCCACCGGGAAGATCATCCCGTGGCTCGCCACCTCGTGGGAGGTCGGCGCCGACGGGAAGTCGGTGACCTTCAAGCTCCGCTCGGGCATCAAGTTCCACGACGGCACCGACTTCGACGCCGACGCGGCGAAGTGGAACCTCGACCGCTACCGCTCGACGCAGGGATCCCAGCGCACCGGGGAACTTGCCCCGATCGAGAGTGTCGAGGCCACCGACAAGACGACCCTCAAGCTCACGCTCAAGGCGCCGTTCGCGCC
>CAMBEO010000030.1 GCA_945865725.1 Thermoflexus hugenholtzii JAD2 | reverse complement strand
CCGGGAACGGGCCGACGGGACGCTAGCGCTCCCAAGGGTGGGCGAATCATGGTCGTCGCCAGAGACCCGGGCGATCGGCGTTCCCTCGCGGAACCTGTTCGCCGTGCCTACGGCTATCATGCCGGCGTCGCGCGGGACCGTGAAGCGGACTGAGCGGGCACGAGTTCTCGCAGGCATCGACGACGCGGATTACCACGGAGCGGCCGTGGCCCATGCCAGGCACGACGACATGAGCGCATCTTTCGGCCGCTACCTCGCTGGGCGGATCGCTGGCCTCACCATGGTGATCCTGGTCCTGACGGCCGCTACCTTCGGCCTGATGCACCAGGTGCCCGGCGGGCCGTTCGTTTCCGAAAAGCACATGCCACCCGAGGCGATCGCCAACATCAACCGCAAGTACGGCCTGGACCAGCCCATCTACGTGCAATACGTGAAGTGGCTCGGCGCCGTCGTCCAGGGCGACTTTGGCATCCCGTTCCAGTCACCGACCGAGACCGTTGTTTCGGTAATCGCACGGGCGTGGCCCGTGACGCTAGCCGTCGGCGCCATCACGATCGCGATTGCTTACGGTTTCGGAATCTTCTTTGGAGTTGTGGCCGCCCTCTGGCAGAACTCGTGGATTGACCGTACCGTCACGTTCGTGTCGACGCTTGGGCTCACCCTCCCGAACTTCATCATCGGCTTCCTCCTCGTGTACTTCCTGAGTGTGAAGTTCCGGCTCCTGCCGACGGGCGGATGGGGCAAGCCGACCCACCTGATCATGCCGGTGATCGCGTATAGCCTCGGTCCGATGGCCATCGTCGCGCGCTACACCCGGACCTCGATGCTCGAGGTCCTTCGTTCGGAGTACGTCCGCCTCGCGCGCGCGCGGGGCATTCCGTGGCACCGGATCCTCGTGAGGTACGTGTTGCGAAATGCCTTGGTGCCGCTGATCACCGTGCTCGGGCCGAACATCCCGGATGTGCTGACGGGTTCGATCTTCATCGAGGGGATGTTCTCGATCCCCGGGCTCGGGCGGTTCTTCACGTCGAGCGCGCTCTTCCGTGACTACCCGATGATCATGGCCATGATGCTGCTCGTCGCGGTCTTGTGGGGTGTGACCTACATCTTGAGTGACTTCCTGTACGGACTTGCCGACCCGCGGATGCGCGTCGGGGGCAGCGAACGATGACCGCGGCGACAGGCGCAGTCATCGGCTCTTCGCCGGCTTGGAACGACAGCAGGAACAGCCCGACGCGGCAGTCGATCGAACGGTTTTTTCGGAACCGCCTCGCTGCCATCGGTCTCGTGTTCGTCGTGCTCATCACTGGAGGCGCCCTGTTCGCGCCCTTGATCGCGACGACCGCATATGACTACTCGGTGTTGCGCGATGCGCTCAAGTTCCCGCCGTGCGTCGATCCGAAGGGCACCCTCGCCTTCCCGGAGTGTCTGCTTGCCAAGTACCCGTTCGGCACCGACGCGGTTGGTCGCGACTTCTGGAGCCGCCTGATCTACGGCGCACGCACCTCGATGATCGTCGGGTTCAGCGTGCCGGCGATCGCCTTGGCCATCGGCCTCCCGCTCGGTGCGGCGGCCGGGTGGTTCGGTGGGTGGGTTGATGCGGTCGTGCTCCGCCTGGTCGAGTTCTGGACGGCGATCCCGTCGATCCTCCTGGCGCTCTTCCTCGTGACGGTATTCGGCCACAACCTCGACAAGCTCATCCTCTTCCTGGGGATGACGGGATGGGTCGGGATGTGCCGGCTCACGCGCGCACAGTTCCTTGCCCTCCGCGAACGTGACTTCGTGGTTTCCGCGCGCGCGCTTGGCATGAGCGAATGGTCGATCATGGTCCGGCACGTGATGGTGAACGCGGCGGGGCCAATCATCGTCATGTTCACGCTCGGCATCCCGGGCGCGATCTTCGGTGAAGCTGGGTTGAGCTTCCTCGGCCTGGGCGTGAACGACCCCATCCCGAGCTGGGGCAAGATGGTCGCCGAGTCCAGCCGGTTCGCCCAGGTGTACTGGTACCTCGCGATGATCCCGACGCTTTGCATCGCACTGACGATGCTGAGTTTCAGCTTCTTGGGGGATGGACTACGGGACGCGCTTGACCCGCAGGGGCAGCGGTAATGGCGTACGGCCGCAGTGCCGGGCGAGGGGTTCGACGGCACCCCGCCCCAGTGATAAGGTGTCGCCGCGAAAGCCGGGGCCGGTAGGCCAACGTCGGCGTACGTGCGGCCCCACGGCTGCGATTACAGGAGGAACGGCATGGCGTCTCAAAACTGGCGGTTCGATCGGCGCCGGGCGCTGCAGGGCCTCGCAACCGGTGCGGGCGCGGCGGGCCTGGCGGGCCTGACCGGCGGTCGTGCATCCGCTGCGTCTCGCTACCAGCTCGGACCGGACGCCGCCCCTGCCGACCAGCAGGTCATGATCGGCTCCTGGAACGCCGAAGGCTTGAAGGCCGAGGCGATGGACCTCTACGAGGGGGTCTACAACCGTGCCGGGCTCTCCGACTTGTTCGCCGAACCACTCGTCCGCCTGACGAAGGACTTCACGGTCGTTCCCGGGACGGCCCTCGCCTGGGACGTCAGCGAGGACGGCAAGACCTGGACCTTCCATCTCGATCCCGACCTCAAGTGGTCGGACGGCACGGCGGTGACCGCTGCCGACTACGTCGAGACCTTCCGCTACTCCGCGGACCCGAAGCACGCCTGGGACTTCACCTGGTACTGGGCTGGCGTCATCAAGAACTACACCGAGTGCACGAAGGGCACCGCGCCCCTCAGCAGCCTTGGCGTGAGCGTCGGGTCCGTCCCGACCGACTTCGTCGTCGAGACCGCTGACCCGACGCCGTACCTGCCCGCGCAGATGCTGTACTCGTGGCCCCTGAACAAGGTCGCGCTCAACCGCTACGGAAGTGGCCGGTACAACACGAACGTCTCCACCTCGGTCACGATGGGCCCGTACTACCTCGCGGAGTGGCAGCCCGACCGTCGGTTCGTCGTGCGCGCGAATCCCAGGTACACCGGCAAGCTTGTCCCGAACATCAAGAACCAGATCTCGAACGTCGTGCGCGGGGGCAGCGACTTCCTGCGCTACCAGGCCAACGAGATTGACTCCTGCGCGGTCACTAGCCCCGCCGATGTCTCGCTGATCTTCTCCGATCCGGACCTGTCCCGGCAGTTCTATACGAACCCGGGGGACTTCCGGACCTTCTACCTCTTCTTCGACGTGACCCTGGCCCCGTGGGACAACCTGAAGCTGCGCCAGGCGCTCTCGAAGGCGATCGATCGCGACGGGATCATCGAGGCCATCTTGCGTCCGTTGGCGGTACCGGCCTACTCGTTCCTGATGCCGGGCTTCCCGGACTCTGACCAGGAAGCGCTGAAGCCAATCCAGTCGTTCGACCCGGCGGGCGCCAAGCGCTTGCTTGCCGAGGCGGGCTACCCCGACGGCAAGGGCTTCCCGAAGTCGACCCTCTACATTCGCGGTAGCAACCAGTCGGACAAGGACGTCTGTCAGGCCATCTCCGCCGGGTTCAAGCAGACCCTCGGAATCGAGATCGCGCTCGAAAACCTCGACCAGCCGTCGTTCATGGCGAAGTTGAACAACAAGCCGACGCAGATGCCCTTGGGTTGGCTCTCGTACGGCATGGACTACTTCGACGCCACGAACATGCTCGGCGTCTGGCTTTCCGGTGGCAGGCACTCGTGGAAGAACGACGAGTTCGACCGCCTGGTCAAGTCCGGCGGGCAGCTGACCACCGATCCCGAGAAGCGATCGGAGATGATGAAGGCTGCCGAGAAGATCCTCGTCCAGGATTGCGCCGGCATCTTCGTCTACCACCAGTTGATCGGCAACCTCTACAAGCCGTACCTGAAGGGCGACATCCTCACGCCCAACCGGTACGGGTACAACGGCCTGCAGTGGCCGGGCTTCGGGACGGCGACGCTTGCCATCCCGTCGCTCTACATCTCGAACGACGTTTCGAAGTTCCGCTAAGGCGTCGTGCGACCGGCGTCGCGCCCCTCGGGGCGCGGCGCCAGCCGCGTGCCTGCCCTCCCATGCCTCTCACTGGCCGACGGCACCCTGCCGTGCCTTCTCGCCTGGGCCATGCTCGGCACTTCCACGGGTCCGCCAGATGACGTCGTTGCGTGACAGCGCTCCAACAAATTCGGCGGGCAAGGATGCCCGCGGACCAGCTTCCGCATCAGGGCGATCTTCGTTCGGGACCGGTGAAACGGTTCTTGACGTCCGTGACCTGCGCGTAGTTTTTGAGACGCGCCGGGGGCGGGCCCGTGCCGTCGATGGGGTCACCTTCGCCTTGCGAGCGGGCGAGACGCTCGGTCTCGTTGGCGAGAGCGGTTGCGGCAAGACGGTGACCGCGCTCTCCCTCCTGCGGAGCGTGCCTGATCCGGGCCGGATCGACGGCGGGTCGATCACATTCGACGGCCTTGACCTGATGCGGATTTCCGAGGGGCAGATGGCCCGGCTGCGAGGCAGCCGCCTCGCGCTCATCCCCCAGGATCCGCTCACCGCACTGAACCCCGTGATGACCGCCGGTGCCCACCTGACCGAGGTGCTTGGCGTCCACCTTGGGCTCACCGGAGCGGCCGCGATTACGCGCGCGACGGACCTGATGGATCGCGTCGGAATCCCAGAACCGCGCAAGCGCCTCGATTCCTATCCGCACCAGCTGTCTGGCGGGATGCGGCAGCGCGTGATGATCGCCCTTGCGATCGCTTGCAATCCCCATGTGCTGATCGCCGACGAACCGACGACCGCCCTCGACGCCACCGTCCAGGCGCAGATCCTCGAGCTTCTCGACGAGCTCAAGCGCGAGACCGGGATGGCCCTCCTCCTCATCACGCACAACCTCGGCATCGTTGCCGGCCACTGTGATCGGGTCGCCGTGATGTATTGCGGACGCGTCGTCGAGACGGCGCCGGTTGGCGAAATCTTTGCCCACCCGCACCATCGCTACACCGCCGGCCTGCTCGCGTGCGTCCCGCGGCTCGACCGGCAGGAGAAGGGGGTCTTCTTCACGATCCCGGGCACGCCACCGGAGTTGACCGCGTTGCCTCCCGGGTGCGCTTTCGCTTCGCGCTGCGAGGCGGCGACCGACCAATGCCGTCTTGACCGGCCGGACCTGCAGGGAACTGGTGGCACTGGCGCGCACTTCATGGCGTGCTGGCACCCGGCAGGCGTTGGCGAGGCGACCGCCGCCCGCGCCGCCTCGACGCGTGCGCGCGGGTGACGGGCCGTCGGCCCCGGAGAACGACACACCGATGAGCGGCTCGACTGCGCCACTGATCGACGTGCAAGACTTGCGCGTGCATTTCCGGTTGCCCGGACAAGGGTGGTTCGGGCGCGGCAAGCTGTCGGTCCGCGCCGTCGACGGCGTTTCCATCGCGATCCGCCGAGGGCAGACGGTCGGTCTCGTCGGCGAGTCGGGTTGCGGCAAGTCCACCACCGGCCGCGCCATCCTCCGTCTCGCACCGATAACCGGCGGGCGGGTCTCACTCGACGGCACCGACCTTGCCGGGTTGTCTTCGGACGCAATGCGACGGGCACGCCGGCGCATGCAAATCGTCTTCCAGGACCCGTTCGCCTCGCTCAACCCTCGTCACACGGTCGAGCAAATCGTCAGTGAACCCCTGCGCGTGCACGACCTCCGACGGCCCGCGGAGCGACTGGGGCGCGTCCGGGAGCTCCTCGAGCTCGTCGGCCTGCCAGCGAGTTCCCTCGGGCGGTACC
Organism: Thermoflexus hugenholtzii JAD2; assembly: GCA_945865725.1. Taxonomy (GTDB): domain Bacteria; phylum Chloroflexota; class UBA11872; order UBA12225; family UBA12225; genus CAILQO01. The sequence goes on along the minus strand of CAMBEO010000030.1, from coordinate 21,673 downwards.
CGCACGAGTTCTCGGGCGGGCAACGCCAGCGCATCGGCATCGCGCGCGCCATCGCGACCGAACCGGACTTCATCGTCCTTGACGAGCCCGTCTCGGCCTTGGACGTCTCCATCCAGGCGCAGATCCTGCGGCTTCTCCTAGACCTCCAGATGCAATTTGGCCTGACCTACCTGTTCATCGCGCACGACCTGGCCGTGGTCGGTCAGATGAGCGACGAGGTCTGCGTGATGTACCTGGGCAGGATCGTCGAGCGCGCATCGCGCGAGGCGCTCTACAGTTCGCCGCAGCATCCGTACACCCAGGCACTGCTGTCGGCGGTCCCGTATCCCGACCCCGTTATCGAGGCGACCCGGCGCCGGGTCATCCTGACCGGGGAGGTTCCGAGCCCGGTTGCGCCCCCTCCAGGCTGCCACTTCCATACGCGATGCCCGATCGCCCTGGACCGCTGCCGCGTCGAGGTCCCGGCCCTTCGGGAGGTGAGTGATGGGCGCTTTGCCGCCTGTCATCTCGCTGGGAGCGTCCTGGGCGCACCCGCGGAGGCGCGATAGTCGAGAGGGTCGGGGGACGCGGAGGGGAACGCTCCCTGTCCTGGTTGCTAGACTGCGCCCGATGACGGAGGCCGTGACGACGCCCGCCAAGGCCGCGAGCATCCCCGCGCGCCTCGAGGCCGTCCGCCAACGGATCGCCGACGCCGCGGGACGCGCTAGCCGAGATCCCCAAGGCGTCACCCTCGTCGCGGTGGGCAAGACCCACCCGGTCCCGGTCCTCCTCGAGGCCATCGCTGCCGGCGTGGACGCCTTGGGCGAGAACCGCGTACAGGACGCGGTCGAGAAGATTGAGGCCATCGGTCGCACGCCGGAGTGGCACCTCATCGGATCCCTCCAGACGAACAAGGCGCGGATCGCTGTTGACCATTTCGACGTGATCCACTCCCTCGACCGCATTGGCCTTGCCCGGGCAATCTCGTCGCGCGCGACGGCGATCGGACGACGGTCTCGCGTCCTCGTGCAGGTGAACGTGACGGGAAGTCCGACCCAGGGCGGCGTTGCCCCTGGCGACCTCGAGGGTCTGGTGCGCGCGGCCCTGGTGCTGCCGGGGATTGCCATCGATGGCCTGATGTGCATCGCGCCCGAGGCGGCCGGGGACGGCGGCGTCGCGGCGATTCGGACGGCCTTTCGGATGGTCGCGGCGCGATGGCGCGACCTCGCAACGTTGGCCCGTGACCATGGTCACCCATGGCACCATCTATCGATGGGGATGACCGGCGACTTCGAGGTTGCCATCGAGGAAGGCGCGACGATCGTTCGTGTCGGCCGCGCCATCTTCGGTGATCGGAGCACCTAACGTGGGGTCCTACATCTTCGTGTTCGCGGCGCAGTTCGTCAGCATCCTCGTGCAAGTCCTGACGACTGCGATCTTCCTGCGCGCGATCCTCTCGTGGTTCGTGCCTCCCGGCAGCGATAACGCGATCATCCGCTTCCTGCGCGACGTCACTGAACCAGTCGTGAGCCCCCTCCGCCGCGTGTTGCCCCAGATGGGCGCACTGGACTTGGCACCCCTCGTCGCGATGGTCGTGCTGCAACTCGTCGGCGGCCTTGCGGAGTCGACTCTGCTTCAGGTGGCCAGTTCGTTTAGGTAACCTCTCGCATTGGCGCCGTCGCCCCTCATGGGAGGGGTTGCCACGGGCGTACCCGAGGCAGGCATGATGCGCACCGACGCGATTGCGATCGTCGATTACGGCGCCGGAAACCTCCGAAGCGTCGTCCACGCCGTCGCGCACGCCGGCCTCCAGGCGGTCGTGACCGACGACCCGGCGGTAATCCGGAACGCGCCGGGGGTGATCCTCCCCGGGGTCGGGGCCGCCGCCGACACGATGGCAAACCTCCGTTCGCGCGACCTCGTTGGTGTCGTCCACGACGTCATCGCGGCGAGCACCCCCTTCCTTGGCGTCTGCATGGGCATGCAGGCACTGTTCACGGTCTCCGAGGAAGGCGGTCGACATGGCTGCCTTGATGCATTCCCCGGGACCGTGCGCCGCTTCTCGCCCGGCCTCAGCATCCCGCACATGGGATGGAACCGCGTCCACCAGGTGCGCCCGCACCCGATCTGGGACGGCATCGACGATGGCGCGCACTTCTACTTCGTCCACTCCTACTTCGTCGATCCCGGCGACGAGACCATCGTGATCGGGGCCACCGACTACGGCGTGCGGTTCCCCGCGGTGATCGCGCGCGGGAGCGTCGTTGCGACGCAGTGCCACCCCGAGAAGAGCGCCGCGCCGGGCCTGCGCCTCTACGCAAACTTCGGACGGATCGTGCGCGGGACCCTGCCGAGCGGCGTCCCGGCGTCCGAGGAGGTTGCATGACCGCCCCATTCGTGATCCTGCCGTCAATCGACCTGCGCGCTGGCAAGGTCGTCGACCTCTACCAGGGTGACTACGCGCGCGAGACCGTCTACGACGACCCGGCCGAGGCGGTCGCGCGTCGCTTCCTGGAGGATGGCGCCCGGTGGCTACACGTCGTCGACCTTGACGGCGCGCGCGACGGCGCCCCAGCCAACGTGGTACTGGTCAGACGCCTGGCGGACATCGCAATGGCGGCGGGCGCCCGCTTGCAACTCGGGGGCGGCATCCGGTCGGCCGCGGTCGCGCGGGCCGCGATCGACGCCGGGGCGCACCGTGTCATCTTCGGCACGGCGGCGGTCGAATACCCCGAGGAGGTGCGGGCCGCCGTCGGCGACCTGGGGCCAGAGGCGGTTGTCGTAGGCATCGACGGTCGCGACGGCATGGTGGCGACACGCGGATGGTCTACCTCGTCGGGACGCACGACGCGGGACCTCGCCGAGGCCATGATCTCGCTGGGCGTCGTGCGATTCGTCTGTACCGACATTGCCCGCGACTCGACATTGACCGGGCCAAACGTCGCGGAACTGGATGCCCTCAACCGAGCGGTCGCTGGCCGGGCAGTGGTCATCGCCTCGGGTGGCGTGACGACGACCAGCCAGATCGAGGAACTGGTCGTCGCTGGCCTCGAGGGCGCGATCGTGGGGAGTGCCTTGTACGCCGGCCGCCTCACCGTCGCCGAGGCCATCGCCGCCGCTCTCCGCCCGGTCGTCCGGCGGACCACCGGCACATGCTGACCAAGCGCGTCATCCCGTGCCTTGACGTCGCCCGCGGGCGTGTCGTGCGCGGCGTCAAGTTCTCTGCCGACAAGGACGCGGGCGACCCCATTGAGCTCGCGCGGCGATACAACGCGGAAGGTGCCGACGAACTGGTGTTCTACGACATCACCGCATCGCACGAGGGTCGCGGGCTGTTCCTCGACCTCCTCGAGCAGTGCGCGCGCGAGTTGTTCATCCCCTTGTGTGCGGGCGGGGGACTGGCAACCGTCGACGACCTGCACGCCACCTTGCGGTCGGGTGCGGACAAGACCAGCATCAACTCGGCCGCCGTGCGCACGCCCGACCTGATCAACGACGGCGCGCGCCGGTTTGGGAGCCAGTGCATCGTCCTCTCGATAGACGCGCTTCGGACGGTCGAGCCTGACGGTCGGCGGTGGTGGCAGGTCCATGTCAATGGCGGCCGGAAGGCGACGGGGATCGATGCCGTGGCGTGGGCGGTCGAGGGCGTGCAACGCGGTGCGGGCGAGCTTGTCCTGAACAGCATCGACGCGGACGGCACGCGCGAGGGGTACGACCTCGACCTCCTTCGGACCGTCTCCTCCCGGGTCGAAGTTCCCGTCGTCGCCTCGGGCGGTGCCGGCACGCTTGCCCACTTCACCGAGGCGTTCGATCTCGGCAATGCGCATGCGGTCCTTGCCGCCTCGGTCTTCCACTACGGCGTCTTCTCGGTGCCCCAAGTCAAGGGTCACCTGCGGGCGCATGGCCTGCCCGTTCGCCTGTAGGCGGTCGGCGACATTTTCTTGGGGAGCTTTGAGATGGGCGACGCGGCGTCGGCCCGGTCCTCGTCGGCCGCGTCGGGCGGCCTGGACGAGTTGGCGTTCCCCGAGGATGGCTTGATCCCGGTCGTCGTCCAGGACCGCACGTCGGGCGAGGTCCTGATGGTGGCCTCGACCACGCGGGAGATGGTCGCGCGGACCCTCGATTCCGGTGACGCGTGGTTCTGGTCGCGTTCGCGCGGCGAGGCGTGGCACAAGGGCGCGACCTCGGGAAACTTCCTCCGCGTGCGCGAAATCCGGCGCAACTGCGAGGACAACAGCCTCCTGTACCTCGTGGACCGCACGGGCCCGGCGTGCCACACCGGCGCCGTCTCCTGCTACTTCCGGTCCCTCGATGCATCCCCGGTCATCGATGCGCATCCGTGGACGTCCGCGCCCGGCCGCCCGGGCAGCCTGGAGTGGTTATTCGGGATTATCGAGGACCGTCGTCGACAGGCGCCTGAGGGGTCGTACGTGGCCGGCCTCCTCGCGAAGGGCGTTGATCGCATCGCGAAGAAGATCGGCGAGGAGGCCTCCGAGGTCATCATCGCCGCCAAGAACCGGTCGCGCGAGGAACTCGCCTACGAGATGGCCGACCTCTGGTTCCACACCCTCGTGCTGCTGGCCGATGCGGGCATGTCACCTGCCGACGTGGAGGCCGAACTCGCGCGTCGGCACGAGTAGTTGGCTGGGGGGCTGGTCGCGACCGCTCCCGCCGCCGCGTTGGGGGGTTGGTGGTGCTTCCCTCTCCCGCCGCAGCGGGGGAGGGACCGCGTACGCGGATAACGATGGTGGGGTCCGGTCCGGGGAGGGGCCGTCCTGGGGCGGGGGTGAGGTCCGCCCTCGGTCGCTACCGCCCTACGGCGGCCCGAGCTGGTCCGACGCGAACTTGAGGATCTCGTCGATGGTGTACCTCGACGCCAGGATCGTGTCGTTCGTGTCCCGGGTCTCGCGGCGCACGTAATACGCCCCGTCGCCAACGGCCTTGGCGCCGAACGCGAGGCGAATCGTTCCGCCCGCCTTCGCCGTCATCTCGATCGTCAGGACCGGCGAATCGAGGCCGTACTCGGAACTCGTACTCGGCGTGGACGCGACGACCCGGTCGACCGGGAGGTCGCGCAACTGGTTCGCGAAACTCTCGACCCGTGACCCGGGCGCGATCGAGACCGTCGGGATCGCTGGCGTCGCACCCGTCGATGCCGCCGTGACAGGGGTCGGTTGGGGCGCCATCGCCTGGCCATCCCGCTCAAGCTTGCCATCGGCGTTCCGCGTGAACGTCGCGACTTTGCCGTCCTTCGAATAGGCGACCACGGCCAAGTCCACCGCGCTGAACGGGCTGACCTTCTTCGATAGGTCCACGGTGCTGTCTCGGGCGCTGCCGAAATACCACGCGCCGGCGGAACTCGAGACGAGGATCACCACCCAGAGAATGGTGATCCGGAGGGCACCAATCCGCCGCAATCGCGCGGGTTCCAGCGCGCCAGTGGTCGCCGCGCGTTGCCGCGGCATCTCGCGGCGGGGACCACGCCGCTCCGGTGGCGTCGCGGGCCGCAGGCCCCTCGTTGATCCTGATCCAGACATCGTGGCTATCGCCGCTGCCACCAGACCGCGACGCCGATTGCGACCACGGACAGCGGTACGAGGAGGACGACCGTCAGGAGGACGAGGAACTCGCCCTGGTTGGTGAGGATGATCGAAGGCGCGGCCTGAGGTTCGGCACGGACACTGATGAGGTCCTCGTCCTCCGCAAGCCAGTTCACGGCGTTGACGAAGAGGTCCCGGTTACCGATGACCTGGCCGGCCAAGGTATTCGAGGCAAACTCGGCATTGCCGACGATGACGGCGCGCCCCTTCGGGGTCTTCGCCGCGTCATCCGGTTTCGGCGTAGCCGTCGCGCCGGGAGAAATCGCGGGGATCGGGTCCGTGCGGTTGACCGCGACCGCCACCGAGACCGGTCCCTTGAGGTCGACCCCCTCGTCGTAGCGGGCCGCGCCGGTGAGGGTCGTCTCGCCCCACCCGCGATCGGTCGACTTGAGGATCGAGGCCGTCGCCAGGTCCTTGCTTCCCCCCGGTGACTTGAGCGCGATCGACCGCGTGCCGGGCAGGATCACGTCGGTCAGTGACGAGGAGATCCGGTGTCCCGCTTGCGGAAGCGGTGCGGGCGTCAACGGGTCCTGGTTCAAGTTTCGCGCGGGATCGATGACCAGGTCGGACCCGACGACGACGTTCCACCGGTCCAGGACTGGTTCGTACCCGGTGTCCACCTTCGGTTCGAGCAAGAAGAGGACGTGGCCTCCCGCCTCCAGGTAGTCGTCGATCGCCTTGACCTCGGCCTCGAGGGCCTTCACTCGCGGTCCCGCGATGACCACGACGGCGGCGTCGGCCGGGACTTGCGGCGTCGCGAGGAGCGAGAGCTTCTCGACCACGTAGTTCTCGCGCTTGAGGGCCTGCGAGATGACGTTCATGCCACCCTGTTGGGCCGAGTCAGGATCCCGCTCCTGGTGGCCCTGCAAGAAGTACACCTTCTTCTTCTCGGCGCGCGTGAGCTTGAGCAGCGCGCTCGTGAAGTCCTGCTCCGTCAGTCCGGTGGTCTCTTCCTTCCGTTCGCCGTCGGTGAACAGGGTGACAGGCACCGCGCGGATGTCGTATTGGCGCGCGACGCCAGGGTTCACTTCCGGATCGACGAACTCGATCGTCAACCGCTTCGACGCGCGCCCGTATTCCTGCAGGAGGGCCTTGGTGCCCCGGGAGAAGGGGTCGCCGTCCAACCGGCTCGGGACGAAGGCGATGACCTTGACGTCCCGGTCGAGCGCACCGAGGATCTTTCGCGTCTGGTCGGCAAGCGTGTAGCGCTTGGCGCTTGTCAAGTCGAGTTGACCGCCGTACTCGACGGCGACCCAGTTGAGGACGCCGAGGATGCCGATGATTGCGATCGACTGGATCGTCGCGGCGCTACCCCGACGGGCCGAACGGGTGCCACCCCACGCGATGACGTCGCGCCCGTGGATCGCGACGTAGATCCCGAGAAGAACGGCGCCGATGGCAAGGACCGCGGAGACGCTGGTGGACAGGTCACGGGTCGCCCCCCACCAGGCGAGGCCGCCGAGCATGAGGGTGCCACCGCCGACACCGATGAGGGGCGTGACGAACGCCATGAGGCCATCGTCGTCGCCGCTCGCGGTCTCTTGCTCGCGGGCTTGGTCGTCGTCCGGGAGACCGGAGCCGTCGCCGTCCCCGTCCGGATGGTCGCCGTCGCCGTCGCCGTCGCCCGTCTCGTCCGCATGGTCGGGCTCGTCCAGATCGACATCGTTGTCTGCCGCGGCGCCACCGTGTGCGTCGGCCTCGTGTTCCGTCTGGTCGTGGTGGTCAGCGGTGTCCTGGTCGCCGTCGCGGCCCCCACCCCCAGCCCCTCCCCCGCCCAGCGGGAGAGGGGAGTGAGCGATGCCCGTCTCGTCCGAGTCGTCTACCGGGCGGTCACCCGGGTGCGGCGCCCCGCTGGCGATTGGTGAGGGTTCCCCAACCCTTGCGCGGTCCTGGCCTGATTCGCTCATTCCCGCCACCGTCCCGACTCGACGACCCGCGTGGTCACGACAAGGGTCGAGACAATCGCACTGAGATAGAAGACGATGTCCTTGACGTCAACGACGCCCGACCCGAAGTTCTGGAAGTGCTCAGCGAGGGAAAGGTAGCTGATGATCGGCGAGAGGCGCGGTCCGAGGACGCCAGAAGCGGCACCGAGGACCCAGAGCATCAGCAACATGCCAAACGCGATCACGCCGGCGACCAGCTGGCTTCGCGTCAGCGCCGAGGCGAGGATTCCCACCCCGATGAATGACCCCCCGAGCAAGAGCAGGCCGAGGTAGGCCGTCACGAGCGGGCCGTAGTCGGTCGCCCCGTGCACCAGGATGATTGCCACGTACGAGAGGGTCGGTACCAAGGTCAGCGCGAACGCCAGGATCGTGGCCAGGTACTTGCCCAGGACGACTTGCGCGTCGGTCAAGGGAAACGTCATGAGCAACTCGATCGTGCCGGAACTCCGTTCCTCAGCGACGAGGCGCATCGTGAGCATCGGCACGACCAGGAGCAGCAGGAACGCCGTCGTCGGGAGGATGGCCTTGAGGCTTGCCTCGGCGTAGCCCTGGGCCAGGATGAGGTAGAAGATCCACCCGTTGACCAGGAGGAACACGGACGCCACGGCGTAGATGGTCGGGGCCACCAGGTAGCCATAGAGTTCGCGGTAGGCGATGGCGCCGATGCCGGCGGCGTAGGCGCTCGTCGAGCTCGCAAGTCGCTTCATCTGAAGTCCTCGTATCCCAGCAGATTTCCGCGCGAGCCGGGTTCGCCACGGCGCGAAGGCACGAGGCGAAGCCCATGATCGACGTCGGGTGTCACCCGGCCTCGGATGGCGCCACGGCCATTGCATCGTCCGGGACTGGCTCGGAGGTCGTCAGCTGCAGGAAGACGTCCTCGAGGGACAGGTTCTGGCGTCGCATCTCGCGCAAGCCCCACCCTCGCCCGACGACCGCCGCGGCGACCGCTTCCACCAGGTCCGACCCGGAGGACGGCTCCGCATCGACGTCGTACGTCGTGATGTCGTCGCCAGTCAACGCCTCGTCCCGGGCATTGACACGCGCGATGCCGGGGACGAGGGCGATGGTCGCGGCAACGTCGTCACGAGGCCCTCGCACGGTCACGGCGAACCGCTCGGCGCCGGCCATTCGCTGCGACAGCCCGGACGGGGTGTCTTCCGCGACCACCTGCCCGCGATTCACGATCACTACCCGGTCGCACGTCATGCTGACCTCGGGGAGGATGTGGGTCGAGAGGATGACGGTACGGTCTCGGCCAAGCCGACGAATCAGCGCGCGGGTCTCGATGATCTGGTTCGGGTCAAGTCCCGCGGTCGGTTCGTCGAGGACGAGTACCTCGGGGTCGGCAATGATCGCCTGCGCGAGGCCGACGCGTTGCTTGTACCCCTTTGACAGGCGTCCCACGATCGTGTCGGCCATGTGGTCGACACGCGCCGCGTCCATCGCCCACTCGACCGCATCCTCGCGACGCGAAACCTGCTTGGCGCGCCCCACGAAGTCGAGGTAGGCCCGTACGGTCATCTCGGGGTAGAGGGGCACGCTTTCCGGCATGTAGCCGATCCGCCGGCGGACCTCGATGGAGTTCTCGACGACGTCGAAGCCCGCCACGCGAGCGGTCCCGGACGACGGCGGCATGTAGCCCGTCAGGATGCGCATGGTCGTCGACTTGCCGGCGCCGTTCGGGCCGAGGAGGCCGAGGATCTCCCCGCGGGCGGCGTGGAAGGTGGCGCCCTGCAGGGCGACGCGGAGCCCGTAGCGCTTCGTGAGGTTGATGGCTTCGATCATCATGGCTTCGTGTACCTGGACAGTATCGGACACGCGGAGGGGCCGGTGCTTCCCTCTCCTTCGCCGCGAAGCACAGGGGGAGGGACGCATGCGGATAACGATGGTGGGGGCGCAGGCCAGGGTGTGCGGGTGCGTCCCCTAGGACAGCTTGAGGACGGCGAGGAACGCTTCCTGCGGGATCTCCACGCTACCGACCCGCTTCATGCGCTGCTTGCCCTCCTTCTGCTTCTCGAGGAGCTTGCGCTTGCGGGAGATGTCGCCGCCGTAGCACTTGGAGAGGACGTCCTTGCGCATTGCGCGGACGGTCTCGCGCGCGATCACCCGCGCCCCCACGGCCGCCTGGATGGGCACCTCGAACATGTGGCGCGGGATCAGGCCGCGGAGTTTTTCGACAAGCACGCGACCGTGGTCGTACGCCTTGTCGCGATGGATGATCAGCGACAGCGCATCGACCGGCTCGCCGTTCACGAGGACGTCCAGGCGGACGAGGGGACCGGCGCGCAAGCCTTCCATCGTGTAATCGAGGGACGCGTAGCCTTGCGTTCGCGACTTCAGCTGGTCGAAGAAATCGACCAGGATCTCGGCGAGCGGCACCGTGTACTGGAGCAGGACGCGCGTCTCGTCCAGGTACTCCAGCTTGACGTACTCGCCCCGGCGCGCCTTGACGAGCTCCATGATCGCGCCGATGTATTCCTTCGGCGAGACGATCTGGATGTGCATCCAGGGCTCGCGCACCTCGTCGATCCGATCGGGTGGCGGGAGGCCCGATGGGTTGTCGATGCGCAACACCTCGCCCTTGGTGGTCACCACCTCGTACTCGACGCTCGGGACGGTCGCGAGAAGGTTGAGGTTGTAGTCCCGCTCGAGGCGTTCCTGGACGATCTCCATGTGGAGGAGCCCGAGGAACCCGCAGCGGAACCCGAACCCAAGGGCGACCGATGTCTCCGGCTGGTACACGAGCGCCGCGTCGTTCAGCTTGAGTTTGTCGAGGGCGTCACGCAGGAGGGGGAAGTCCGAGTTCTCGACCGGGTAGAAGCCGGCGAATACCATCGGCTTCGCTGGCCGGTACCCCGCGAGCGCCTCGGTGGCCGGCGTGCCCGCGTCGGTCACCGTGTCGCCGACTCGGCACTCGGCCACCGTCTTCAGGCCGGTCGCGAGGTATCCGACCTCGCCGGGGGCGAGCGTCTCACAGGCGACCGGGCGGGGACGGAAGCAGCCCACCTCAAGCAGGTCGGCGTTGACTGACGTCTGGATCATCCGCACCTTTTGCCCGGCGCGCAACGTGCCCTCGACCATCCGGACGTAGGCGACGACCCCCTTGTGCGTGTCGTAATGGCTGTCGAAGATCAGTGCACGTGGGGGAACGCTTGCGTCTCCCACCGGCGCCGGCACCATCCGCACGATGGCTTCGAGGATCTCCTCGGTGCCGAACCCGGTCTTCGCTGATGCCAGGATGCAGTCGGACTGGGGCAGGCCGATCACCCGCTCGACCTCGGCCGCCACGTGTTCGGGTTGGGCCGACGGCAGGTCGATCTTGTTGATGACCGGGATGATGGTCAGGTCGTGCTCGAGGGCCTGGTAGGTGTTCGCGAGGGTCTGCGCCTCAATCCCCTGGGCGGCATCGACGACCAAGAGGGCGCCCTCGCACGACGCCAGGGCACGGCTCACCTCGTACGCGAAGTCGACATGTCCCGGGGTATCGATCAAGTTCAGCTGGTAGTCGAGGCCATCCAGTGCGCGGTAAACCATGCGCACGGCCTTCGCCTTGATCGTGATCCCCTTCTCGCGCTCGAGGTCCATCTGGTCGAGGACCTGCTCGGTCAGGTCGCGCTTCGAGATCGTCCCGGTGACCTCAAGAAGGCGGTCGGCGAGCGTGGACTTGCCGTGGTCGACGTGCGCGATTATGCAGAAATTGCGGATTCGCTCGCGCGGGATCATCGGGCGAGTATAGCGGGGTCGGTCCCAGATCAGGGGAGGGGCGGACGCCGCCACCCGAGGCGCCGGGCGAGCGCGAGCGCCGTGTCGAGGATCTCGCGCGCGCCGAGCGCCCAAGCGGCGCCAAGCGCGCTGACGCCGAACGCCGCGCAATCAAGAAGGAGGCGTGCGCCTACCGGGATTCCGAACTCGCGCGCAATGGTTGAGGTTCCCCAGGCGGCGACGCCGGCGACGACAGCCACGGCGCCAAGCCGCGCGAGAAGGCCGCCCAGGCCATCGCCGTGCACCCCTGGCAGGCGTCGCTCGAGCATGGCGCCGAGCAGGACGACCTCGATGAAGGCGGCAGCACTCAAGGCGATCCCGATCCCGACGTGGCCGAGGCCCGGGGCAAGGGCGGTCGCAAGGGCGACGTTAAGGGCCATCGCAACCACGCCGATGACCACGGGCGTGCGCATGTCGCGCAAGGCGAACGAGAGGCGCATCTGGACCTCGAGGATGCCGTGGGCGGGCAACCCGGCGGCGTAGGCGGCGAGCGCGGTCGCGGTGAGGTGGACCGACTCCGGGCCGAACGCGTGGCGCCCGAAGAGCACCTCGATCGCGTCCGGCCCGATGGCGAACGCCCCCGCGACCGCGGGAAGCATCGCGACGGAGATCGCGCCGATCACGCGCCGACCGGTTGAAGCGAGCGCCGCGAACTCCCCACGCGCGGCTTGGCCTGCAAACGTCGGGAAGGCGGCGTTGGCGGTCGTCATCGCGAACGCGCCCAGGGGCAGCATCGCAAGGGCCCACGCGTAGTTGAGGGCGGCGAGGCTCCCGGCCGGAAGGAACGAGGCGATCCGCGTCGTCGCGACGAAGCTCAACTGCACGGCGCCCTGCCCGACCAGGCGCGGGCCCATCAGGCGCAGGACCTCCGCCACGTCGTCGCGCGTGCCCGCGAGCGACCGGATGGCGAGTGGCAACCGGAACCCGACGTGCCACGCGTCGAGACCCTGGACTACCAGGAACAAGGCTGCGCCCGCGACGGTGCCCCAAGCGAGCGCCTCGGTCCCCATCTCCACCGGCGCGACGAGCGCGGCGACGACGATCGCGCCGGTGTACGCCGCTGGTGCGAAGGCGGTGACGACGAAGCGACCGCGCACGTGGAGGAAGCGCGTCAGGACCTCGCCCGTGCCGAGCAGGACCGGTTGGAGCAGGAGGATCCGGATCATCGCCGCGAGGCGGTCCTGTCCATCTGGCGAGAACCCCGTGCCGAGCAGCGGTGCGATCAGGTGCGCGAGGACCATGCCGACCGCGGCGACCAAGGTCGAGGCGACCATGACCCCGTATGCGACGGCCCCGGCAACGCGGACCAGCCGGACCTCTCCCGTGCGGTCGTCCGCATTGCCCGAGTTCGCTCCGTGGAGGGCCTGGGAGAACACCGCGACGAGTGCCGAGCCGAGCGCGCCACCGGACACGAGCGTGAACACGAGGTCCGGCACGCGAAAAGCGGCGACGTACAGGTCCAGGTCGCCGGAGGTGCCGAACCGCGCCGACACGACGATGTCGCGCACGAGGCCGAGGATCCGGCTGGCGGCGGTCCCGACCATGAGGAGTACACCGGCGCGGGCGATGATGGCGCCCGGCGATCGCGTACCGGTGACACCGTCCGCAGGCGCGACTGTCCGCGTGTTGTCAGGTGGGACGGTCAACTTCCCGGTCAATCTCATGGATCCGGCGTGCGCTGCCGGGCGAGCCAAGCCCGGGCGAGCCGATGGTACGTCGCCTGACCCCCCTCTCCCGCGAAGCGGGGGAGGGACCGCGTACGCGGATAACGATGGAGGGGGTCATTCCGGGGGAGGGACCGCGTACGCGGATAACGATGGAAGGGGTCGTCCCGGCAGATGTAAGGGGGCGTCCCGCCGGCCGTACTGCGACCGCGAATGTTTGTCTGGGTACACTCGGGAGCGACTGGCCTGGCATGACCCGACCCGTCGTCCGGCGCCGGGATGGGTGATCGCGCGGTGCGCCGGGCTACGGCTCGGACCTCCTGCTTCGGGCATGGAGGTCAACCCTGGACGAACGGTTCCTGGCCGGACAAGGTGTGGACACCACCCCTCGGCGCTCCCTCGCGGCGACGAGAGCGCAAGGCGACATCGCTTTTCTCGAGGGGATGGCGAGGCGAGGCGACGCCCCGACGACCATGGTCGCGAATCCTCCGGTCTCACGTGGCGGGTCACCTGGGGCCGGGCAAGAAGGCGTTTCCATGCCTGTTCCCGGCCTTGAAGCGGGGGATGCCCAGTCGGAAGGCACCACGCCGGCACCGGTCAGCCTGAACCCGGGAAACCTCGAGTTCGTGATCCTGAGCTTCGAGGGCCCAGACCTGCCGTACTCGATGGCGGGCGGCCTCGGCGTGCGTGTCACCGAACTTGCGCAGGCCCTCGCCGAGGCGGGCTTCACGGCGCATCTCATTTTCATCGGCGACCCGAACCTCCCCGGGCACGAGGTGCAGCATGAGGGTCGCCTTCACCTCTACCGGTGGTCCCAGTGGATCAGCCGCGACCACCCGGTCGGCGTGTATGACGGCGAGTTCCTGAAGATTCACGACATCAACGACAGCGTGCCCCGGTTCGTCGTTGACAAGATCGTCGCCCCGGCCGCGAAGCGCGGGAGGACCGTTGCCCTCCTCGCCGAGGAGTGGCACACGGCCGAAGTGACGTGGCGCATCAGCGACCTCCTGCACTCGGTCGGCCTGCGCGACCAAGCCCTGCTCCTGTGGAATGCGAACAACACGTACACGTTCATGCGAATCAATTGGTCGCGCCTTCAATTCGTATCGACGATTACCACCGTCAGTCGATACATGAAGCACTTGATGTGGCCGCTCGGGTTGAATCCTCTGGTAATCCCGAACGGCATTCCGGAACGCTTCCTTGACCCACCGCGGCATGACCTTGCGGACGCCATCCGGCGAGGGGTCGATGCGTCGCCGTTCCTGTTCAAGATCGGCCGGTTTGATCCCGACAAGCGATGGATCCAGGCGATCGAGGCGGTCGTCCGCCTGAAGCGGATGGGCCATCGCGTCAAGTTGGCCGTCCGCGGCGGGATCGAACCGCACGGTGGGCAGGTCCTTTCGCACGCTCACCGGAGGGGCCTCGTCGTGCGTGATGTCACCGCGCCGCGGGGAGACGACTGGGCGGCGGTGAACGCCATGGCCGAGGCCTCACGCGAGGCCGACGTGCTCAATCTGCGCCTGTTCATCTCTGATGACCTGAAGCGCGCCCTGTACTCGGCCGCCGACGCGGTCCTCGCGAATAGCGGTCATGAACCGTTCGGCCTGGTTGGCCTCGAGGTGATGGGCGCGGGCGGCGTCGCCGTGGTTGGCGCTACGGGCGAGGACTACGCGATCTCGCTCCAAAACTGCATTTCGATCGAGACGGATGACGCCGACGAGTTGGCCGGCGCGATCCGACACCTTCTGGCACACCCCGAGTGGCTCGCGCCGCTCAGGGAGGAGGCGCGCCGCACCGCCGCGCTGTTCACATGGGACCGGGTCATCGGCAACCTCCTCGGCAAGCTCGAGTACCTCGCGGCGCGCCCGAAGTAGCCGGAGGACCCCACCTCGTGCCCCTCCGCAGCTGCGGCGGGGTTGAGAAGAAATGGACCCCCACCCCCAACCCCTCCCCCGCTGCGGCGGGAGAGGGGAGTGATTTCCCCCTTCTCCCGCGCCCTTCCCCGCACCCGTGACGAGGATGGCAATGAAGATCGCCCATCACACTTGGGAATACCCGCCGACGATTGTCGGTGGCCTCGGCACCTACTCGCAGTGTTCGACGCGGGCGCTTGCCGAACTTGGCCACGACGTCATCGTGTGGTCACCCGAACACGTGGCGTGGCCGCAGACGGTCGTGCCGGAACCCCACCCCCGCGTGGACGTGCGGCGGATCCCGCTGTTCGACGTGACCGGGTCGTTCCCGCACTTGCTGAACGAGGATCTCAAACATTGGGGCGGGTACCTTTCAGACTTGGTCTCTTTTAACATGCAAACCACGCGCGCCACGCGCCGCGAAGCGGACATCGACATCATCGCGATTCAGGACTGGCTCTCCGCCATCGCGGGCCTGAACCTCGCGAAGCATCGGCAGGCCCCGATCGTGTTCCATATCCATAGCGCCGAGTGGGGAAGGCAGCCGCATGGCGGAGGGTCACCGGCCGTACGCGCCTTCGAAGGCGGCATCGCGTGGGAGGCCGACGCCGTCATCACCGTCTCGCACGCCATGCGCGACGACCTTCTCGCGCATGGATGGGACCCGGCCAAGGTCCACGCCGTCTGGAATGGTGTCGATCCGATGCGATACCGGCCGTCGGCGGTGGAGGCGGGCGAGATTGCGGCGCTTCGCGCCCGTTACGGCATCCCTGAGACGGCCCCGGTGGCCCTGTACGTCGGTCGAATGGTGCCGGAGAAGGGCGCGGTCGCACTCGTCGAGGCAATGGCCGAGGTACGCGAACACGTGCCTGACGCGCATCTGGTGATCCTTGGCGTCGGTCAGGTCGAAGTCGACGTGCGCGACCGTGTCGCACGGTTCGGCCTAGGCGACAGGGTCCACATCCGGTCCGAACTGGTGCCCGAGGGCGAGCGGATCGCACACTACGCCATGTGTGATGTTGGCGTGTTCCCCTCGACGTATGAGCCATTCGGCATCGTGACCCTCGAGGCGATGGCGATGGGGAAGGCGTGCGTCGCCGGCGCGCGCGGCGTCGTGGGGTTCCGCGAGCAGGTTGTCGCCCATGGTCCGGGGCAGACTGGCCTGCACGTGAACGGCGCCGACGCGGGCGACATCGCCTGGGGCCTTTGCGAGGCCTTCCGGGACCGGGCGCGGCTCGCGGCATGGGGCGCCGCCGGCCGGGCACGGGCCGAGGCGATGTTCACCTGGGCCGATAGCGCCCGCGCAACCGAAGCGGTGTACCGGGACGTCGCGGAGCGGTCGACACCACTCGACCGATAGCGGTCACGCGACCCAGTCCATCCGTACTGCGCGGGCATCTCGGCACCGGTGGTCGTGCCCCGACACGCGACGAGAATCAAGCGTCGGGTGCCCTCCCGCAACGGTCTCCTGACAGTCAGGATAGTCCATGGCCCGAGCGTGTTCGGGCGACGGTCAGGCCACGTCGCTTCGGTCGTTGGACTTCTCCCGTGACGACCTTCCTTGTAAAGCGCGTGCGACCGCAGCTGCCAATTGCTCGGCGAGCTCGCGAGGAACCGCCAAGCCAACGATGCAGACTGCGAGGGCTGCAAACCCGATGGCCTTGCCGACAAGGTAGCTCGTCGGCAGGTATTCGAGGGTGATCGTCTCACCGAGGCGTGGCTCGGCTATCGCAAGGTACTCGCTCACCGGGGTAACCACCCGCTCCCCGCCGGCCGACCCTCTGGCACGCCACCCTGGCATCCATCCCTGCATGACGACGAGGCGAGGCACTTGCCGGTTCGGACCCTGTGCCCATGAGACGGTCGCCGGGACGGCAATCACGATCCGGTTTGGGCCGTCGAAGTGCGCGCTGGCCTCTACGACATTGCCTTCGGCAACGGCTCGAGCGCCGACCGCTTCGGGGCCGAACGGCATCGCATCATCGCGAGCGACAAATGCGAATGGAAGGCCAGGCGGTAACGCGTACACCCAACCACCGGAAAACTTCCGCACTAATTGCATCGTCGGATTGGTAGGGGCGTTCGGTAGGGTGATCGCGAACTTCGGCGCCGTCCACAAGGCATCGCGATTGGCGACGCGAGACGGCCGAAGTTTCATCGGGAATACCGAGTCGAGGGCCTGCAACTCGTGGCGCTGTTGGGAACTGGACGCCAACGCGTAAATCATCGAGATGGCGTTGACGGCCATCGGGCCTTGGCCTTGGGCACGGACCCACTTGAAGACCTCATCCTCGGCGGCGTTCCAAGGGGGCGTCGTCACGATCGCGCGGTTCGTCTGCCATGGGTCGGCGACGGACGCCACGCAGTACCAGAGCACTGCTCCACCTACCGCGACGCGACTGAGTGCTACCCGGAGTTCCCGGGGCCCAGTCGGCGTGGCAGAGACCATTCGCAGCTCCCACTGGGGGAGCCGAACGTCACCGGCACCGCTCGGTCCAGTGGCAATTGCCCATAGCCAGTCGGCACCCGACATCAGGAGGGGAATGGCTACCACCGTGGCAACCGCGACAAGGCTCCCCCAGAACCGGAACTGCTGCATGAATGAGAACATGTCGAGTAATGGCGCAAAGACCGTCTTGTGGATCGACGCGAGGACGATCATTGCCAAGAAACCGATGATAAGACTTGTCGCGTGGCGAACCCGCCCCATTCTGATCGCGTATATGCTCGCTGGAATGCCAACGAGCACCGTTGCTCCAATGTAGCTGTAGTAGATCGCCCATCCGAGCGGGCTCGCGCCCCAGAGGCCGTTCATCCACATCCGCTTGTCGGGTACGACGAACCCGAACAGGGTTATGAGAAACGGCAATGTCCCCGAGTTCGTGACGTCCACGGGCTTCTCGATATACGGCATGAGGTCGATGAGCGGGATCAGGGAGGGGCTGACGAGCGCCAGTACGAGCACGCCGTACGCCACGATGGGGCGCAGTGCCTTGCTCACGTTCACGCCGACCGCGGACCAGTCTCGTGCCCCGCGTTCCCAGAGGTGGCCCGCCGCCGCGATAAGCAGCACGACCCCGATACCGATCCAGTAATAGAGGAAGCCCGTGAAGAACATGAGGGCGCTGGTTGTCCCGGCGACGACCAGCCGGGGCATGGAGGGGGAACGCAGGTATGCGAGGAAACTCGCGAGGACTGCCCCGATCAAGGCGTGCTGCATCGGACCGGCGAACGAGAATCCCGTTGCGACCGGGATCACGAAGCTCCCGGCGCTGAGGCCCAGTGCCCCCCCGGCGAACGAGGCCAACCGTCCTTGGCCGACGACCCTTCCCAGCCAGTACTGGCCAATGCCGGCCATGGCGCAGGCGATCACGACGGCGATTTTCGCGCCGTTCACGGGGCCTGCAAGCCACAAGGGGACGAGCACGAACGGGTTCAGGATGCTGATGTAGGGATTGCCAATGTACGGGATGCCGGTCCGGATGAACG
Source organism: Thermoflexus hugenholtzii JAD2 (assembly GCA_945865725.1). GTDB lineage: Bacteria > Chloroflexota > UBA11872 > UBA12225 > UBA12225 > CAILQO01. Next base: position 3,317 of record CAMBEO010000030.1, on the reverse strand, counting down.
GGTTCCAGAGCGGCAACTCGCCCTGCGTCGCGACCGTGTGCGCGACGAACCACTGGATGGCAACTCCCGAGACAAACTCCCCGGGTCCGCCGGCCTTGGTCTCGTCCAGTGGAAAGTAGGCGCCGAATAGCCCAGCTGCGAGAACGAGATACGCGACGATGGCGCCGGCAATCGCAAGCGCCTCGACACGCCATGGACTTGTGGGAGGGGTCGGCGACCATCCCATCTTCGGTGGCGTCCCCTGCGCGGTCGCCTGTCCGTCGTCATGGCCGCCCTGATCGGGCATCAAAGGTGATTTCGTCTCCGAGCCGAACAACGATTCGTCGGCCTGCGCGTGGTTACCGGTAGGCTGGCCGACCATCCCTGCCAAGACCTCCACTATCCGTTTCTTGAATGGCTCGGAACTGGTCCCCGAGAACTACCGCGCCGACCCGGACCAGTCTCGAACGCCACGCGCTCAGCTCGCCGGTTGCGGTCGACGTTCATTCGTCCCGTTCATGTGGTGCCAGGGCCGTCGCTGACGTGCATTGTCGCAATCGACGACCTGGCCGACGCGTGACGCTTGCACGCGGCGATTCCTCGCATCGACGCATCCCGGTGATCGGTCGTCGCCGCGAGAGATGGTAGGAGGGCGCTTCCTCCCGGACGGTGATCACCCGACATGTCGTACGTGTCTCCCGATCCCAAGAAAATGGGTCAGGGGCATCCGGCACGATGGCAATGGAACCTGCTTCCTTTCCGCGCCGAGCAACTAACGCGTCTCGACGCGGCCGCCTGAGCCGTCGGCGACATGATGGCGTACCGGTCAGGTGAGGAGTTGCTTGACACCCTAGCCCTTGTCAAGCGGGTCTGCTTCGGCTCGACGGCACGGCGATAGGCGGGCAAGGTTGCGTGCGTGCCTTTCGCCCCCCCCGCCTGGTGATCTTCCCCCGTTGACGTGGGGGATTGTGATCCGGAACGCGAGGAAGTGATACTCGCCGAGGTCGCCGCGCGCCTGGCAAGCAGGAGATTGCGCGTCGGCTGGTCCTCTCCGAGCTCACAGTGAAAAAGCCACCTGCGCAACATGGTTGCCAAGCTCATGACCGGCCGGACGCAGGCGGCCCGACTGCTCGCCGCGACGGAACGCGGAGTCCCAGCCATCGCACCTTGGCGATCCTGGCCATGACGCCCGCGACCGCCGTGCTCCCGCGATCCATCTGGGCTAGCACATGGTGCGGGCCGGTCCGCCGGCGCCCACTGTCCGCCCGATATGGGCGGGGGCCTCGAACGCTCACTTTGTCGATCATCGCGCTCGTCATCGCGCTTGCGGCCGGGCCCCGTCGCGCGGACGCCCATGCCTACCTTGTCCGGTCGGACCCGAGCGCCGGGCAGGTCTTGCCCGCCGCTCCCACCATGATTCAGCTCTGGTTCACGGAGGCGCCGGAACCGAAGTACTCGTCAGTGCAGATCCTCACGACTGCGGGCGTGACCGTCCAGACCGTCGCCCTCACGGTGACGCCGGAGGACCCGAACCGTGCAGCCGGGGCTCTCGCCGGACTGACCGACGGCGCGTACGTGGTGTCGTGGCGGACGGTCTCCGCGGTCGACGCGCACGAGTCGGCGGGGAGCTTCCCGATCGGGATCGGCATCGGGCCAGAGGTCGAGGCGTTCCTTGCCGCCGCGACGAGCGGGACGACCATGCCCGCAGCGACGGTATCCCGCACGGCGCTGCGAACGGTCACCTACGTCGGGGCAAGCCTCGCACTTGGGGCGATGGCGTTCGGAGTCGTCGTCCTCGGACCCGCGGCGGCACGGCTGCGGTCCCGTGAGGTGATTGCGCCGACGGTGATCGCGGCGCTCACGCGCTCGACCTGGAGTGTCGCGGTCGCTGGCCTCGGCACGAGCGTCGTCGGCCTGGCGTGGGCGATCGTCGCGCAGGCGGCGGACGGCGCCGGCATCAGGCCGATCAATGTGGTCGCCGCGGGTCTTGGTAGCGGGTCTCCACTCGCCGTCCTGCTTGCGGGGACACGATTCGGGCAGGTCGCGATCGCGCGAGCCGTCAGCCTCGTGCTGCTCATGATGGCCATCGCGGCGGTCCACGACACCCGGCGCGCCCGCCCGGACCAAGGCGTCGGGCGCCGTCGATGGGCGGTCGCGACGCTGATCGCCGCCTGCGTCCCCGTCACGATCAGCTTGAACAGTCACGCGGCCGCCCTGCCGCTCGAGACCGGTGCGGTCATCGCCAGCTGGGTGCATGTGATTGCGGCGGGCACGTGGGTCGGCGGGATCGTGGCCCTGACAGTGGTGTTGGCGAGGGCACGGGTCGCCATCGAAGCGCGAGGGGCGCTCGTCGCGGCGCTCGTCGGGCGCTTCTCGCCCCTCGCCGCCGGGTGCGTCGCGGCCATCGCCCTGACGGGCGCCTGGCAGTCCTGGCTCCTCGTCGGGAGCGTCAACGCCTTCCTTGGCACGGCGCATGGGTGGGGGTTGCTGTTGAAGCTCGCCCTCGTGGCGGCCCTCCTCGCCATCGCGGCGATAAACCTTGTTTGGACCCGCCCGCGCTTGGCGAGGGAGGCCAGCGCTCGGGAAGCGGTTCGCGCGCCGACGGTCGGGGCCATGAACGTTCTCGCGGCGACGACCGGCATGGCCGAGATCATCATGATGGCGGTGCTGCTCGTGACAGGCACACTCACCCAGTTGCCGCCGGCCAAGGAGGCCCATATCGAGGCGACACGAGGGACTTTCCGTGAGGTGACGGTTGATGGCGCGCGCATGCGCCTGCGGTTGAACCCGGGTCAACCCGGCTACAACGTGGCAAGCGTGTGGGTGACCGACCGGGCGGGACCCGTTGCCGGCGCTTCCGCGAGGCTTGTTGTTCGCATGACCGACCATGACATGGGCGAGACCGAAGTTCGGCTCATCCCGCAAGAGGGCGGTACCTTCGTCGCCGGGACCGGCGCGTTCAGCATGACGGGGACCTACGAGGTCGAAGTGATCGTCCGGCGCGCGGGAAGCGAAGATGTGCTGGCGACCTTCCCGGAAGTTACCTACGCCGGGGTCCCCGTCGAGGGGTCGGCGCCCGGAGCGGTCCGCCGTGCGCCGACGGATGCGCAGGCGCTTCAAAATCCCATGCCGTTCGGCGACGCCTCGATCGGTCGCGGGAGGCAAATCTACGTGCAGTCGTGCGCCGCGTGCCACGGGGTCGGTGGGAAGGGGGATGGCCCGGCAGCGCTCGCGATCCGCCCGGCTCTCCCGAACCTCGGAGTGCACGTGCCCCTGCACCCCGATGGCGAGTTGTGGTGGTTCATTACCAATGGCATCGCGGGGCGCCCGATGCCGGC